>CAZPLZ010000099.1:0-12885 GCA_964587525.1 uncultured bacterium | reverse complement strand
ACGACACGGTCATCCCGACGCAGCAAGGCAGGCCAGATCGGCGTCCGGACGCGACTGGATGCTGAACGTGCCAGCGACGGAGCAGCGCGCAGCGCAGGTCGGCCCCGCGACCGCGAAGCCCCTCCGACCCGTACAGCCTTTGGAGGACTTTTTCCGCATCCTGTTAATTCATTCTTGCTAGAAGATGAGTCAGGAAGAATCTGGCTGGTTTGTAATTCGGCACGTGAGTGAGGCAGGCTTTGAAGTGTTTGACTGCGTCCATCCATTGTCCCCTGGCGATAGCGATGCGACCGAGGTTGCAATGGGGGTAGTGGCGGCACTCGTACCGCTCAGCCGTCGCGGCCTGCTCCAGCCAAGGCACTGCATCTGTGAAGTGTTCCAGCTCGATCAGATAGGCGCCGATGTCGTTGTAGGGGTTGCCGAACGTGGGATCGGTTTTGATGGCCTTCTTGCATTCCACGATGGCGCGTTTGATGTGGCCTTGCATGTAGTAGGCCCAGCCCCGGAAGGTATAAGCCTCCGCTGTGGGGTAGAGCTCCAGCGAGTGGTTGTAATCCTTAATGGCTGCGTCAAGGTCGCCTTTCAGTTGCTTGTCTGTTCCGGCTTTCCACAGGCTGATGGCTTGTTCTTTCATACCCGCTGGTTTGCTCGGCTCTCCCTCCATACCCTCCACCATTTTAGCCATTTTTCCACATTCAACTTGAGGCGGATATCCTCCGCCACCGAGTAGGCTATGGGAATGATGAACAAGGTCAGCGGCATCGCAAACGTCAGCCCCCAGGCCATGGACAACGCAATAGGCTGCACAAACGGCTCTTTCCCTCCCCAGCCGTAGGCGGTGGGAAAGAGGCAAAGGAGGGTGGTGACGGAGGAGGCGAAAATGGGGCGCAGGCGGACGGCTCCGGCCTCCACGAGCGCTTCGCGCAACGGGGCGCCCTTCTCCCGCAGGCGGTTGACAAAATCCACCAGGACAATCGAATTGTTCACCACCACCCCCGTCATGGCGACGGCACCGAGCAGGGCCATAAATGAGATGGGCTGGCCGTGCACCAGGAGGGCGCACATGACGCCCATCAGGCCGATCGGGATCGTCAGGGCGATCAGGAACGGCTGGATCCAGGATTCGAAGATTGCGGTGAGGATGGCCAGATTGAGTAAAAGCGCCATTGGAAACGCGCGGCCCAGTGAGCGGAAGGACTCTTGGGTTCGCTCTTCCTCACCTCCATAGATCGCCTCGTATCCGGGGAACTGGTTTGGCAGCTCCTTGAATGACTCTTTGAGGACTTGGTTGACTTCATGGGAAGTGGCCTTCACGTTATCCACGTCTGCGGTCACAGCCACCATCCGGCGGAAGTTGTAGTGGGCGATATATTCTTCGCCCTGTCCTGTTGTAAGGCGAACCAGGCGGCCCAGCGGCACCGGCCGGCCCTGAACGTTGGGCACCAGCAGCGCTTCAATCGCTTTGCGGTCCTGCGCTTCCCGCGCCAGCATGACCCGGACGGCTACTTCCTCTGTGGCTCTCCGGATTCTTGTCGCCTCAAGCCCATGGAAGGCGGACAGCAGGTGCCGGCTCACCGTGGTGGTGTTCAGTCCGGCGTACGCCATGGCTGCCGGCCTGGGATGAATAAGGAGCTGACTTTTGCCTTCTTCAAAGCTATCCTTGATATCCGAAACGCCCGGGATGCTCCGAAGGTTTTCTTTGAACCGGTTGGCGATTTCTGCGAGCGTCCGCGTCTCATTGCCCCGGATGCGGACTTGAATCGCTTTGCCCACCGGGGGTCCCGGACGTCTCCGTTCAAAGGTGAGCTTATGGATACCCGGAATCGAGCCGATACGGTGCCGTACCTCCTCGATGATGTCTTTGGTGAGGCGCTTCCTTCCCTCCTGCGGCGTCAGGTGAACATAGGCTTGGGCCAGGTGCGTGCCCCGCCGCAAGGTTTCATCCATTCCGGTGATTCCCACGGTCGCGGTGACCACATCTAACTCATCGGGGGGCAGCATGGTGACAGCGCGCTCGACCTGCGTGAGAGCGACCGATGTTTCATTCAGGTTAGTTCCCGGTGGCATTTCCACTTGGACGAAGAACTGGTCAATGAGGCCGGGCGGAAACATGACGATGGGTAAGCGCCATTTGGCGAGCAGCGCCGTGCCGGCGACGAACAAGACGACGATGCCCAGAAACGCTCCGCGATGGTCAAGGGACCAGTTAAGGGCTTGGCGGTAGTGGGCCACAATGACTGCGTACCAACCTGTTGAGGAGGGTTTCCGGAACGGCTGGCCGAACCGTGTCATTTCGAGTGCGTGTGCGGGAAGGATGAAAAACGCCTCCAGCAAGCTGGAGACAAGGCAGAGGGTAACGATGATCGGAAAGATAATCATGAACTTGCCCATGATCCCTGTGACGAGCGCGAAGGGAAGAAAGGCGGCGCAGCTCGTCAGGATGGCGCCCAGCACAGGTTTGACCACCTCGCGGGTGCCGTCCAGAGCGGCTTGTTGACGCGACTTGCCCATCTGAAGGTGGCGTTCAATGTTGTCGGCCACCACCACGGCATCATCGTTGAGCATGCCCAGCACAATAATGAAGGCCATCACGGAAATAAGGTTGAGGGTGACTCCCAGTTGCATGCCGATGGCAAAGGCGGTGGCGAGTGAAAGGGGGATTCCTATGCTCGCGACGATGGCGAGACGCCAGTTAAGGAACAGCAGCATCGCCGCTACGATAAAAAACCCGCCGAAGAGCATGTTGTTTTTCATGACGTTCAACCGTCTTTTGATATAGAAGGAAAAGTCGTCGCTCTCCACGAGAGAGAGGCCGAGTGATGTGAGCTTCGGGGCGAACCGTGCTTGCACGGCTCGAACTTTATCCGCCAGGCCAATGCTGTCGGCCTCGCGCCGCTTCATGATCCTGAGGATGATGGCCGGTTCTCCGTTCACGCGCACCAGCAAGTTGTCGTCCTCAAAGGTCTCTTTCACCCGCGCCACATCCCGGACGCGGATGAACTCCCGCCGGTCGTTGCCCCGGAGAATGACATCGCCAACATCTTTCGCGGTCATAAGGCCGCCGAGGACACGCACCTGAATTTCCTGCGGCCCCGCTTTGATGGTCCCTGCGGTTAGGTTGACGTTGTGGGCGGAAATCGCACGTGAAACCTCTCCAAGCGAGAGATCCCGCTTCGCGAGGCTGAAGGGATCAGCCTCGACCCAGATCTCCCTTGGCGGTTTGCCATCAAAAAGGACCCGCGACACATCGGGAAGATCCTCTAATGCGTCCGCCAGGTCTTCCGCGACGCGATCTCGAAGATTGGCAGACCCCCCGACGACCGACAGGGCGATCTGCGGCCGGTCTGAGCTGAGCTCCTCGACGAGGGGGCGATCAGCCTCCTCGGGGAGATCCCGGACCCGGTTGACGGCTTGCTGGATGTCGGCGACGGCACGGTCCACCTGCCGGTCCCTCAGGCCCTCGTTGAGGCGCAGCACGATGAAGCTGAAGGAGGCGATGGAGTAGGATTCGACCTGGTCGATGTTAGCGACGCCGCGGAGTTGATCCTCGATGGGATTGGTGACCAGCCGCTCCACTTCCTCCGAGGCGCCGCCGGGATACGCCGTGACGACGGTCACCAGGTCGAACCGGATATCCGGAAACGCCTCTCGTTTGACCGTGGCAAATTGGTAGATACCCATCCCGAGCAGGAGCAGCGTGCACAGGTTGGTGAACGCGGTGCGCCTGAGAAAGAACTGGATCACAGGGGGCGGGCCGAGTCCTCGAGGCCGGGGGGCGGTCTTCCGATGGGGTCGCCCTGGCTGTATCGCAGTGCCAGCAGGGCCTTCACGAGACTCGTTTTGGCGTACAGAAGCTCTCGCCGGGCTCCCCGTTCTTCCTCAGCGAACCGGATCAGCACTTCCGTGGTGGAACGGCCGCGCTCGAAATTACGCCGCTCCGCCTTAAGCTTGCGCTGCTGCAAGGCCACGATGGCTTCCGTTGTGGCTAGTTGCTTGCGTGCCTGGGCAAGTTGCTCGCGAGTTCCCAGAATTTCCAGCCGGGCGAGGGCTTCAAGCTGGGCCCGGTCAGCTTTGGCGATCTCCAGATCGAGGCGCGCGACCTTTTCTGCGACGCGCTCCCGCGCGGCGGTGATGGGGATGGTGAGGGCGATCCCCGCCGTGTACACGGGGTGGTTTAAGCTCTCAAGATCCTTCAACGAGTTTTCATACGATCTCTTCAGTCCCGCATAGCCGTACGAGCCCAGTGCGGTTAGATTGGGCAGCCTTTGAAGCCGTTGAAGCCGATACCGAGCGGCGGTGGCCTCTTCCCGGGCGGTCAGGGCCTGAATGTCGGGCCGCTCGGCCAGAACAGTGGCGAGGTCACGGGGTTCCGGATCGGGAAGTGAGGAGGGGAAATCCCAGTCCACCTCCACACGTTCATCCCGGGCCAGCGCCTCATTCGCGTGGATCGCCATGAGCAGCTTAAGCCGTGCCTGTTTGCGCCGGGAGACGGCGCTTTCCTCCTCCAATTTGCGCAGCTCAAGGTTGACCTGGGCCTGGGCCAGATCGGATTCCTCGACCAGGCTGTAGGCACGTTTTTCCTTGATCGTGTTCAAAAACCGTTGCGCATCCAAAGCTGCCTCCCGGCGAAGTGCGGTTTCCTTATCCGCCGCCACGAAATCCAGAAAGGCCTCACCGGCGAATAAGCCCGCTACATCCTGGGCTCGAGCCAGCCGGGCCTGTGCTGCACGAACGCCTGCTCGCGCCTGAGCCCGCCGGGCGCGGTCCGGCCGGCCCCAAAAATTCTTGAGCAGTGACTGGCTAATTGACAGCGACAGCGAGGAATCAATGGTCGGATTTACCGGTCGGAAGAACGGGTTGGCGTTGGTATCCTGCTGGGTGGTGTCAGCGAGGAGGGATATTTCAGTTCCAATCAGCGTGCGCTTCTTAAAACCGGCACTGAAGACTTCACTGATGGTGCGGGTTCCAAAGATCTGCGGCACCGCCCGGGGGGTCTCGTCGAATCTATGCAATCCACTGACGATAAATTCCGGGTCTGTGCTGGCAAGCACAGAAGGCTCATCGGTGTTGGCCAGCCCCAGTTCGGCGGTTGCGCGGCGCACCTCGGGGCTGTTCTCGACCGCTCGCCGGATCACATCCTCGTAGGTCAGGGTGAGCGCATCCGCTGTTGGGATGGCGCCAAGGCTTATGGTGGCGAGGAAACCCAGCAACAGCCAGGCGGCTTTCTGGATCCCTTGATGATAATTCACTCTTTAGTTTCCAATTATGTCTTCCATGCTGAAGTTCCGTGTTAGAGGACTAGCGTATCATAGTGATTTGCTGGAAAAGCATGACATGCGTTAGCCATGGCACAAAAGGAGGCGTCCGGTGAAAGAAACAGGTTTGGTCGGGGTAGGGCTGTTTGCTGGGGTGATGGGTGGCTTACTCGGGGTGGGTGGCGGCGTCGTGACGGTGCCGATGCTCATCTTGCTCTTTCAAGTGGATCCGCACAAGGCGATTGGCACATCCCTTGCCGCGATCGTACCGACCGCAATCATAGCGGCCTCAAGGCACATTCAGTTGGCCAACGTGGAGTGGAAGCTGGCCGGTTTGATAGCGGCCGGCGCGGTGTTCGGAGCGTTCCTTGGCGCTTCAGCAACCTCTTATATTTCAGGCGACTGGCTTCGCCGTATCTTTGCGGCGTTCCTGATTTTGATGGCCGTGCGTATGCTGTGGAAATAGACTGATAAGAGGGAGAAGGTAGGGTGAGGGGGCGGATGAAAATTACCGACATGCAAGTTTTTCCCATGGGTTCAGCGTGGCGGAATTTAATTTTTCTCAGGCTTACGACGGATGAGGGGCTGACCGGGATCGGTGAAGCCACGCTGGTCAACCGCGAAGAAGGAGTCCTGGGGTATCTCGAGGGGGTGAAGCGCAGGCATGTGCTGGGCTCCGACCCTTTTGATATCGAAGACCTGTGGCTGCGGATGTGGCGGAACGAATTTTGGCGAGGCGGGGTGATGGCCACCACCGCCATCAGCGCGGTGGAGATCGCCTGCTGGGATATCGTCGGCAAGGCGGCCGGGCTGCCTGTTTATAAGCTGCTGGGGGGCCGGTGCCACGAAAAGCTCAAAGCCTACGCGAACGGCTGGTACACCGTGAAGCGCACCCCCAGGGAATATGCCAAACGGGTGAAGGTGGTGCTGGACAAGGGATACCAGGCGCTCAAGGTGGACCCGTTTGGCCCCGGCGCGTATGAGCTGACGCGGAAGGAGAAGCTGTTGTCCATCGGGATCATCGAGGCGCTGCGGGACGCCGTGGGGCCGGACGTGGAGATCATGGTGGAAGGCCACGGACGCTTCTCCACGGCCACCGCGGTCGAGATGGCAAGGGAGCTGGCGCCTTTCAAGCCGGCGTGGTTTGAAGAGCCGGTGCCACCGGACAATTATGACGAGCTGGGGAGGGCGGCGGACAAGATCACCGGCCTGATCCCGGTGGCGGCGGGTGAGCGGTGCTACACCCGGTACGGGGCCCGGGACCTGCTGGAGCGCGGCCGGATCGACATCGCGCAGTTTGACGTCACCCACTGCGGAGGCATTCTGGAGATGAAGAAAATGGCGGCCATGGCTGACGCCCGGTATGTCACGGTGGCGCCGCACAACTCCCAGGGCCCGGTCTGCACCACGGCGTCTGTCCATGCGGATTTCACCATGACCAATTTCAAGATCCAGGAAGTCTTCGACGATTTCGCCGAACCGCACGTGCGTGATGCGATCATCGGCTTCCCCCGGGTGGTGGACGGCTACATCGCGCCTCCGGTGAAGCCGGGGCTGGGGGTGGAGCTTAACGAAGCGGTGATCAAGGCCAACCCCATGAAGAAAATATTTTTCAATCTGTGGGCCGACGACTGGCATCTGCGCGGTTTCGGCGGCTCCACGGCGGGGAAGGCCAAACGGAAATCTCCTTAATACCAGTCTTTCCGTGCGGTGGAAGCTTCGAGTTGATCTTGTGGCCTCTCTGAATCTGAGGGTATAATGTTTCACTCGGGGCAACGATAAGTAAGCTCCGAGGAGAAACTCGAGGAGGAAACGCACGTGGCGGAAGGTCCAGAAGCGCTTGAAAAATTTTCGAGGTCCTACCGGCCTCAGGAGATTATCTTTAAACAAGGAGATACCGGTGATTTCATGTACGTCATCCAGACTGGCAAGGTGGAGGTGTACTTGACCACTTCCAAGGGTGAGAAGTCGCTGGCGTTTTACGGGCCGGGGGATTTCTTCGGCGAGATGGCCATCATTGACAAGGCGCCCCGCTCCGCCAACGCGCGGGCGGTGCAGGAGACCCGTGCGATCATGCTCGACGAGCGAACATTCGAGATGCACATTCAGTCCAACCCGGCCATCGTCCGTAAGATCCTCAAGAACTTGAGTAACCGGCTGCGGGACACCAACAAGCAGATTGAGAACCTGCTGATCAAGGACGTGAACCGGCGGATCGCTGGCCACATTCTGATGCAGTGCCATCAGCGTGGCGTCAAGGGTCCCGGGGGCATCAAGATGGAGTTCCCCTTTGGTGAACGCGAGCTGGCTAAGGACGTGGGGATGGAGGACGAGTTGCCCAAGGTGCAGGACGTGGTCCAGAAGCTCCGTCAGAGCAAGATCATCGAAATCCAGGACGGGCAGATCGTTGTGCTGAGCACTGAGAACCTCGAGAAATTCATCCAGTACCTCACGATGAAGGAAGAATTCGGCTTCTAAATTCTTTTTGAGGGGGGTGTCTTTTGGCCCACCAGAATATCGTTATTCGCGGCGCGCGGGAGCACAACCTTAAAAACATCTCCCTGACTTTGCCCCGGGACAAGTTCATCGTCATCACCGGACTGTCCGGATCAGGGAAATCCTCGCTGGCGTTCGACACGCTCTACGCTGAGGGGCAGCGCCGGTATGTCGAGTCGCTGTCCACCTATGCCCGCCAGTTCCTCGGCCAGATGGAGAAACCGGACGTGGATTCGATCGAGGGTCTGTCGCCGGCCATCGCCATCCAGCAGAAGGCGGTCAGCCACAACCCGCGGTCCACGGTGGGCACCGTCACCGAGATCTACGATTATTTGCGCCTCCTGTTTGCGCGTATCGGCCAGCCGCACTGCCACAACTGTGGCAAGCCCATCACCCGTCAAACCGTGGACCAGATCGTGGACAGCGTTCAAGCTCAGCCCCGCGGGAGCAAGCTGATGATCCTGGCGCCCGTGGTGCGCGGGCGGAAGGGGGAGTACCGGCAGATCTTTGAATCACTCCGCGGTCAGGGCTTCGTTCGGGTCCGCGTGGACAAGGAGCTGCGCGAGCTGACGGAGGAGATCAAGCTCGATAAGAACAAAAAACACATGATTGAGGTCGTGGTGGACCGGCTCGTCGTATCTGAAGCGATCGCGAAGCGGCTCGCGGACTCGGTGGACTTGGCGCTGAAGCTAGGACAGGGCGTCATGAGCGCTGAGATCAACGGCCACACGCACGTGTTTTCCCAAACGCTGGCCTGCCCGGACTGCGGCATCTCCATGGAGGAGCTGTCGCCCCGGCTGTTCTCGTTCAACAGCCCGTTCGGCGCGTGCCCAGAATGCAATGGTTTAGGCTCGACCACCGAGGTGGACCCACGGCTGGCCATTGACGAAAACCGCCCGCTGATCGCTGGTGCGATCCGGCCATGGGACCATCCTGGGGCGCTGTTCTATCATCAGATGCTCAAGGCGCTGTCGGATCGCCACCGGTTCCGGCTGGATCTCCCGTTCAAGAAGCTTCCCGCCGCCGCCAAGGAGATTATCCTGCACGGCTCCGACGAGGAGATCGAGGTGAAATATTACAGGGATGGGAAGCAACAGCGGTATTTTGGGAAATTTGAGGGTGTTTTGGAAATCCTGCGGCAGCGCCATGATGAGACCGAGACCGAGGGCGACCTGGATTCCGCGATCCTGTCCCGGTACGTGCGGGAGCTGGCCTGCCAGGCGTGCGGGGGAGCGCGGCTGAAAAAAGAAGCGCTGGCCGTGAAGATCGCCAGTCTCAACGTCTGCGAGGTCACAGTCATGTCGGTGAAGGACGCCGCGGAATTTTTCGAGAACGTGAAGCTGACGCCCAGGGAGCAGAAAATAGCCGGGCAGATACTCAAGGAGATCCGCGCCCGGCTCAAGTTCCTCAGCAATGTCGGGTTGGATTACCTGACCCTGGACCGTGCCGCTGGAACCCTGTCCGGGGGCGAGTCCCAGCGAATCCACCTGGCGACCCAGATCGGCTCTTCCCTGGTGGGTGTGATGTATATCCTGGATGAGCCTTCCATCGGGCTGCACCAGCGGGACAATGCCCGGCTGATTTCGACTCTGAAAGCGATGCGTGATTTGGGGAACACCGTGATCGTCGTTGAACACGATGCCGAAACGATGGAAGGGGCCGACTATCTCCTGGACCTGGGACCGGGCGCTGGCGTCGAGGGCGGCTACGTGGTTGCTGCCGGGACACCACAGGAGATCATGCACACCACGGCGTCGCTCACTGGCCAGTATCTGTCGGGCGCCCGGGTGATCCCGGTGCCGAAACAGCGGCGAGAGGGGAACGGGAAGTGGCTGACGCTCAAGGGGCCCCGGGAGAACAATCTCAAGGGCGATGAGGTCCGCTTGCCCCTGGGCACGTTCGTGTGTGTCTGCGGGGTGTCAGGTTCCGGCAAGAGCAGCCTCGTAGCCGAAACTCTCTATCCGGCGCTGATCCACGAGCTGTACCGCACCCCGATCAAATCGGCTAAGTACACCTCCATGGATGGAGCGCAGTACTTGGACAAAGTGATCGTGGTGGACCAGTCGCCGATTGGCCGGACGCCCCGGTCCAACCCCGCCACCTACACGGGGGCCTTCACCCACATCCGGAACCTCTTCGCCTCGCTTCCGGACGCCAAGGTGCGGGGGTACGCCCCGGGGCGGTTTTCGTTCAATGTGCAGGGCGGCCGCTGTGAGGCCTGCCAGGGTGACGGGATCCTGCGCATCGAGATGCACTTCCTGCCGGATGTGTACGTCCCCTGTGAGGTGTGCAAGGGCAAACGGTATAACCGGGAAACCCTGGAGATCACGTACAAGGGCAAGAACATCTCGGAGGTGCTCGATATGACGGTGAACGAGGGGGTGCAGTTCTTTGCAGCTCATCCACCGCTTGCACGGATCCTGGGCACGTTCTATGACGTGGGGCTGGGTTACATCAAGCTGGGGCAGCCTGCCACCACGCTCTCTGGCGGGGAGGCGCAGCGGGTGAAGCTCTCCACGGAGTTGAGCAAGCGTTCCACGGGGAGGACTTTCTATGTCCTGGATGAGCCTACGACCGGGCTGCACTTTGAAGATGTGCGCAAGTTGCTGGAGGTGCTCAACCGGCTGGTGGACTCCGGCAACACCGTGCTGGTGATCGAGCATAACCTGGATGTCGTCAAGACCGCGGATTACATCGTGGACCTCGGACCGGAGGGCGGTGACGCGGGTGGGTGGGTGGTCGCCGCTGGGACGCCGGAGCAGGTGACCAAGGTGCGCGAGTCGCACACGGGAAAGGTTCTCGCCCGGGTCCTGGAACGGCTGCGGACCCCCGTGCTCTCGAAGGTGTGACCTTCGTATGGTGATGGCTCCAGCAGGTTTGCACGTTCGGATTGACCAGTTCTTGAGAGCCTTGTCCGCCGAGCGCGGCGCGTCGCCGCACACCCTTCAAGCCTATCGGGGTGACTTGAACGAGATCACGCGTCACCTGGGCAGGGAGGGCAGGGCGGGCTCTTGGGAGGAGGTGAGCGTCGCCGATGTGCGGGGGTTCGCGGCTGAATCCCTGCGCCGCGGGCTGGGTGCCAGCTCGCTGGCGCGGAAGCTGTCGTCGCTGCGGTCGTTCTTCCAGCACGGGTGCCGCCGAGGCTGGTTCAAGGCCAACCCGGCGCTCGGGGTGCGAAGCCCGCGGAGAGGCCGGCCACTCCCGCGGGCGCTGGACGAAGGCGAGGTGCTGAAGGTCCTCCGCGCCGCGCTTGCCGTGGGGATCAAGGGCAGCAACGTGCGCTGGATTCGGGTGAAGGCCATCCTGGAGCTGCTGTATGGCAGCGGGTTGCGGGCGAGCGAGGCCCTGGGGCTCGTTTGGGGGGATGTGGACTTCGCGGAGGGGTTTGTCAGCGTCACCGGTAAGGGCGCCAAGGAGCGCATGGTCCCGGTGGGCCGGCAGTCTCAGGATGCGCTCAAGTTGTATTGGGTGGCCTGCGGGCGGCCTGCGGAGACCGTCCCGGTCTTCGTCACCCGGTGGGGCCGGCTCTCTCAGCGCCAGCTCGCCAAGGATTTCGCCACGCTGACCCGGCTGGCCAGCCTGGGCAAGCAGGTGACACCGCACATGCTAAGGCACTCGTTTGCGACCCACCTGCTTGAGCGCGGCGCCGATCTGCGGGTGGTGCAGGAGCTGCTGGGGCACACGCGCCTGACCACCACGGAGGTGTACACCCGCGTCACCGTGAAGCGCTTAAAGCAGATCTATGCTCATGCCCACCCCCGTGCGTAACGTTACCGCCGCCGTGCTTTCATGAAGCAAGCGATTGCGAAGGCGGATGTGCTGCTGGAGGCACTCCCGTATTTGCGGGCGTTCGCGGGCAAGACGTTTGTCATCAAGTACGGCGGCAGCATCCAGGACCTGCCGGGCGGGGAGGAGAGCGTGATGCAGGACGTGCTCTTCTTTCACACGGCGGGCATCAGGCCTGTCGTCGTGCATGGCGGGGGCCGGGAGATCAGCGAGGCACAGAAGAAGGCTGGCCGGCAGCCTAGGTTCGTGCACGGCCTACGGGTAACGGACGCCAAGACCATGCGGCTGACCGCGCAGGTGCTGGATTAGATCAACCGGCGGATCGTGCGGCGACTTCATGGGATGGGTGAACCCAGCGTGGGCTTCAGCGGGCGCCGGGGCGCGGTGGTGCGGGTGCGCAAGCTCCGCTTGAAGGGCGCCTCCCGGCACGAAGATCTCGGGTATGTGGGAAAAGTCTCAGGATTTTCACTTGGGCCGCTTCTTTGGGCCTGGCGCAATCAACAAATTCCCATTTTGTCCTCCGTGGGGGTGGGGGCCGGTGGAAAGCTCTACAACGTCAATGCGGATGACGTGGCGGGAGCGCTGGCCGCCCGGCTCAAGGCCGCCAAGCTCATCCTCATGACCGACGTGGCCGGGATTCAGGATGGACAGGGCCGGCTGTTGTCCTCGCTGACGGCAAAGAGAGCTTCCGCCTTGATCGGAAGTCGTGTGATCTCCAAAGGCATGATACCCAAAGTGCGCTCCTGTCTGGGCGCGCTGCGAAGAGGTGTGAAGAAGGCGCACGTTGTTGATGGCCGCCTCCGCCACTCGCTCTTGCTTGAAATCTTTACCACCAGAGGTGTGGGCACCGAAATCATCCGCTAGGGGAACCCAAGCGGATGTACCGCCGCCGGGTTTGAGGCAGAGAATGGTAAAATGATGCAGGTGAGGAGGAATTGTTGTGGCCAACAGAAAATACACGGCAGTTTATGAAAAACGAGGACGATGGTACGTCGGTTATGTTCAAGAGGTTCAGGGCGTGAACACGCAGGGAAGGACACTCGGTGAGGCTCGGAAAAACCTTCACGAAGCTTTGCAACTCGTTCTCAAGGCTCAGCGGCAGTTGTCTGCGTTCTTTTTCGAGAGGGTAAGAAACACAGCATTTTTATAAATTTCATCTCCAGGAAGGTTTCTTCCGTTCCGCGGCATAGGGAAATTGACGATTTCCTCGCAAAGAAAATCTGTAAGGACCTCGGTATCAAACCATGGTAAGTGCAATGAGGGGGAAAGACATTCTTTTTATGCACCGGGCGATCGAGCTGGCCGAGCGGGGGCGAGGAGCGGTGGGGACCAACCCGCTGGTTGGGGC
>CAZPLZ010000098.1:0-12899 GCA_964587525.1 uncultured bacterium | reverse complement strand
TGGTGGCTCCGCAATACCGTCGTGGTTGGCAATCCGGTCTATCCATTCGCCACCGGCTGGTTTCCAGCGGGTCGGCAGCTAGATCCTGATCACGCTCGGCAGTTTTTTGCGGGGGCCGCCTCCGTGGTGGCTCCCGGTATGGGTTCGTGGCTCACCCTGGGCGATGGCCCTGGCTCTCTTCTAGTGCTCTTCGCTCCGCTCCTGGTATTCATGCCGAGATTCTCCGTAGCCCAACGTCTGTACCTCGTGGTGGCTGGGTTCTCCTTCGTGTTCTGGATAGGGGTGACTCGCCTCGCCCAGTATCACCTGGCCACTTGGATGCTCCTGGGAATTGTCATCGCCTGGGCGGTGTGGGAAACAGGGAGGAACCGGGCCTGGTTGCGCGGGGCCAGCCTGGCTCTCCTTGTGTTCATGGGAGCGGCCGCTCTGTGTCGGTTGATCCCTCAATGGAGGCGGGCGTTTGATCCGGTGGAGTTATTGGCCGGCCGTGAATCGGTGGCTGAACTCAAAGCCCGTCTGATCACTAACCCCTACACCGTGATGGCCGCCCGGGCCGCCCGGCAGCTTTCCCCGCGTGCTCGGGTGCTGCTGGTGGGCGATGCGAGGGGATTCCACTGGCGCCGTCCGGTTATCAATCATGCAGGCTACGACCGCCAGGTGTTTGATGACATTGTCCACGCTTCGGGGAGCGCCACGGAAGCGGCGAAACGCCTGCGCCAGCGCGCTTCGTATGTGTATTTCAACGATATGGAGACCGCGCGCATGAAACACTTACGGGGGCATCCCATGTTGAAGTTCAACGGACGGGAACGAGCCCTGCTTGCCACCCTGTGGGATCGCTGGATGGCCGAGGAGATCCGTTTGGGCTCCGCGGCATTATATCGGGTTTTGCAAGATCCACACCCGGCTGGATCAGGTCCGCCACTGCCGCTGAGTTTTGACGATGCTGCTTTGCGGCGCGAGTTCGGCGGCTGGACCCAAATGACCTGGCAAGACCAGGGGGAGAGGGCCGGCCAGATCAGGTTGCCTTGAGGCGGATCGCCAGGCACCCCGCTAGCGCTACCCAACTGGCAAAGGTGAGCCACAGGCCGAGCTTGAAGACGATGGAGTCATATGCCATTTCGATGCGGTGACGGCCGGGTCCCACCGCGATCCCCCGCAGGAGCACGTTGACGGGAATGATCGGCTGCCGGATACCATCCACGAACGCGCTCCACGCGGGGTAGTCCACTTCCGAAAACACCACCAGCCCTGGTTTAGAAGCTTCGACCTCAGCTTGGATTGAGTCGGCGCCGCGTGAAACGCTCAAGACTTGGCCGGCGTGAGATGATGCCGCCGGCGGGATGGTGATGAAGACTTCGCGGCGGCCTGGCGGCGCAGCGCAGAGAAGGGAGAGGGTCATCTCATCGGACACCGCCGGCTTTGTGCGTTGAGCGAAAAACACACGCGGCAATGCCGCAGGGTCCTCACAGATCCAGTAGCCCTGGCCATCCTCGCTTGTGAACCGGGAACGCGGGATGAGCGATGGAAAACGGCTTAGGTCGCGAGTGAGGTAGTAGCGCACGTTTAACCAAGCAAAGATGTTCGGGAGATCTGGGCACTGAATGGCGTGATCGTAGAAGCGTGCAAACTTGGCCAGCGGCGCGCCGTGATAGCCTTTAACCCATTCCAGCCCGGCTGGAATGCGATAGTTCACGAGGATGTGCGACTCCTCGGTGTAGATCCTAAACGGCCCCGGCAGGGCTTGAAGAGTCCGGATGAGCGGGCTCTTCACTGGATCGTTCTTGGCGAATTCGGCCGCGACAAGCGTGTTCGGGTGCGGCCCACCGGTTACGACGAGGTCAGCAGCGATCCCTAGGCTGAACACCGCCAGGGCGACGCCGCTACTCGCGGGGATGGCCGCGAGCGCCGCTGCGACTCCCGCAGTCGTCAAGCTACGGCCTGCGGCGAGGCCGAGGGCTTTGCCGAATGTCTTGACGGGTGAGCCCTCGTCGAACTTCGCGTGCGCCATGCGTTCTTTGACCCAGGCTGTGGATTGTATCTGCTCCCAGATCGCACGATGCCCCAAAGCCGCTCCACCGAGGATCATGCCCAGGGCAAGTCCGATGCTAGCCAGGTGCTTCAAGCTTTTTGTTCGACCGGGAAGGCTCTGTGAACATATCCGCTCGGCGCCTAAAGCGCACAACATCGCGGCAGCCAGCTGGAAGATAAGGATCCAATGGGAGGATATCCGGAAGCTCCCCCAGAGGGGAAGCCAGGCGAACAGGACCCCGGCGGGCGTGGCAGGCCCCAGGGCCAGGAGGAGTCCGGCCGCTCCGAGGAGCAGCCAGAGCCACGCCTTCTGCCAGTTCTGGGTTGCGCCCAGCGTAGCAAGGAGTAGGACGACGATGCCAGGATATTTGGTCTTTGGGTTGTGCCCGAAGAGGTCGCGAACGAGCAAGCCGGGGATCTCCGCAGACAAAAACGGTTCCATGCTTGACCAGTCTGTGGCGGAGTCGGCCCGCATGGAAGCGAGAAAATAGCGCGCCGCCGGCAAAATGGTCAGCGCCGCCAGCGTGACCGCCAGCATGCCGGTGACGGCTAGTGCGAAAAGCGTTCGGGACCGGCGTGCGGGCGGGCTCGTGGCCCAGACGAAAGCCGGCAGCACCAGGACGAGGTAGGCGAAGAGCTGGTAGCACGCGGTGAGCGGCAGGAGGCTCAAAAGGGCTCCCAGGGTTATCCACGGTCGAGCGGTCCCCGAGTCTACGGCCCGCTGTGCTGCCCAGAAGATCCATGGCAGCCAGGCGGCGCCGCGGATGAAGACCACGGTGCCGACGTTCATCTGGGTCATGAAGTACCCGCTGAACATGTAGGCCAGACCTCCGATCAAGCCGGCCGACATCGAGAGCCCGAAGGTGCGCGCGAGCCTGATCACACCAAACCCAGCTAGCGTCAGATGCACAGCGGTGTCCAGGGTGTAAAACCAGTGAACGGGGATGCCCAGCAGCCAGCACAGGAGATCCGTGGGGTAGTAGAGACTTGGAACCAATGAGGCTCCTAAGGGCATACCGCCGAAGATCTGTCTAATCCACTGTGGCAACATACCAGTTTCCTGGTACCCCGCCTGCGCGTACGTCATGAAAGGGTACCAGATCGCCAAGTGGTCGAACCCCGCCAGGATGCGATGCCCGGTCAGGCACGGCAGCAGCAGGGCGGCCGCCGCCAGCGGTATGACGGCCATCATCCAGGAGCGCATCGGCCCCTTATAACACGGCCTTGCGCCTAGCGGATGGTAAATCATCTTTAGAGTTCGCCACCTTCGGTGGCGTGGGCGTAAGATGTGAGCGGGTTAAAAATAAGCATGGCGTCGTTTGAGTTTCTAGATCACGATGCGGAGCTGGGGCTGGTCATCGAGGCGGCGAATCTGCCCGAGCTCTTCGGGGAGGCTGCGAGGGGACTCACCGCCTGCCTGTCGGACCTCTCCGCTGTCCGATTGCGTGGGACCCGGCGGGTCGAAGTGACCGGATCCGATCTGGGAGAACTGCTGGTGCGCTGGCTGAAAGAGTGGTTGTACCGGTATGACACCGAAGGGTTCCTGGTGGCTGAGGTGAAGATGCTAGAGCTTTCCAGCACGCGAGCTGTAGGGGAAGGGCGGGGAGAGGTGCGGGAAGATGGCCGCCATCCAGCGATTCGTGAGATCAAGGCCATCACCTATCACCAGGTGCACGTTGAGCAGGCCGGTGGTGGGTGGCGGGCGCAGGTTATTTTTGATGTTTAAGAAAATGCCCCGGTCTTCAGCGAAAGGGGGGGCACTCTGGACCGACAGGCAGACCGCCGTGCGCCCGTGGTTCTCCGTGCTGTCCGAATTCATTGGAGAATCTCTACGAATGCGCCGCTGGTGGTGGCGCTTGGGGCTGCTTGCCGTCATGCTCGCCGTCACCGATGCTGTCGTGTACCGGATTGTCCCGCCGCCTGATTTCGAGGACGACTATGTGCTCCCCTACAACAGTTTGGCGCGCCTTGGGCAGGTTGTTGAGCATATCCGTTCCACTTCGCAGAGCGGGAAGAAGGTGGTGGTGTTTCTCGGTGATTCATCGTTCAAGTCCCGGATTCCCCGTGGTGCGAAGAATCTGCCTGAGTATTACGCTGAACTGTTGAAACAGGAACTGGGTGAGCCCGTTTCCGTCTACAACATCAGCACCGCCGGCCTGGATCTGGCGTCGCGCTATTACATCGCGCGGGAGTTGGCGCCGTTCGTCCCCGTCATCATTTTCAACATCAACTTCCGGGTGTTTACCCCGGAGCCGCAGGAGCGCGTGGCTTATTCTGGCCTCTGGCGGGAGATTAGGCCACGGGTGAGTGCGGAGGACCATGCGCACCTGCAGCTTGACCGGGGGGAAGGCGGGCACGGGTGGGTCTTTTCAGTTGAGGACTGGCTCGAGAGGGGGCTCAGCCGTTCCTGGGTCCTCTGGGACCGGCGTATAGAACTGAAGGATCTGTTCCTGCAGTTCTTCCACCCCCGGAACTGGCTGATCCGCGCTGCCGCCGCCGGGCGTGCCCTCATTGCAGGAAGTGATCGTCACGCAGCCCCGGTCCGTCTCCCCCTTGATGAGTGGAACCTGCCCATAGGGGAGTTTTCGCCTGAACTTAAACAGCGCGTCATGCAGGCGTATGTTGCGGCTTGTCCAAACGTGCGCATGAACGAGGACAGCGCGGACGCGTATTTCCTCCGCAAGCTTTACGGGCTTTCCAATTCGCATCGCTGTGTATTGATCGGCATCATGTCGCCATTCTCGCGCTGGTTGAATGAGCGCCTGCATTATTACAACGAGGGTATCTACACCTCTAACGTGAGGATGTTGCGGTCTCTCTCAGGGGGAAAACGGAATCTTTTTATCGATTACAACGCCCGGGAAGGAGGGTTTGATCCGGTTCCTGGCGACCGGTACTTCCAGTTATACGAGCATCTGGTTGGCGAGGGGAACAGGATGTTCGCCAGGCGGTTGTACGCGGATACCCGCACGACAGTCCTGCGCGCGCTTCGATGATCTTCAACGAGATCGGATTTTACATTCTGTTCCTGTTACCCTGCGTGGCCGCGTTTCATCTGGTGCCGCGTGGCTGGCGGTTCCTGGCGATCGGGCTCTACGGGACAGGTTTTTTCATCTATTTCGGGTATCTTCATTTCGGCGGCCTGTGGGGCGCGTTAGCCGTTCTCATCTTCTACTGGGAACTGCTGACCACCCGGCTTTACCGGCCAGGTTCCCGGTGGTGCATCTTCGGCATCGTCCAGGCCGTGTGCATCCTCGCGGCGTTTAAGTATCTCATTTTTTTTACCGGCGCCTGGAACGATCTGGCCGGAGCCTGGATGCTCCCGCGTCTTGAAAGTCTTCCGCGGCTGATCCTGCTCCTCGGGGTAAGTTTTTTCACGTTTGAGTTCATCCACTATGCGGCTGATTGTTACGCAGGGCGGATCAAGGGGTCAACGATCCGGCAGTATATGGGTTTCATCTACTTCTTTCCAACCATGGTGGCGGGTCCGATCAAGCGCTTTCAGGAGTTTACCCCCCAGGTTGAGACGGCTCGCTTTGACCCACGCCTGGCGGTGCAGGGCGCCGCGCGAATCGCCATTGGATTGGTGAAGAAGCACGTGCTGTCCGACACGTTCGCGCTCTGGTCGGACCAGCTCAACACTCAGGCGTTGTATACGGCCGACAGATTCACGATCCTTGGTTGGGTGCTGGCGTACGGTATGAAAATATACTTCGACTTCTCGGGGTATTCCGATATCGCCATTGGCAGCGGTAATCTGTTCGGCGTCAGGATTCCGGAAAACTTCAACTGGCCGTATCTCAGCCGGAACATCGCGGAGTTCTGGCGGCGCTGGCATATTTCACTCGGGCGGTGGATCTTCGATTATATTTACACTCCGCTTGGAGGCTCGCTGAAGGGGGAATACCGGACGGCGCTCAACCTGGGCATTACCTTTGGCCTCTCCGGGTTGTGGCACGGCGCGGCCTATAATTTTGTGGTTTGGGGGCTTTGGCATGGCGTGCTCATGATTGTCCACCGGTTCTGGAAAAACCATCTGGTTCCGAGAGGCCTGTCGCTGAACCCCATCACCGCGACGGTGTTGACTTTTTTTTCGGTGAACATCGGATGGGCGTTTTTTTGTATGGACTTCCCCCGGGCCTGCTACGCGTTGAAGCGGATCTTCTGGTGGTGAGATGAAGGGCAAGCGGCGCAAGCGGGACATCCTCGTTGATCTGGTCTGGGTTTTGGTCATGTGGGCCAGTATTGTGGTGGCGGTGCTCTTATCCGGTCGGGGCTCAAAATTTATCTATATCGATTTCTGACAAATGCCGAGACGAGTCTGCGAGTCCGCGAGCCTATTCCAAGGCGCGCAAATTGTCCAGGATGATGAATCCTTTGGTCTTGGAGGTCGCGGCGGTCAAGGTGATCTCCCAGCCGGTGACGCGCTTGAGAAGCTGGCGAGCCAAAGGTCCTGCGCTGTACGGTGGCTGTATCCAATGGGCGTCATCCAGATCGATCACGAGGGTGTTCCACCCCCTGGCAAGCAGTGGAATGGGATCATGAAAAGCGCCGGTGGTGTCTTCAGCGAACTGGATTCCCGGGACAATGGACAGGTTGTTTTTTCTTGAAACAGCGTCGGGGGGCGTGTACACATCCACCGCAACCTTGCGGACGGCGCTGAGATCTAACGGTGGGTTGAAGACCGAAGAAATTCCCGGCACGTCATCTGCGAAGAGTTCAAAGTAGACCTTGACGGCCTGACGGCCTTGGGTGTGATGAGACTCGGTCGGGACAATCCGCGTGTGCCTCCCGAGGGCACTCCACTGCTCCGGGTTGGACCCTTCCCACCCATCGATGACAAAGGGCAGCCGTGAACGGTCATGCCAGGGGTTGCCGGGGAGGAGAGAAACATGATAGGCGCTAGCCTGCACGTGTTTCCGCATGGCCTGGGCGAGCCCTCTGATGTGTTGCTTGCTGAACTTCACAAACTTGTCGAAGGCAAGAATCTCCTTCTTGTTTTTTGGGCTGACCCGGGTCGTGTAACTCCATAATTCCCTCTTCCTTCTCGCGTGCGCGTTCACAGCTTCGACGAACTGCCGTCCCTTGCGATTCCAGGGCGCTGAGTCGAGCAGGCCCAGATCAAGGCCGTTCGCCAGCTTTGTTCCTGACACGACGGCGACCAGCCGGTCATCGATCAACAGATGATAATCATCCCGTTGGCTCCAGTCGCTGACCTGCAGGACGAAATCGTTAAGCTCCTTTTGAAAGGGCACCAGAGCCAGGGCGTAACGTCCCTTCGGAGAAGGGTAAAGGGGGAGAAAGGGGAGGGTGAGCTTGAAGTCGATCAAAGAGCTGTCGGCTCGGAACGACTCGATCTTGGCTCCTTGGAGTTCCTGGATTTTTCCTTGCGCGAGCCTGATGCGTGCCACCTGACGCGGGGCTTCGATCTGCCGGAGGACGAGATATGCCATGATGAGATGCCCGGCGTGATTGGGGTGTATGGCGTCTGGGATAAATGTTCTTGTCGGATTGTCCTTCTTGAATGCCCGCTGAATGTCCAGCATGGGGTGAAAAATGTCAATGACTGGAATATTGAGCTCTCTGCCAAGTTGGAGCACTCCCTGCGCCAGATAGCTGAGCGTGGCGTTGTATTGAGGAATCAGGCCAGGTTCGGGGTCGGTGGTGAAGTACTGTTTTTTCATCGTAAAGCTCATGATGGGGAACCGTTGAGCCTTACCCTTGTAGTCGAAACAGGAGCTCGTCAGCAGCACTTCCCTAGCGCCGCAGGCTGCAATCTGCTTGGCCAGTGACCGTTGTGCGGCTATAAACTCCTTAAGCACAGAGTGTTGGTACGGGCTTTGCCGGTTGCCGTCATTCATCGCGAAGTTGACGAAAATGAGGGTGGGTTTTTGGGGCACCACGTTGCGGGTGAATCTTTCGCTCCCTTGGCTTGCCGTACCGCCCGCCAGGCTGAAGTTGTAGAAATCCAGCTTGTGTTTTGGAAGCCGGGCGAGGAGGTAGGCTTCGATGTAGTCAGGATATGTGTATGGGCCTTGCACGGTTATGCTGTCTCCGAAGAAGACGATGGTTTCTCCGCGGTTGATCTTCAAGAGCGACGCTGTGGAAACACTGACTGTGAAAACCGCCGATATCAGGACAAGAAGACAGACCCGCATCGTCTCATTCTACGGCCGGTGCCACCAAAGGTGGCAATTTTAAACATGGTTTATCATCTACTGCCGAGACGAGTCTGCGAGTCTATCTAAATAGTGGTAACCATCCCGCTGGTAAAATCGAGGCGGGTGATGTTTGATGTGTCCTCGTAAGCTGCTCTTCGCATCGCTGGCGCTGTCGTGGGGGATTCTGGTGTACTTCAACGCCTTCGACGTGCACCAGCCTCGCTTGGACTGGGTGGTACGGTATTTCTGGCCGCCGATCGGCCCGTGGACCTTCAGCGGCTTCATGAAAGCCCAGGCGGCTAACGTCAAAGCGCTTCTCGCTCTCGCGGTTTTTGATGTCCTGTGCTGGGGGTTCGGGATGCGCGCCCTGGCCTGGCTGCGACAGCGAGGGCTGACCGGCGTGTTCGCTCTGGGGGTGCGGATGGCGCTGGGTGCTGCGCTGATGAGTTTTGCAACCCTAGGCCTGGCTCTGGCTGGACTGGCGTATCCGGTGGTGTATGCGGCCTTAGGGGTGCTGGCGGCTGGCTGTTTGCCCTCGCTGCCACGGCTGCGCCTGGGTCCGGTGTGGGCGCAGCTTAAGGGCGTGGCCTGGCCACTGAAGCTGCTGGCAGGATTGCTTGTGATCGGTGTCGGCGCTGGGGCGATGGCGCCGGAGGTCACTGACGACGCGCTACGCTTTTTTCTGGAGGTGCCGCGCCGCACCCTGCTGCTTCATCGTCTGGTTCCGGAGGAGCTCTGGCCCTTTACCTGGAATCCACCGCTCTCACTTGGGTTGAACCTGCCGCTGATGGCGTTGGCCGACCAAGCGGTGGTGAAACTTTTCAATTGGCAGGCCTGGGTCTTCGTGGCCGTGCTGATTTTCTCCTGGCTCAAGCCTTACCAGGATGGGCGGTTGGCCCCGCTGGCCGCCGTCGCCTGGCTGGCTATGTTGAACGTGCCGGTCCTAGCCCAGACGGCGATGGTCGATTGTCAGGTGGCGGCCTGGGTGGGTCTGGCCGCGTGGGCGCAGTTTCGCGAGTCCCGCTCGATCCTGGCGGGTCTGCTCTGGGGCGGGGCGCTGGGGGTTAAATACCAGGCGGGGTTTTTTCTTGCGGGAGCGCTGGTGGCTGATGCGGTATTCCGTCCCCGCATCGCCTGGCGGGTTCTTGTGGCCGCGACGCTGGCGGCGTCCTTTTGGCTGCTCCGGAACGCTCTGCAAGCAGGGGCGCCGTGGGCCCCGTTCTGGATGTCCTGGGAGCCGGGAGGACCCGAGGTGTTTCTGCCCCCGTTCTACCCTTTCCAAGATTGGGTGGCTGAGCGGGGCCTGCCCACGGTGCTCGCGGCGCCCTTCACCCTCGCGACAGGCCTGTCCATCTGGGATGGGTTGCTGTCACCTTGGCTGGTGGCTGGGCTGCCGCTGGCCTTCTCGTCAGCGACCCCGGCCCGGCTGCGGGTGTTCCTCGCGCTCTCCCTGGCCTTGTGGGCGTGGCAGGCCGGCGGCGCAGGTCGGTATCTCCTCCCGCTCTTTCCGGTGTTGATCGTCGGCATAGGCCAAGGCTGCCATCGTCTTGTTTCATCCGGGCTAGCCTGGAGCGTGGTGTTCGCTTTGCTGGCCTATGAAGCCTGCCTCTCGTTACACTGGGCCTACTATATCCTCAATCCCACCGGGGTGGCCCTGGGTAAAGAAACCCGTCCTGGCTATCTGCGGCGGCTGCTGACTCCCCGCCCGGCCACGTGGGACGTGAGGATCGATTTGCAAAGAGTCTTCGCCCCAGCCACGCGGTACTATCTGGCGGGCTCTCTGCAGGCTCATTACTGGCCGGGGCTGCCCGTGCTGGAGGGTGAGGGCTTGGCCCCACGGCTCGCTCACTGGGCGCATGCCAGCCCTAACGCTGTCCGGTTGCGAGTGAAGCTCAGGCAACGGGGGCTGAGGTACCTTGTTCATCACGAAACTTCATGGAAGACGCCGGGGGAGCTTCGACCGCGGCGGACGGCGTGGACGCCGCGGGCGCTGGCGGTGTACCGGGAATGCTTCAGCCGGTATGCGCGGCTGATGTTCCGGATGGGTGACGATCAGGGGTCCTATGCGGTGTATGAATTTCTGAACCGCCCTGGCCCGCCACAGTCACTCCCTGAGCGGCTTCCGCTATGATACAAAACGTCGTGCGGATTCCTTTGATAGCGTGCGCCGTCGCGCTGCTGGCCGGATGCGGCGGCGGACCCGAGCCCGCGGCGGAGGCACGACTGGCGCGAGCCCTGGAAGCTCAACAGCAGGGACGGCTGGATGAGGCAGCCCGGCATCTGGCTGCGATCAAGCCCAGCGGTGGTTGGCTGCGATCGGCCACCTGGAGTGCCCCACTGGCCCTGCGCTTACGCATGCAGATCTCGCTGAAGCGTGGCGCCCAGGAGGAGACGGTGCGGCTCCTGAACGAGTACAACCAACGCTACGGCCACTTGGCGCCAGCCGCGTACGCGCGAGCCCGCCTTCATCTCATACAGCGCTTCAAAGGCTGGCAGGGGACCCCGGTGTTGCTTTATCTACGAGGCCTGGAGGCGGAAAAGGAAACGCCCTCGCTGGCCCTGCGCGAATGGCGCACCCTGCTGCGTGACTACGCGCATAGCGAGATCGCTCCAGTGGCGCAACTGAGGCTGGGCCTGCTGCAGCAGCGGCTGGGCAATGCGGCCTGGGCGCTCGCGGAGCTTCAGCCGGTTTCGCAGTTGCCCCTGACGGCGGTGGATCCCGCCGGCAATCCGGTCGCACCGCAAGCGCTGCTCGCCATCGGCCAGATCCGGCGGAACCTGATGAACGATAAGGGCGCCGCGAAGTCGGCCTTCCAGGAGGTGGTGGCAAAGTACAGTACGGTTTTGATGCATGGCCCGGGTGGCGAACCCTCCTATTCACCTGGGGTACTGGCCGAGATGGAGATGGCGCAGATAGCTCCAGATGGGGGGGCAAGGATCTATGCCGGGCTGGCGGATGCGATGGCGCCCACCGGCTACGTCACCACGGAGTTGATCGGTGATATCCGGGCACAGGCGAGGCTGCACCTAGCTGAGATCAATGTTAAACGCCGCAACTTCAAGCGGGCGCGGGAGCGGCTCGTGGCGATCGCCCGCCTCACCCCGGATGTGGAGACGGGACCGCCTGCGGGTCCAAGCCGGTGGTACGGGTACGTCGCTGTGGACTGGCTGGAGGGGCGGCTGGGGTCCCGGTCGCCCAGGGAGGCCTTGAAGGGGCTGACGGAAGTGGCTGACCAGGTGCAAAAGCATGAGCTGTGGGCCTATGCCCAGCTCAAACGGGTGCGGCTCCTGGCACGGCTGGGGCGGCAGCAGGAGGCCAGGGATGTCTTGGAAGAAATGGAAATACGTTTTCCGAACCTGACCTGCGATCCCGTGGGAGACGGCCTGCTGCTGGTGCCCGCGCGCGAAGCCCGCCGAATCCTGGGGGGCTGAACTTGAGCGTCGTGGCTGCAAAGGGTTATTTGGCTGCGGGGGTGTGGTCGGCCATCAAAGACAGTGGAAAGCCGGATCTCACGCTGATCGTGTCACGCCAGCCGGCGGTAGCGGCGGGTGTCTTTACGCAGAACCGGTTCCGGGCCGCGCCGGTCGTCATGAGCGCGCGCCGGCTGAAAGACTCGGGCGGCTACGCGTCGGCCATCGTGGCCACCAGCGGCTGTGCAAACGCGCTCACCGGTCGGCCGGGAGAGCGAGACGCGTATGTGATCTCCCGTGAAGCTGCGCGGTTGTTGAAACTCAACGACCGGCATGTTCTGATCGCCTCCACCGGTGTGATCGGGACGCGCCTGCCGGTGAACCGGGTGAAGCGTGGCCTCAAGAAGGCTGTGCGTGCGCTGGGGGATGGTCCGGCTGCGGGGCTCGCCGCTGCCCGTGGCATTCTGACCACGGACACTCGTCCCAAGCAGGCGGTGGCCAAGTTCACCGATGGCGCGAGCACGTTTCGGGTGGGTGGGATCGCCAAAGGTGTTGGGATGGTGGCGCCGCAGATGGCCACGATCCTTTCGTTCATCACGACGGATGCTGCGATCAACCCCCGGGCGCTTCAAGGTGCGCTGCGGGCGGTCGCGGAGAGGACGTTCAACGAAGTCACCGTGGACGGGCAGATGAGCACCAACGATACTGCATTCCTGCTGGCCAACGGCGCGGCCGCGTTACGCCCCCTCTCCCAAGCTGGATACGCGAAATTCCTCGGCGCCCTGGGAGACGTGTGCAAGGTGCTGGCCCGGGAGCTGGCTCGGGACGGGGAAGGGGCGACGCGGCTGATCCGGATCGCCGTGAGGGGCGCCCGCACCGCGGCGGAGGCTAAGGCGGCAGCCCGGGCCATCGCGGACTCCGCGCTGGTGAAAACAATGTTTTATGGCCGGCAGCCCAACTGGGGCCGGCTTGCACAGGCCCTGGGGGCGTGCGACGCCCGGTTTGATCCCGCGCGGGTGGTGGTGCGGGTGGGCGGCACCCTGGCGATCCGCGGCGGGGTCTTCATCCCGCCCCGGTTTGACATCCTCACCAAGCTGGCCGAGCCGGAGGTGGCGGTGGACGTCAATCTCAACGGTGGGCGTCACGCCTCCTGTGCGCTGACGTGTGATCTCACTGAACGATACATCAAAATCAACGCGGGGTATCTATCCTAGTGGTCAGGCTGGGCCGGATCTATACCAAGACGGGAGATCAGGGCACCACCGCGCTGGGCGATGGCTCGCGGGTGCCAAAGAC
>CAZPLZ010000097.1:0-12981 GCA_964587525.1 uncultured bacterium | reverse complement strand
CTGGTTCCTGGCTGGCTGGCCCAAGTTGCTTCCGCTGTGACCCCGACTGGCCGCCGGAAAGTCCTGGTGGTGGTGTTTCAGCGAGGAGGGATGGACGGGCTGAACGTGGTCATCCCCTTCGAAGAAGCTGCATACTATCAGGCGCGCAAGGGGATCGCTATTCCGCCCCCTTCACGCAATGGCAGCGAAGAAGGTGCGATCGATCTGGACGGCCGGTTCGCCCTGCATCCAGCGCTGGGGTCGCTCGCGCCCTGGTTCAAACAGGGGGCACTTGCTTTCATCCACGCGGCAGGACTGCCTCACTCCACCCGCTCACACTTCGACGCCCAGGACTTCATGGAATCTGGAACTCCCGATCGCAAGGGCACCACGGATGGCTGGCTCAATCGCTACCTGGCTTCCCGCGAGCCGGCACAGGACTCACCGCTGCGGGCGGTGGCATTGTCGTCCAGAAACCCGCGCACCATGCGCGGTGATGCTTCAGTGTTGACCGTTCCCAATCTCCAAGCACTGCAGCTCGGAGGGAAGGGCCGCAAAAAGTCCAGGGTGGCTACTGACTTCAGAACCATGTACGAAAGCACAGCAGACGCATTTTTGCACGGGGCTGGCCACGATCTCTTTGAAGCAGAAAAAATCGTGAAGCGGCTCAACCCCCGGACTTACCAGCCAGTGGATGGCGTCACCTACCCCAAGGAAAGGTTCGGGCAGGACCTTAAGCAAATCGCTCAGCTCATCAAAGCTGACGTCGGCCTTGAAGTGGCGTTTGCCGAAACCGGAGGCTGGGACCACCATGCCAACGAGGGCGGAACCAAAGGGCAACTGGCCTACCGGCTGGGGTATTTCGGTGAAGCGATCGCCGCGTTCGCTCAGGATCTCGGCGATAAGCTCAACGACGTCGTGCTGGTGACCATGTCCGAGTTCGGTCGCACGGTGCGCGAGAACGGGAACCGGGGAACCGACCACGGTTACGGCACCGCCATGCTCGCCCTGGGTGGCGCGGTGCGCGGCGGAAAGGTCTACGGGCGCTGGCCGGGCTTGGCCCCCGAACAGCTCTTCGAGGGCCGCGACCTTATGGTCACCACGGATTATCGGACGGTGCTCTGTGAGGCGCTCACGCAACACCTGGGCGCCCGCGGCACCTCCCGCGCCTTCCCGGGCTTTACCTCTCCAAATCGGCTTCGCTTGTTCGCCTAGAGGAGTCTGGCTGCTGTGCTTGCAGCGCCT
The DNA here is from genome assembly GCA_964587525.1 of uncultured bacterium. Classification (GTDB taxonomy): domain Bacteria; phylum Oederibacteriota; class CAKKQC01; order CAKKQC01; family CAKKQC01; genus CAZPLZ01. The sequence goes on along the minus strand of CAZPLZ010000097.1, from coordinate 11,757 downwards.
GGCTGTAAGCCTTTAAGGTCGCATCGTCAAAGAGCACGAACCGCACGAGCTCCGGCAGCGCCTTCGCCTTCAAGTGGTCGATGGCCGTGCCGAGCGCAATGGGGGCCGCCTCCTCCAGCGGGTACCCGTAGATGCCGGTGCTGATCGAGGGAAATGCGACCGAGCGGATCCGGTACTGCTCACACAGAAAAAGGCACGTGCGGTACGCGGAGGTGAGGAGTTCAGCGTCCTCCGGCACGCCGCTGTAGCGGGGACCGACGGCGTGCAGCACGTACTTTGCCTTGAGGTTGCCACCGCTGGTGATGACCGCCGAGCCAGTCGGGCAGCCCTGATAGTGGTCGCGCAGCTCCTGCATGATCACCGGTCCCCCGGCCCGGTGAATGGCGCCATCCACCCCGCCGCCCCCCGCCAGCGACTGGTTGGCGGCGTTGGCGATCGCCTCGGTCTCTTCCCGCGTGATGTCACCCCGCACCAGCTCGAGCGTCTTGGATCCGATGGCGACCTTCACGCTTTCCCGCCGCAGTTCCCGCGCTCGTTCTCTGCTTCGCGCCCTTCCAAGAAGAGCAGCGCTTTCTGATAGCTGCGCTGGGTCAGGTAGTGCTTGAGCCGCGGCTCAATCGCATCGCCGAGCCGTTCCTCGAGCCGTTCGATGCGCTCAAGACTCTCGGCCACGCCCAGCTTCCGATCTGCCGCTGGCACCACCAGCACCGCCAGCGCTTCCCGAAGCTCGGTGAGAAGCTGTCCTTTCATTATTTAACTCTGCGCCGGTGAGCAATGGCTGTCAAGACGTTTTCTGAGCGCGCAGCCGCTTAGGTCCTGCTACACTAAACTTTCCCCTCATCAGGGAAAAAAGGAGGACACCATGGCGGGCTGGCTGAAAGGCATCAACCTCTGGGCGAGTTCGGATGAATGGAGTTTCGTGGACAGCCTGAAGGCAGCGCGGGCTGGCGGGTTCGATTCGGTGGAGCCAAATTTGGCCACCAAGGGCCCGGTCAACCTGCGTATGAGCCGGGCCGAGGCACGGAAGGTGGTCCGGCTAACCACAAAGCACCGGCTCAAAATCCGCAGCCTCTCCACCGGACTGTTCTGGGAAGCCCCGCTGACCTCGCCTGACCCCAAGGTGCGCGCAAAGGGCGTTGCGATCGGTGCCACGATGCTCCAGGTCGCTTCCTGGATCGGCGCCGAGGGAATCCTGGTTGTGCCAGGAGTCGTGAACGCCGAAACCTCGTACGACCAAGCGTGGGACCGAGCCCAGGCGTCCCTGCGCGCGATGCTCCCCCACGCCGAACGAGCACGGGTGGCCATCTGTGTGGAAAACGTGTGGAACAAATTCCTCCTGAGTCCGCTGGAGATGCGGCGATTCGTGGACGATTTCGCGCATCCGCTGCTGAAGGTCTATTTCGATGTCGGCAATGTCATGGCCTTTGGCCTGCCCGACCAATGGATCCGCATCCTGGGCTCCCGCATCAAGCTCATCCACCTGAAGGACTTCCGCACCGCCGTGGCAAATTTCGGCGGCTTCGTGGACCTGCTCGAGGGCAACGTGCCGTGGCTTCGAGTAGCTGCCGCGTTGAAGGACACCGGGTACACCGGGCCGCTCACCGTGGAGGTCGGACCCCGCTCGCATGACAACGCGCTGTACTTCAAACAGATCGCCCAGTCCGTAGCCAGCATCATCCGGATGGCCCCGAAAACGTGAGGATCGGGCTCCTCGGCTGTGGCGGGATCGGGAGCATGCACGCCGACAACCTGCTTTCGATGAAACGGCCACTCGCAGCAGTCATGGATGTGGACGCTTCCCGGGCCAAGGCCATGGCCGACGCACACCAGGCCAAAGTGGTACCGGACCTCCCCGCCCTGATCCAAGAATCAGACGCGCTCATCATCGCGACGCCGCCCTTCCAGCACGCCGACCAGGTCGTGGCCGCCGCGGCGTCCGGCCGTCACATCTTTTGCGAAAAGCCACTCTGTCTCACCTTGACCGAGGCTGACCGCATCGGGAAAGCCTTGGCCGCCTCCAAAGGAAAATTCATGATCGGGTACGTGCTCCGGTTCTTCCCCGGCTACCGCCGGGCCCGGCAACTGCTGGCCGATGGAAAACTCGGCGGGCTGGTTCAGTGTTGGATCCGGCGCTGGCATTTGTGGAAGAACTACTTCGACAATGCCTGGCTGGGTGATCCAGCCAAGAGTGGCGGAATGACTGTTGAATTTTTCACGCACGACCTGGACTGGCTCGTGTGGGTGGGCGGGATGCCCAAACGCGTGTTTGGCTGGAACCGGAAAGTGAATCCAACCCCCGAGTCAGCGATCGAGGACAATATCGCCGTGACGCTGACTTTTGAACAGGGCGTCGGCATGGGCTCAGCGTCATGGACCTCCCCGCACGGTTCTTCATCATTCGGCATTCTTGGTGAGAAAGGATCGGCCATCTTCTCCAAAGGTGGGCCGCCATCCGTGAAATACCTGGATGGAGTCGAGGAGAAGATCGAGCTGCCGGATGAGGACGGCTACGTTCTGGAAAAAGAGGAGTTCTTCCGGTGCATCGAGGAAAACCGGAATCCCTCGCTCGGTTTCGAGGCGGCGCGACGCGCGCTCGCGGTCGCGCTAGCCGCACAGCAGTCGGCCCGCTCCGGCGAAGCTGTGGATCCCACCACGTTGAAATAGCCCGCATCCCCTCTATGGCTCACCAGCTCGGGCCGGCCAGCCCGTCGGAGATCGAGCAGATCGTGAGCTTGTTGGCCACATGCCTCCCGGGCGCACCGGCGGAGTACCACTCCACCCGCATGCGGGCGGACCCGCAAGTGATGCCGCAGGGCAAGCTGGTGGCTCGAGATGCCAGCAAGGTGATCGCCAACGTGAAAGTCTACGCGCTCACGGTCATGTTCGGTGACTGTCCAGTCCCATGCGGCGGCATCGGCGGGGTCGCCACCCACCCCGACTATCGGAGGCGAGGCCTTGCAAGCTCGCTTATGGACGAAGCGCACCGCTTGATGCGCAACAGCGGGTGCGTGTTGTCCCTGCTGGCTACGGGTATCCACGAATTCTACAAGGCGATAGGCTACTGGACTTGGGAACGCCCCCACGTGAACCTGCTCCAGCTCAAGTCTCCGACAGGGACAGCGCCCACCTCTCCCGTGCGCAAGCTGGAACGGCCGCGCGACCTTCCAGCCCTCAAGAAGATCCACGAATCCTACAGCCGGAAATTCACTGGGTGGGTGAGGCGATCCGACACCGTCTGGGAAAAACAGGTTCTGTGGACGCCGTACTATCCCAAGGAAGACCTGGAACTTGCGCTCGTAGCCGGCAAGGCCCGGCCTCAGGCATACGTGCGCGCAGGCGCGCCTGCCGGTGGCCGCCTGGCCACAGTCCTTGAATTCGGGATGTTGCCAGGTGCTGAGCCGGTGGTCGGCGACCTGGCTGCCGCGTTTGTCGCTCGCCTGCTGGAGCGAGGATTCCACGCCGTGTGCCTGCCGGCCCCATGCCGGGAGCTACTCGCCGCACTGGCGCCACACGCCGCGGTGACCGCGCCGATGACCAACGCCTCCATGATGGTCCGTCTTCTGGACTTCCGTGCGTTGCTGGGCGCTCTGATCCCCACGCTATCGGAACGGGCCGCCACGGCCAAGCTCAAGGACGATAACGTAGAGCTGCGCTGCGCGGATCAGGCGGTGGTCCTCAGGGTGAACAGCGGCGTTGTGACCATGACTGCGGCATCCAAAGCCCCAGGACGGCCGTACATTAGCCTTGACTCTGCACAGTGGCTAGAGGTGGTGATGGGGGTGCGGCCGCTTTCCGCCCAGCCATTCGCTAAACATTCCTGGCTGGGCGAAACCCAGATCAACCTGCTTGACGCCCTCTTCCCCCGCTGCGATTCCGTGTTCTGGGAGGCCGATACGTTTTAACGGGCCTTCGCACCGTTCTACAACCGTTTCACCATAAGGAGTGTGCTTAAGTTCCTTTGGCTTGAGCCCATCCTTCAGGCAACGCCACTCGGTTTCGGATGAGATTGCCACCACCGTCATCGTGTCGTGTAGTATATCGGAGGTGAATGGAACCGGTGTCCAAAGGTAATCTTCAAATGACACACCTAACGCAGTTGATCGCGGCGGCGCTCCTGCTCTCCTGCCCGGAAAGCGGGTTCGCCGGTCCCGCGCCCCGGGATGCGGACACCATCTTTATCAACGGGACGGTCCTCACGCTCGACGCGGAGGGTCATGTCGCCGAGGCGGTCGCCGTGAAAGGGGACCGGATCGTCGCCGTCGGGACAAACGACGAGATCCGCAGCCTGGCCGGTTCCGGCGCAAAGATTCGTAACCTGAGCCGCCGGGTCATGGTGCCCGGGTTCTATGCGCCGCACGACCACTTCCCCGGCAACGGCACACTCGCGCTCTTCAAGGTGAACCTCAACAGCCCCCCGATGGGCCCGATCCGGGATATGAAGGATCTGGTCCGCGCGCTGAAGCGGAAGGCGCGCGAGACGCCCGAGGGAAAGTGGATCGTCGGAAGCAGGTACGACGACACCCTCATGAAAGAGAAACGGCACCCGACGCGACACGATCTCGACAAAGTGTCGACGAAGCATCCCATCTGGATTGGCCACACCTCCGGACATCTCGGGGTCGCAAACAGCTTGGCCCTAGAGAAAGCGGGAATTACGCGCGACACCAAACAGCCCAAAGGGGCCGTCATTCAGAAGAATCCGGAAACCGGAGAGCCGAACGGAATTTTTGAGGAGTGCAATTGGCTCGTGAGCCGCAAGATCCCCGCTCGAACACTCGAACAGAACCTCCGGGCGATGGAGTGGGCCGTGAAGGAGTACCTCCGGCAGGGCGTTACGACGAACGTGATCGCCGGTGGAGGCAAGGAAAGCGTCACGCGACTCAAGGCCGCGTTCGACCGCGGGATCCTCCGGCTCCGGGTGATCTCGATGACGTACCCGCGCTGGGCGGAGTCCGCCCGGGAGGTCGTCAAAGAGGTCGACCCATCGCGCCTCAAAGTCGGCGCCATCAAAATCGTTCAGGACGGCGCCACCCAAGGTTTCACGAGCTACCTCACGAAGCCGTATCACACGCCTTTCAAGGGGGACCCGAGCTACCGGGGCTATCCCCGCCGCAGCCGTGAGGCGCTCACGAAGATGGTGAAGCAGCTTCACCGCACCGGATACCAGATCGCGATTCACGGCAACGGCGACGCGGCGATCGACGACATCCTCCACGCCTTCGCCGAGGCGCAGAAAGACTTTCCCCGCATGGACGCCCGCCACCGCATCGAGCACTGCCAGCTCGTCCGGAAGGACCAGCTCGACACCATCAAGAAGCTCGACATCACGCCCTCGTTCTTCGCCGGGCACGTCTACTACTGGGGCGACCGGCACCGCCACATCTTCACGGGCCCGGAGCGCGCCGCCGGGATCGTCCCGTTCAAATCGGCGCTCGACCGCGGGATCCGCTTTACCCTGCATGACGACACACCCGTGACGTCCGTCCGTCCGATTCAGCTCATCTGGGTCGCGGTCAACCGCCTCACGCGGAGCGGCAAGGTGCTCGGATCCGGCGAAAGAATCACGCCGGAGCAGGCCCTCCGCGCGATTACGATCGACGCCGCTTGGCAGAACTTCGAGGAAAAAACCAAGGGGTCGATTGAGAGGGGGAAGCTGGCCGACTTGGTGATCCTCGACAGGAATCCGCTCGCCGTCGATCCGGCCCGGATTCGTGACATCCGCGTCCTAGAGACGATCGTTGGAGGGAAGACAGTCTACCTTCGCAGCAAGTAGTCTCCTTTTCCCTTCAAGGGCGATCTTGCAAACGTCCAATCACGAATGCCGTCCCTCCCTATAAACAGCTTCGGCGATTTCATCAACGGTCAGCATGTGGAGTAGTATAACGGAGGTTGGAAACATGAACCTTCATCGGTGCAAGTGGGCGGACCGTGATCCCACCTACATCAAGTATCACGATCGGGAGTGGGGCGTGCCGGTGTACAACGGTCGCCGGCTCTTCGAATTTCTGGTGCTGGAAGGAGCCCAGGCCGGACTCAGCTGGCTGACCATTCTGAAAAAGAGGGAAGGCTATCGTGAGGCGTTCGATAGGTTCAACGTCAAGAAGGTCGCCCGCTACGGCCGGAAAAAAGTCGCCTCACTTCTTCACAATCCCCGCATCATTCGGAACCGGCTCAAGATCAGGTCAGCGGTGACCAACGCCCGGGCGTTTTTACGGGTGCAGAAGGAATTCGGGAGTTTCAGCCGCTATCAATGGCAGTTCGTGGGAGGAAAGCCACTTCAGAACAAAAGGCGATCCATGCGACAGATCCCAGCCCGGACCAAGGTCTCTGATGCCTTCAGCAAGGATCTCAAGAAACGGGGGTTCACATTTGTCGGCCCAACCATCGTGTACGCGCACATGCAGGCTGTGGGAATGGTCAACGATCACACCGTAGATTGCTTCCGACACCGCCAGGTTAAAAGAATCAGAACGCCATTCACATGACGGATGACAGGGATTTTGATAACCGATTAAGGAAGAGGTTTTCTAAAAACTATTTAGATTTACATTGCTGTTTGGTCGACAAGTTCATTCGCAACCTTTCGTGGTAATCTGATTCCCATGAGACGCACGCAGCCAATAATTGTGATTTGTGCTTCCCTATGGTTAGCTGCGTCTAGCGCGGGTGCTTTCTTCGAAAAGATTCCCATAAGGGGAGCTGGCGCACGGCCATTAGGAATGGGCGGTGCCTTTACAGCATTAGCTAATGAAGCTGATACTGCATGGTGGAATCCTGCTGGCATAGGACAACTCACTCATGTAGAGATTTCCAGTATGTATGCTCGCGTCTTCAATAGGAGAATTAGCTATCTTTTCTCATCAATAGCAGTCCCCCTCGCGTTGCCTATTGATTGGACAATGGGGTTGTCATGGGAGCGACTAAGTTTCACAGACTCTCCTAATAAATTAAAAGAAGATGTGTACTATGCAACCTTTGGCTTTCCAATTCCAACCCCGCTAGGAAAGCAGAACTTATTCGCCGGGCTGAATGTAAAATTCTTCAACGCTAGCTCATCTTTCCCAAGTGTAGGTGCAAGAGGGTTAGGCTTGGATGGAGGGATCCTCTTTCGTGCTACATTGCCCAAATACGGAGGAAAGGAAATCCGGTTTGGTCTTTCAGTGCAGGATATAACTACCGAAATCAAGGAAGACTTTGGCGTAACCCAAACAGTCCCTCGGGGCATTCGCCTTGGCGCTGCTTACCTTCCTTTTCATTGGTTTACTCTGACGGCAGATTATGAAGACCAAGGAAAAGATCCTTCAATAGTTAGCGGTGAGAATCGAAGATTGCGAGCAGGAGTGGAAAATTGGTTATGGGGTGATCGAGTAGCAGCGCGGCTAGGTTTTGTTCGTCAGCTAGGCGTAACATCTCCCACCAGCTTCTCCATGGGGGTGAGCTTTATGCTCCAAGGCTTAAGGTTTGATTATGCTTTACTGCGTCCCACAGGCACCTCACCAGCTAGTCAGCGCGTATCGTTCTCATACATCTTTGGCCGCAAATTCTGAAAAACGGGAGAAGAGTAACTCTAAGAAGGTTCTCTGTTTAGTACACAAGCCGGATAGCGGTTTACTCAACCAACGATCACACCGTGGACTGCTTCCGACACCGCGAGGTTAAAAGAATCAGAACGCCATTCACATCGAGAGGCCGCCGTTGACATGGAAAACCTGACCGGTGATGTATGAAGCCTCATCCGAAACCAGAAATGTCACCATACCGGCGATCTCATCTGGATGACCAGGGCGGCCCAAGGGAATGACCTTGAGAATTTCCTCTTTCACCTCCTCGGGCATTTGATCCGTTAGAGGCGTTGTAATGAGCCCAGGCGCAACTGCATTAACGGTAATGTTTCGGGAAGCCATCTCCTTCGCCACAGTTTTTGTGAACGCGATAAGCCCCCCTTTGGAGGCGGCATAATTGGCTTGCCTAAGCTCACCATGAACGCCCACGATGGACGAGATGTTGACGATTCTCCCTGAGCGCTGTTTCATCATATGGCGCAACGCAGCTTTCGTACAATAAAACGCGCCGTATAAATTTACTCGGAGAACAGCTCCCCACTGTTCATCCGTCATCTCCGTCAGGATATTGTCGTTTGTGATGCCGGCGTTATTCACCAGGATATCGAGCCTTCCAACCTGGGAGGTGAACTCATCCACTGCACTCCTCGCAGATTCCGGCTTCGCGACGTCCGTCTCAAACGCAAGCCCTTTCTCCCCCAGCTCCGCCAAGTCACGTGCGGTTCGGCTTGCCGCTTGACCATCGATGTCAGCAATGCCCACCTTTACCCCCTCTCTGGCAAACATCATGGCAATCGCTCGTCCGATACCTCGTCCCGCACCGGTTACGAGAGCGGTCTTAGATTGAAGTCGCACCAGTTGTCCCTGGATAATCCTTGAGTTGTCTGTCTAACTATCGATCATAAGGTTCGAAGACGCTACGATTCAGGGCTGATTCTTCCATTCAGCCAAACTCTCGAGCTGGGGGAGATCGTGGGCAGCGCCCGCAAGACCTGATCCGGGGGTGAGAAGCACCGCGAGACGGGTGTGAGCTTTGATGCCCTTGAGCTTGATCTGCAACCGATTGACCCCTTTGTTGGAACGCTCGCCACGGGGAGACTTTACCGGCACCCAGGAAAACCTAGCCGCGGCAGGCTCAAGTATTTCGGCAAGAAGTTTTTTGTTTTCGAGGACGAGTACGGCCCGCGATCCTTTGTTCTTGATTTCAGCCTTGGTGTGGAAGAACCAGTCCAGTTCCCTTGGCTTGGAGCACTTCACTTCATCCTGAATGAGGATCCGCGATCGGCCCAACAGCGCGATGCCCCTCTTGACACTGGAAGCGTAAGACGCATAGGCCTTGGTGAGGTCCACGACCGCATGGCTTCTGCTCCGCGATGAGGAAAAGGCCACCACCGGTGCAGTGGCTCGTGGGTGCTGGTTGAAGCCGTCAAGCGTCAGGGTATTGTGACCTTCGGTCTTGAGCCGGTAGTAGGTCCAGCGCTTCTCTCTCCAGTAGCCCGGAAGATTGTAGTTATCGGACCCAAGATCCAGAGCCCAGCGCTCCCCCAGCGCGTCCAAGACAAAGCTTCCCAGATCAAGATGCGAGTGGTTCGCTGCGTTGTCCCCGCCCTTGAATCCGACATAGATGGCGCGTTCATCGTCCCATGCCGATCTCATGAACACGACGTTGACGCCATTGAACTTGGCATCAACCGGGAGGTTCCTGTGACCTTTCTTCTCGCCGCGCTCTAGAAAGGTGCTTCCCCACATCAGGTCGAACACCGATGGCCACCGGCTGGACGCCAGGGCGTGACGGGCAAAGGCCCGCCGCTTGAACCGTTTGGCCAGCCAGAACATCTCCTCGGTGTTGCCAGCCCAGTCATGGGCGTCGGCGTAGTTGAACATGAGCCCCACAGGACCTACGGCATGGATCCGGAAGAAGCCGGCTTCGGCAAACCCCGGAGTTTCAGAAAGGCCCCGGTCCGTCCCGAGCGCCGTCTGCGCCGCCGCCATGAAGTACACGGCATACCGCGTAGCGTACCCCCAGTACATTGGCCCCTCGGCAATACCCCCATCCGGACTGTAAGCCTTCATCGGCGCGACCAATCCTGCGAAGGCCTTTGTCAGCACCTCTTCCGCCAGCTCCGGCTCCTCACTGGCCAACGCCAGCGCCGCGACGCCCACCCCTCCATGGCAGACCTGACCCCAGTTGTGTTTGGCGCGCACCCACCAGGATTTCTTTTGGTGCCCTTCCAAGTAAGGTGTGATGCCCTTCTCCACGAGCGCCGTGCGGATGAACTCCCGCCTGGCGGGACTGAGAAAGTCGTACAGCCAGTCATACCCGATCCCGAAGGCGTGGCTCATCTCCGCCGTGTCCAGGAAGTGGCTCGGATTCCAGTCGGGAAACCGCGCGGCGGCCTCAAGTTCCTTGAACGCCCGCTCCGCGAAACGCTCTTCGCCTGAAAGACGCCAGATGAAACTCAGGACATAGACCCTCTGCAAGCATTTCCTGCTGACTCCAAGCAGCCTGATCCCATCCGGGATGTTATACGCGACGGCAGATTGGGCAAGGAGCTTCTCAGCCTGCGAGTACACCTGCTTGTAGAGCGACTTCACATCCGAGGATTTCCGCATCGCCCTCCTCAGCCGGCTCACATCTTCCTTGAGCACGATGAGCCGGGGGTGGTCAGAGCGCAGATCGGAGAGGATCGCTGCGCGCGCAGATGTGTGAGCCAAGATGAATCCTCCTATGGCAATGGCCAGTCCCCTCAGATCCAAGAACTGGGCGCTCCAAATTCGGAAATCCTCATGCTGCTATGGGTTCTAAAGTAGCACACCCATTGGAACGAGGGGTCCAAAAGTAGAAAGCCAGGCGAGTAGAATGGGCGGCGTGGCCAAGATGGAGCCGGCGCCCATGATGTTCCCCAACCGTTTCAAGGGGCAAACGGCGGTCGTGACCGGCGGCGCCTCGGGGATCGGCAAGGCGATTGCCCGGCGGCTGGCGGCGGAGGGTGGGAACGTCATCCTGTGCGAGCGGAACCCGGACAAACTGGAGCGGGCTCGCGTAGAGCTCGAACGAGAGGGCCTGCGCGTCACCACCGTTGAGTGCGACGTCAGCGAGGAGGCGTCCGTCACCGCCGCACTGGACCGCATCCTCGATGACGCGAAGCGCCTCGACGTCGTGGTGCACTCGGCCGGCGTCGTGGGGCCGACGCACGTCAACGCGGTCGAGTATCCCACCGCGGAGTTTGACCGCGTCTGCGCGATCAACCTGCGGGGGTCATTTCTCGTCGCGAAGCACGCCATCACTCGGATGTTGACGAACCGGCACGGGCGACTCCTGCTGCTCGCATCCATGGCCGGCAAGGAGGGCAATTCGGGGATGATCGGCTATTCCGCAAGCAAGGCGGGGGTGTTTGGCCTCGTGAAGGCGCTGGGCAAGGAGTACGCGGAGTCAGGAATCACGATCAACGGGCTGGCACCGGCGCTCATCCACACCCCGCTGGTGGACGGGATGAAATCCGAGCAGATCTCCTACATGTCCGCCAAGATCCCCATGAAGCGCATGGGCACGGTCGAGGAGGTCGCCGCGCTCGCGTGCTGGATTGTGTCGCCGGAGGCGACGTTCAACACCGGGTTCATCTTTGACCTCTCGGGCGGCCGGGCGACGTACTGATGGTGGCGCCCGACGCGACCCACCTGCCCTTCGGCCTGTGCCAGTGGGGGTTGACGTACAACCTGGGGATCGAGGGCCGTGGAACGCCGCGGCGGAATCCTAACCCGATGACCGGCTTTGAGTTCCTGGACTTCGCGGCCCGGCTGCAGTGCACGGGAGCGGAGATCAGCCTGGACGTCGCCGCCCCTGACGGCAGCCCCGCGCAGCTCAACGCGTTCCGGAAACGGGCGGAAGACTTAAAGCTCGAGCTGACGGTCTCGGGCCCAAAACTGGATGGAACCGACTCCGGGAGACTGGTCGCGGTCCTCGAGGGGGCGGCCCGGCTGGGCGCCCGCCGGGTCCGGTTCATCCTGAGCTCCATCCTGTGCGGCGATCGCCGGACGGTGGGTGGGCCGGCCGGCTGGCAGCGACTGCTCGACCGGGCGACGCACGTGCTGGAGGACCTGGTGAAGGCGGCCGCAACCCGGGGTCTCCGGCTCGCGATCGAGAATCACCAGGACGCCACGTCCGCGGACCTCGTCTGGCTGTGCGAGGCGGTGG
>CAZPLZ010000096.1:0-13126 GCA_964587525.1 uncultured bacterium | reverse complement strand
GGGTCAATCCCGGGCCGGCTATCTGCACGTCCCGGTATCCCGCCTCATCCAGGCCTCTCCTGACCTGCTTCACCAGTTCGTTGTAGGGGGCGGGAGGTATGCCGAAATAGTCCGGCTCGTTCACCAGGTCTATGAAGTGCGGCCGGCAGCCGTTCTGGTCGAACTCGCGGACCGTCTGGACCCAATGGGCGGCATACCCCGGCACGTCGGCCAGCTGCTTGTCCTCACCCATGTATTCCTTTGGCGGGACCCACTTCACCAGGAGCCACGTGATGCCCAGGGCGTCGGTTCTCTTGCGCATGTCCTTCAAGTTCTTCCACGACGACCAGTCCTTTGAAAACCTGATATGAGTGATGTTAAGGTTCTCGAACTCCTCGGCGGCCCTCCACTGATCGGCCCAGTGATGGATCCCGAACCCCTCAACCCGTTGCCCGAGACGCTTGAGGTCAAAGACGATGTCCCCGGAGGCGATCGCCCGCTTCCCGCTTATGCCGGTCAGGACAACAAGAGCCAACAACGCAACGAGTATTCGGCATCTATTCATCAAACACCCTCAGAGCGGGAAGCGCCTCGCCGCGGTCGTTGAACAGGCAGATATTTTCAACGCATGACCCAAACGCCGGCATGACGTCGCCTTTCCCGTTGTGGTTGACCATTTCTCCGGGCCGATAATCATGCGGCTGCTTGATCGAAATCCACGAGGGCTCCCACCAGAAAATTCCCTTCCCGCGGTTGCCGGGAAGACCGCGGACGATCTGAAACAGTTCCTCGATGAACCGCTTCTGTCCGGCCGGCGTGTGCGCGTAGGGCGCCTCCACCTTGTGGTACTTGGAGTCATAAATATTGCCCCAGTCGTCGAAAGTCTTCGTCGTCCACGGATACGCGGTTTCCACAATGATGATGTCCAATCCGTACCGCTTCACGATCAGGTGCAGGTCCCGGCGCAAGCGGCTCATGGTTCCGTGCCACCAAGGATAGTACGACAGCCCCAGCACATCGAACTTCACGCCGTGCTTGAGCAAGTGGTCCAGGTGCCACCGGGCCTTGTCCGCCCGGTCAATGTGATGCATCAGCACGACCCGCTGGTCCGGGCCCAGCGCGTCCAGCACCCCGCGTTGGCCAGCGCGAATCAGCCTGGCCAGCCTGGCCCAGGCCTGCTCGCCCTTTCCCCGCGTATCGCCCAACGGCCACATCATGCCGCCGGTGATCTCGTTCCCGATCTGCACCATATCCGGCGGCGTGCCCTGGCGCTTGAAGGCTGAGATCACACTGAACGTGTATTCGCGCACGGCCCCGGCCAGCTCATCGATGGACAGCTCCCGCTAGGCCCGGGGCACCCCCTGCTTCCCGGGATCGGCCCACACATCGGAATAGTGAATGTCGAGGAGAAACTTGAGCCCCGCAGCCTTGAACCGCTTTGCCAGCGCCAGCACGTAATCGAGCCCCTCGCGGGAGCCGTGGGAGCCGTTCGGCGTGTGAAACAGGCGAGCCCGGGCGTAGTTGAACCCGTGTCGCTTGAAGATGGTTAACGCGTCTTTCTCAACACCGCCTTCCCTGAAGATGCCGCCATACTCTTCCACCCGGAGCTGGTACGACAGATCGCCGCCCTTGATGAACGCGGTGTCGTTGGCCATCGCAATCACCGAAATCATACTCCACGCGATGCAGGCGGTCCAACACATCCGGCGGACTTTCGATCCGGCGTCAGGAACTCCGGTCGAGCTTGTAGCCCAGGAACTCATATGGGTGCCACGAGGCGAATTTGTCCCGGATAAATTTCTCATCGCGCCGGCCGTACGCCCGCTCACAATACGATTCTACCGATGAATCAATCGGCAGTTGTGAGTAATCGCGGTTCAGAATGCCCATGTGCGCGGCCGCGTACGGCCCGAGTCCCGGATATTTCCGGGCCGCGTCATAGTCGTGGTCCTGCTGGCGGAACATTCTGATGATCCCCGCGAGAAACTTTCCCCGGTATCCCAGGCCCAGCCGACGGAGTTCTTGGGCTCCAACGTCACGCAAATTCTCCACTGCCGGAAAGGCGCCGTACCTTCCGTATTTGCCAATGAAGCGTTCGACCATTTTCTCGGTAAAGGCCCAGGAGCAGTTGGTCGTAAACAGCGTTTTCACCACGTCTTCAAACAAATCGGCACCCCGCAGAAGCCGTCCCCCCCCGGCGCGAATGTGCCGCCACACCGACCGGTTCTTTCTTCTGGCGAGCGCCTCGAACGGTTTCAGGCTTTCATCAGCGGACAGGGCCCGGTTCAGCCTGGCCGCGATGATGCGCACCGCCCGCTGATCGAGAGGCCGGGACGAGTCGAGCCGGACGCTGAGGTGCGTTCGGGTGCGCTGGGAAACACTGCAACGGATGACGGCCCGGCACCGTACCGAATACTCCGTACGGGATATAACGCGCCGGCGCTCGTCCCAGGCATAGGGCTGCAGCCACACCCAACCATGACTTAAGACCGTCCGCTCCAGAGAATACGGGACCGCGACCGGCAATCGAAACGAATACCGTTTGGTCATGCCCTGGCCGGACTGACCGTCCTCCGGGGAATCCACTGCACCACCGCGACCGTGATCGCCGCGACGAGCGCCCCGCAATAAGATGAAGAACTTCCTCGCCTCGCCGCGGCCCTCACGACCGGCTGAGGTCCGGCTCCCGCCACACGCCCGTCACATTGCTCAAAATCCGCCGCTGCTCGCCCGTCACCGCGGCCAGCGTCGCGGGCTTGGGCGTGTAGCCCACCCACACCCCGGCATCCTGCCGGCCCAGGTTCATGATGATGATCTTGCGCGTTTTCTGTGAGGCATTCGCGCGGCCGTTGTGGAAGAGCCCCTCGTTAAACAGGATCACGTCGCCGGCGGCGACATCATTAAAGACATGCTGTGCCGGCAGATCCCTGCGCTGATCCACCTCAACCTCGAACTGCGCCCGGTGCGAGCCGGGAACCACCTCGAACTCCCCTTCCCCGGGACCCACGTCACTCATGCAGTAGAAAACCTTGACCATCGGGCAGATGAACTTTTCATTGACCACATGGCCGGTCGGATGTGGCCGCAGGCCCCGATGCCAGGGTCCTCCGGGATAGCCGGGATAGGTGTAGTAGAGCTCGTTGTCGATGTGCCGGTAGTTGTCACCCAGCATTTCGCGCACGTACGGAACTACCATCGAATGGTCCAGGAACCGGGCGAACCTATGGTCGGCGTCGATCACGCGGCTGACGGGGCGGTTGATCTGCTTGGACCGCTCACCACCGACATCCGCCTGGAGGGCATCGAGATCCACCTTCTCCACCTCTGCCATCCAGCCCGCGTACTCGGCCAGCTCAGCGGGCGAGAGCACGTGGCGCAGATGCAGATAGCCTTGTACGTCAAACGCGAACCGTTCATCCGGGGTCAACGGACCATGCCTCCTGGCTGGTTCACCATGCTGAACATTATAAATTCCCCGCGGGCCATGCGTTTACTCCCGGATCTGGATGACGGCGACATCTTCCCCTTCCAGGGCGATTTCCATCTGGCGTCCAGTCCAGACCAGCTCGCGGCCGCTGACCAGTTCCCGGCTCCGGGCTGGCGCGGCCTCCTCCAGCGTGATGACCGCGGTCTTACGCGCGGCGCTGTCATTGAATACGGTGAGGTATTGGTCGCCAAAGCGTTCCAGATGGACGTCCGGATCGCTGGAGCGCGCCCCAGTGAGAGGCCGCCAGCCCGCCTCCGCGACCCGCTGGCAGAGCGGGACGTACTTTAAGAACAGGGGGCGGTCCCGCTCATAGAGGTTGGGACGGCTGAAGTAGTGGCCCGCGGAGGCGTTGTGGCTGAAAAAACCGGGGAACATCCCGTAGGCCAGACACCGTTTCATATATTTTTCCACCAACGCGTGGGGAAATTCATCGAAGACCGTGTTCATGAGAAAGCAGTAAGGCTTGGGCCCACACAAGGCCCGCCGGTAGAGCAAGGCGCTGTCGGACATCGGACGCCAGCGGCCCTCCGGATTCCAATCGGTCTCCGTTCCCATGACGTCCAGCCAGGGGACCAGCCAGCAGAGTTGCGCCGGCGTGCTGTTCGCCATCATTAGCTTGCCCATCCCGTGCACGTCTTCGGCCAGCGCGCGGACATACTCGTAAACGATCAGGCCCTTAAAGAGGGCGGGCCGCCGCGACTCAAGGGAAAACGTCAGCGGGGCGCGCGAACCGGAAAAATGCTCGCGCCGGTAGTTCAGCTCATCGGTCACGTAGGCTTCCGCCGAGTCCACGTATTCCCCGTCGAGATCGCCCTTTCGCCCCGGCCCGTACAACCGCTCGACAATTCCAGGATTCCATGCATTCGTGAAGTCGGTCACCTCGCCCCCGACCCCGGGTGAAGAGTTCACACTCCAGACCGCCCCATCTGTCCAGGGCGTATTCAACAGTCTCGCGGGAACGTTGCCGCTTTCATCGTGATAGCCGCTGGTGAGTAAGGCCTGGGCCTGGCGATTTCCCTCACCCGCCAGGCGGCTGGCCTCCTGCCGGGCTGCTTCCATCGTGCGCGGCATGTGCTTGGGCATGGCCATCCACCAAGTTTGCGGCTCCGTGTACCGGAACGTGAGCATGCCGTGCGCGTCATCCCATTCGGTCTCGGAGTGTCCCTCCTTGAACTTGAACCCGAAATCCTCCCAACCCTGAACGCCGCTGATATTGTGGAATGGCATCCAGAGCCCCTGTTGCGGAGTGCGGGACTGGAAATAGGCCGGAAAGATCTCGTAGAACCTGGCCAGGGCGGCGCGAAATCCCCAGGTGGCGTCAAACCGGTAGACGCAGAACCGGAACTCCGCCCGGTTTCGTTCCGGAACCAAACCTAAGTCGTAGGCGATGTAGAGCTCGGAGCTCCCCGCACTGAAGCCAA
This sequence comes from uncultured bacterium, assembly GCA_964587525.1. Lineage (GTDB taxonomy): Bacteria > Oederibacteriota > CAKKQC01 > CAKKQC01 > CAKKQC01 > CAZPLZ01. The sequence goes on along the minus strand of CAZPLZ010000096.1, from coordinate 8,239 downwards.
CCCGGAAATAGGCCGGATGGCCCATATCCAGGGCGATGGCCCAACCTGCGGCGCCCCGGGCGATCGCAGCCAGCGGGTAGGTCGAGAGCCGCCCGTTGGCCCCCACGTTGAAGCGGGTCGCGGTCAGGTATTCGCCCAGGGGTTTGGCGGGCCGGTCGTCCCGCGGACCGGCCAGCCAGCGCCATCCCCCTCCCTTGACGGGCATCGTGTAATACAGCGTGATCGCCCGGTCCTTGCCGGTCTCATCCTCCACCTGGCCGTGCAGGAAGGTGGCACCGTTCTCCCGGCGTTTGCTGTACGTAAGCTTCAGACCCAGGGCTTTCCCCTTGCGGAATCCCATGAAGCTCGTGCGGGCGGCCACATCGCGAACCTGAAAGGCTGCGGACGCCCGGCCCTGCTGCGCCGCCGGCACACCGTCGAACAACATCGCCTTGGCGGACAACTCGATCTGCCGGAGTTCGGGATCCCGGAACCACGCCGTGCCGGCATGCCCGCGGAGCAGCAAATGGAACCGCACTTGGCGCACCGGTTTGGCCGGCAGAAAGGACACTTCCCGGCGCTCCCAATCGTGGGTGCCGACATGAAAAGGGGCCGTCACGCCCCACTCGTGGCTCCCATCCATATACAGGAGGTCCAGGTAGAGTGAGTAATCGTTGTCCCGTCCCCCGCTGATCTCCCGGGATCTGCTCCAGGCCGCCGCGACGATGGCGCGCGGCGCAACCTGATTCAACTCGACAACCTGATATACGCCCCGCCTGGCCGCACGGCGGGTGCCGTTGTCACAGACGAAGAGCTTGCCCTCACGTTCGAAGCCTTTTTCCCAGGGCTGCCAGGCCTTCGGCTGGAGCAGGTTGTCGGCCGCCGCTTCCAACCCGATGACTTCCTTCATGACGCTGCCTCCCACCGCCGCGCCTTCCATTCGTCCAGCGGCAACGAATCCCGCGAGCAGGAGCCAGAGTACACGTTGGCTAATCTGACGTGCCATCGCTGCCAAACGGGTCCACCATCTACAACGCCAGGACCGTCAGGGAAACGGGGGGCAGGGTCAGGGCCAACTGGCCATCGGCCAGCGCAACCGCACCAACTCTTTCCCAAACTGGCTGGGTGTCGTTGGGCCCTGTGCCGGCATACTGCCACCGGTCGCCCTCTACTTTTCCGTAGTTCTTCACCTGCACGGTGAGATCGCGCACGGAAAGCCCCTTGTTGATCAGCAAGACGTTGAGTGCGCCCGTCCCGGGCGTGTGGGTGGCGAACACCTTGAGCAGTTTCCCGTCTGCGACCTGAAGCATCTCGGACCCCAAAAACTTGGACCAGATCGCGAGGACCATGCCGCTCGGGTAGAGGCTGTTGTCCGGGGCCAGGGCGTCGTGCACGGCCGGCAGCTGCGCGCCGTTCTTGATCCACCGCGTGTTCCACATCAGCGCCGAATCCAGCGCCGGCTCGGCCAGATACTGCCCAACCATGTTGAACAGCAGCAGGGCATGCCCCAGATCGCCCACGTTTTTCCAACTGTCCTTGGCGTAGTCGATCGCGTTGTACTCGGTCAGCGCGATCTTGATGCGCTCCCGGGCCTTTCCGGGAGCCCACCGGTTGATCGCTTCCCGGGTCCGCCTGATCCCGCTCGTGAAATCAGGATCCCGGTCAAGATAGCCCTCGTAACTTTTCCAGTCCCAGTTGGGGTAATCGTGCACAATCAGGTAATCCAGGTGGCCGGCGGCAGTTTCGAGAATCACCTGGTTCCATGGAATTTTTTCGCCGCTCTCCCGATCCGCCCTCCCCACCTGATCACCATACACTCCGACCGCGCCGATCTTGGCCTGCGGGTCAGCCTGTTTCATGGCCTTGGAAAATCTGACCAGGACCTCCGCGTACTGCTCCGCGCTCGTCTCAAAATAGCTTTCGTTTCCAATCTCCCAACAGCGAACGGAAAAAGCATAGCGCTTGGCGTACTTCACCCACTCGACGGCGTTCCGGATGAGATCATCCATGGGGACTGTTTCGTAATGCTCCTTGGGCTTGCGGAATCCCGGATCGACGGGCACCACGAGCACGGACTCCGCCTTTAAGGATCGCGCCACCCGCATGTACTCATCGAAATCCAGCGGATCGATGCGAAACGTCTTGCGGTCCGGCATCATGAGCGTGATATCCATCGCCGGCCAGTCCCAGTCGCCCGACACCACCATGGCCGGCCGGGCTTGGGTATACGGCGGGGTGGACCACAAGTGCGAGTCGGACTTGTCGCCACCCGGAAACCGCAACACGCGAACCCCCAGCTCGTTGAGGGCTTCCACCAGGGACCGCACCGGCCGCGCCCGCCGCCGGTCATCGTCCATCAAATAGTTGAGGTTGATTCCGAGCCCAAGGGGGTTGACCGGGGCGCGCACCCGTCCCGGGTCCACCACGATCCGCTTGGGGAGCGCTGGCTTCGCCGCTCCTAAAGTTGGCAGCCATAGCCCGGCCAGGCAGGCAAGCGTCACGAGGACTCGAGCCAGGTGTACGTGCCGCCGGGGTCGATCGATCTTCATGTCGCCCTCATTTCTACCAGCCCCGGCCGGGGTGTCAACAGGCGGTACCATAGGCAACAGGATGACCTTGGACAAATGCGGGGCCCATCGATGAGTTCGCCCACCAGGCGTAAGGGTCGGACACAAAGAACCCCCAAGACGGTGCCGGTTGTCCCGGCGAACGGGGTCAAGTCTTGCCTTTTGCCTTCAGCGTTTCAAGGTCTCCTCGAATCAGAGCCAATTTCTTTGCGTTGACGCAGCTGGTCCGCAGAAAGGACAACCTGGCATTTCCACCGCCGAATTGGAACATGGCGGGCCGGCTGCAATGGTCCCGTTGGAGGCGCCCGTGCTTGCCGGAAAAACCGGGCGGCCCTGGTAAACTGTGAGGGCGCCGATGGCAATCCCCAAGGGTTCTGATCGGATAATGTGGCAACGAAGGTTGAGTGGCGCGGCGTTGACGTTGATGACCGGACTCGCGGCGTTGGGTGCCTGGAGTTGCCGCGGGGCAACCGTCCGCGCCGAAGTGGAAGGATCGGCTTGGCGGGCCGGGGACGGCGGAAAGGAGGCGTTGATGTTCTTTGGTGTCAACCTGGCCGGGGCCGAGTTTGGCGACTCCATTCCGGGGGTTCACGGCGAAGACTATATCTACCCGGGACCCGCTTCCTTCGATTATTTCCTGAGCCGCGACCTCCGTCTCATCCGGTTGCCCTTCAAGTGGGAGCGCCTCCAGCGGAGGCTGAACGGGCCCCTAGACGAGGCCGAACTCGCGCTGATGAACGCGGCCGTCGGCCACGCCCGCGAGAGAGGCATGAAAGTCATCCTCGACGCGCACAACTACGCCCGCTACAGAGACCGGCTGATCGGCTCTCCCGCGGTGCCCTGCTCGGCTTTCAAGAATTTTTGGCGGCGGGTGGCCTTTCACTTCAAGGACAACGAGGCGATCTACGCCTACGGCCTGATGAACGAGCCCCACGACACCGGGGAGCTTTGGCCGGCGGCCGCCCAGGCTGGGGTGGACGGGGTGCGAACGGAGGACCGGAGACGGTTGATTCTCGTTCCCGGCGACGGCTGGAGCGGGGCTTGGCACTGGCACGAATACAACGCGGGCCTGTCGGTCCACGACCCGGGGGGCAACCATGCCTTCGAGGCCCATCAGTACTTCGACCGGGACGGCTCCGGCACCTACAAAGGGGACTACGACGCGGAAGATGCCTATCCGGACATTGGCGTGGACCGGCTGATGCCCTTCCTGACTTGGCTCACCGAGAGGAAGGCCTGCGGGTTTCTGGGGGAGTATGGAGTGCCCGATGACGACCCCCGGTGGCTGGTGGTGCTGGACAAGTTTCTGAACGCGCTGGAGGCCGCGGGAGTAGGGGGAACCTACTGGGCCGCCGGTCCCTGGTGGGGGGATTATCCGCTCTCGGTCGAACCCCGAAACGGCCGGGACCGGCCCCAGATGAAAGTCTTGACGAAGTACATCGTGGCCCAGACCGCCGCGGTGCCGCCTTAAATGGGTGGAAGAGTGACCGGGAAACGAGCGCCAGACGCGCCACGAATGCCCGGGTGGCGGCTGAGTGCGCTAGACAGATCGTGCGTCTACGGCTATCACGCCAGGCGAAGTCAAGAATGAACATCACGAGCAGGACAGGCTGGAGCTCCGTCGTTGCGGTCGTCCTGGCGGCCGGCGTGGGCGATGCGGCTGGGGAGCCAGCGAGTCTGGTGCGGCCCAGCACGCACAACTTGCTGGTCGAGGCGAAGGTGTCGGGCAATCTGGCGGCGTACAACAAGGGACTCCGTGGCAAGCCCGATCACATGATCTACGACCTTCGGCAACGTTGCTTTGTCAGGCCCTCGGAGTGGAGCGAGTATGGCGTTGGCTTCGGCCAGAATCTGGGGGTGGTGCCCGAGGAAAAACCGGCGTACTGGATCGCCGAGTGGGTCAATCCTGTCGAGGCGAACCTCATGGTCCTGTGCGGCGTTTATCCCAACCAGCCGCAACCCGAAACGGGCTGGAAGATCGAGCTTCGTCACCAGGGCGCCTGGGTCACCCATGCTCGCGGCGTGGGTGGTTGGTATGACCGGGGCCGCTATGTGTGGGGCGGTCTTGGCACCCGGCCCCTCGTATTTGATGCGATCCGCGTGAGCGTGTTCAGCAAGGATGCGGTGACGCCGATCGAGAGCATTCACTTTCGCGGGGAACACGGCGTCTCGTGGGTCGTGGCCTACCTGGCATCGTTCGACGCGCGAATCCGAGCGCCGGATCGGCCGGTCCGGGTGGGCGAGCAAGCGCGGTTTGCCGGTGAAGCACGGATGGGGAAGATCGAATCGTGGCGGTGGGAGTTTGGCAGCGGCGAGACGGCCGAGGGTCAGACGGCAACCCACACGTTCTCCGAGCCCGGCCTTCAGCAGGTTGCGCTCGTCTTCTCCGACGGCACGCACACCGTGAGGACAACCACTTCGATCCGCGTACTTTCGCCGATCGAGGGAACGATCATCCCCCTGAAGGCGCCGGTATTGGCCGGCCAACCGGTGGCGTTCCGGGCCGGTATAGCGGCGGGCAAGGCCACGGGATTCATCTGGGATTTCGGCGATGGACGAACCGCCAGGGGACGTGAGGTTTCGTACTCGTACGCCAAGGCAGGCATCTACAAGATCAAGCTCAGCATCTCGGACGGGAAGTACGATGACGAATGTCTGGCGATCATCCGCGTCCACACGCCACGGACGCTTCACATCCCTCAGGTACTTCTGGATACCGATCAGAAGAATGAGGTGGACGACCAGCACTACTTCGCATACGGGCTGTTCAGCCAGCTCGACGTGCTCGGCATTAACAGCATCCATCACGGAGGCGGGCAGGAACCGGTCAATTATCAAGAGATTCTCAATGTGCTCGATTTGGCCAAGAGGAGCGGGCTCCCGGCCCATCGGGTTCCGTTCGTCTTCCGCGGCGCGGACGTGCGACTGGAGGCGCCCGAGAGCGGGCGGTGGCAGGATACCGAGCCGGTGGTGACGGCGGCCAGCGAAGCTATTCTCGCTGCAGCCCGGGGGGCTTGCCCCGCCAATCCTGTCTGGGTTTTGCCCGTGGGTCCGGCGACCAACACGGCCAGTGCGATCCTGCAGGCCCGCCGGGCAGGTCTCGAACTTCGAGATCGGTTGAAGATCATGTGGCTGGGTGGCTCCAACACCTCCCTGAATGGCGAGTTCAACGGCGACAACGATCCTTGGAGCGCCTACATCATGACTCAGAGCGGGCTGGAGACATGGATCATGCCCGCCCCGGTCGGTGGTCGAATCCGTATGGACGTTCGAAAAGAGGCTGATTTGTATCCCGGCAACTTGCTGGGGGATTACCTGGAGCGGATTGTGCCGAAGCGCGACAAGGCGCTGTACGACCCATCAGTCTTGGCGGCGGTGATCAGTGTTCGTCTGGGTCTCAAGTGGGTGAAGCGGGCCGACCCGGTCAGCGTGGCCGGTCCGGACCGGGGCTACCGCTGGACGAAGACCGGCGCCCACACCATCGTTCACGTGATCACCCAGATCGACCAGGAGGCCATGAAGACGGACATCTTCGGCACGATGAAAGGCAAACCGACACGCCTCATCGGCGTCGCTCCGCGTCGATGAGTCTTTTGACAGTGGCGCAGGACATTTGGGCCAGGTGTCCTGTGATGTCGAACTCCCGGAAAGGGGAGGGTGACTACTGATGAAGAAGCGGCATCGAGCCGAGGAACACCCGGTCGCCCGAACAGCGTTCTGGGCGGGCGTTATCCTGTGGGGCGATTTTCCGTTCGTTGCCGTCACGATCCACCCGGTACCAGGTCTTGCCGTTGTCTTCGGACTTCAGCATCTTGATACCCAGGAAGGGGCCGGACCATCCCGGACGAGGCGTCTTCGAAATGACCGAGTACAATATGCCGTCCACCGAGACCACCCCGTATCCAAACCAGCTGCCGCGATCGTCCCCGACAAAGTCAGGGGGTCCTCCCCCGGAGAATTCGGGATAGTTGGGAACATCCTCTCTCAAGAAACCGTCTGGACCGCCAACAATGCGATACAAACGATTGTGGTAGAACTGAGTGTTGAGCCAGTCGCCGTCGCACATCGGGGTGATCTGCGAGTCATCCGCCACCCACGCGGGGCGCCAGTTATCTCCGTAGCCGCCGGGTCGGAAGAGCGTGTCCTGCTGAAAGCTGACGCCGGTCGGAACTCGCCCGGAAGCGTCCCCAGCCCCTGTGGTCGTGCTACCTAATCAAGGACTTGGCGCGTTATTCCCACCGTCTCCTCCCTTGCGTATGTAACATCATAATTTCGACACCGGACAAATCCCTGCTATAGACCCGCACATCAAGTATTTTCCCTTCGAAATTTCTGGAACCCTGCATGGTACCGATCGTGAAACCGTCCCCATGCGTATAGCTGATGGAACCGGAAGTCGTACTACGGCCCACCTCAACACCATCTTTGTACATCTTCATATGACCGCCGGCGGTGTAGGTGGCGGCGACATGGTGCCAGCGGTCGTCCGTTATATTCACATCTCCAGAACTGACAGAAGGCCACGCCGAACCATTGAAGTAATAAAAGAACACATCGTTTGAATCGCCTTGCCGATTCACGACGAGGCCATAGTTGTCGCCCTGAGCCGCTACCCAGCCGTGCGCGTCGCCCTTTCCGGTTTTTACCCAGGCCGCAATGGTCAGGGACGAAGGCTTGAGATCAGCAGTCACATTGTTCACAGTCACGGTATCGTCTCTGCCGTCGAAATTCATGGCGCCGCCCGCCTTCGTGACCGCCCAGGAAGCACCGCCTTCGAGCACACCGTCATTGCCCCTGCCGGTCGCATCAGCAGCAATGGAGCCGTTCCCCTCATCCAGAGGCCAGTGTCCGGCAAGATCCGCGAGCTCCGTCTCTGAGCCCGTGGTAAAGGACCATACCGGGCCCGCTGTTGTACCGATGTTATTCATTTCGTCGATGCGCCAATAGTAGGTAGTATGCGTTTCAAGCAGTCCCGGGACAAATCTGGTGGGAAAACGGCTCCCTTGAAGCTCGCCGGAATCAGGCGTGGGATCGGTTCCGAAGTATACGTTGTGACGGTGGGTTCGTGCGCCGGATATCCAGTTCATGCCACGGGAACCTTCGAACCTGCTGATATCCACAGCGTTGTTTGCAGGGCTCGGCGACGATGCCCGTGCAGGCGGTTCATCGTATGGGCCAAGTATTTTGATCTTCATCTGATTCCACCTGTAATTAACCGTATGAGATTTTCCCGCGGCATTGCTCATGGCATCGGACCAGATGAGGACCATCTCAGTCCCGTCCTCGCTTATCCACTTTGGAGACAGCTTGGGCTGATAGGTTCTATTCCCAGTGCCGTCGACAGTCCAGTAGGGATCATAGGAGAATTCTGTCCAGGGACCCCAGGGCTTTTCCGCATAGTAGAAACCCAGGCTCCCGGTCTTGCTGTGCATCCACGGGCTGTAGAAGTCCGACAAGGAGAGGGATTGACCCGCGTATGTTCCACCATTGACCATGATGAATAGACCCAGCTTCTTGTTCCATACGACGCTGGGAAGCCACGAGTACCATCCGAAATGGTCGTCCCCGGTTTTGTCAGGAAACGTGTGAACAACACCGCGATCGGCCATGTTCGTAGTCCACGCAGCGGTACCATCGGGATTCCTGGCCTGGAAGAACTCGTAAGCGTTCTTGTCCGTCAGCTTGTCCCTCGG
>CAZPLZ010000095.1:0-13424 GCA_964587525.1 uncultured bacterium | reverse complement strand
GTCTGGCAGCGTGGTACTCGAGCGTGGACCCTCTTCTACCGGGCCATGGATTCCGATGTCCCCTGGAGGAACCTTGGAAATCGGCGAATTCTTCAGGCTTACTCTCACGCTTGAAAATGACACAGGGCAGATGGGCAACATGAAGGCTGATGACACGACCTTCCCGCCAACGGCGCCTGGAAAAGGCCTGAATCCTCCAGAGGGCTCGGAGATCAATGTCAGTGCATCTGACGGCTGCACACAAAATTTAGGCTTGTCAAATGACCTATGGCCCGGCCAGTATTGGGTCTGGCCGCGTATGGGTGGCCTATGTTATGCTCCCATGCCTAGCTGCCCGCAAGACGCGAACTGCCCGAACGAGCTGGACTTAAGTGCGCCCCTCAGTCTTGTCACGGCCACTGACGTGACCACGTTTGACTACAACGGCTACACCTACGCGTCGGGAACTCCTTCGCAGCAGGAGACCGTCAGTTGGGTTTTTGAAGCGAAGAGAGAATGGGAGAAGCTGGATTTTGATGTGTTTGGGTTGAATATTGATGATGAGGGCAACTATTGCGAATGCGCTTATGGGAGTTCACCTCCTTATCCTTCAACTCCTGCTCCTGGGCCCGGTGATGGCTGCAGCGAGTTTAACAGTCCAAAAAATCCTGTTAGGGAGGGCACGTACATCGCCTGCGGGTGGAGTCCAGCAGGGGGGTGTCCTCCGCCGGACGACGGAAACGTCCTGGGCGATGGCACCATGAGTGAGATCCTACTCGATCCTACTTTGGGGTTCGGCGGCACGATCAAGATCGCGTCGGTGCTGAAAACTCACTCGTACCCGAAACGGGTGCTTTCCCCTGGCGAGACCCGGCCTACCGGGCCGCCCGTGTCCGTGCCTCCTGGGATGCCCGGGGAAAACCATTTGGTTGCGTACATTGGGGACACGATCATGGTGGAAACCTCGCTGACCAATACCGGAGCGGCGAGTGCGCTCATCGATCAGGCCTGCAACGTGTCGTTGTTGACATCTGGAGCGCTCTGCGTGCACCCGTTCCAGTCGCAGGGCGCTTGCGACCCGGCGACCTCGTGCGCCGCGGCGGGATCCGTGGAGCCGGGCTCGGTGCCACTCACTGTGGCGAGCATGGGGAGCACAACCTTCAACTGGACGTTCACGGTATCTGGTGGCATCGCATGCGGGAATTTCGCCCCCTGCACGGTCGGCAGTACAGGGTCGGGGACGGTGTTCTGGGATGTTAACATCCAGGGGTCCGTGTCCCAGGCAGCCTCGATCTATTTCGAGCCAGCGCCGCTCGTCATCACCGCGACGTTGTGGGTGGATCCGGATGGTCCTAGCTCCATGTCCGCCATGCCGCTTGGGGAGGTTTCCCCGGGCGTGGCCGGTCCCATTTATTATCAGTCCAGGGATTGGCTCGAGGCCAGGGTGACTTTCACAAACACCAGCGCGCTGTACACGTTCGATATCTCTCCGGTGGCGCGCATCACCTGGGAGGATGAATTTGTCTCGGGTCAGTTTGGTTTGGAGCTTAAATCCCCCCCGACCCCTTCCGGGCCGCAGACGCTTAGCCCAGGTGGAAGTGTCACCGTAACGTGGAAGTACGGCCGGATTTCGGGTGGCGTCTTTGATGCTTGCATTGGCGGACCGGGTGGCGTGGGGATCACCGCCGCAGCGCGGGGTGTCTGCGAAACGTTCAACGTGGAGATGCAGGACTTGCCGTTCCACCCGTACGATACGTGCACGGCCGGCTGTCCGGCAGGATCGCGAAACCTCACCTTCAACGCTCCTAGCTGTATTGGTATCGGGGGGCCGTTCACGATCACGTTGAACGCAAAGAACTCGGATTCCAGGCCGGTGGTGCTGGATAAGGCCGCGCCGTTTCTTGATCTGACCATATCGTCTGGCGCTCCCACCTGGACCCCCACGACGCCACCGCCAGTGGGGCCCTACGTGTGGCAGGGGGGGGAGATCCTGACATTCACGTGGGAGTACATCGCCGATACCGCCGGCACGGTCACCTGCGTCGCTGGGATTGATTTCCCCCCTGGGCCACCAGTTCCGTGCCACCAGGCCTGCAGGGAGGGTGTGCCGTACTGTGAGGACAATACGGTCGATATCAGTTTCCTCGACCTCGGCAGCCTCACCATCGTCATTGATGACTTCACCGCTTCGCCAGTTTTGCCAGTGGTGACGTGCAATGATCCCGGCAACGTGACGCTGACGATGACCGTGCGAAACACGACTGCGGCGGACTTCACCGTCACCAGGTTTTGCGATGCCCTTGGGTATCCGGATATCACTACGAATAATACGATTGCGCTGCCCACTGGACCTCCGTCTCCGACGGGGGATCCGCCGTTTATCATTAAGGCCAACGAGACGCTAACTTTGACCTGGATCATGACCGCCGGATGTGAGAGTAATCCATACAGTTTCGTCTGTCCGGGCAAGAGCCCTAGTGCGGCTGCTCCAATGGTCGGAGGTTTCTTTGCCGGTCAGAATTGTCCGGGGGGCGGCTGCACGGGTGCGAATGCGTCCTGTAATGTTCCATCAGTCGAGGTGACTCGCCGAGCAGATCTGACGTGCGATATTTGGACGGACAAGAGCTTCTACACGGTGGGCGTTCCCATCACGGTGTATTTCAGCGTGTCGAACGAGGGTGGAAACGATGTGGATAACTTTACCGTCGCCACGACCGCAGCAGCGGTGTCGGGGGCCAAGGTGGAGCTGCTCTCTGGGCCTGTTCCTGTGGTGCCAGGCACGTTTATGGGCAGTGTGAACTTTGCAGGTAGTCTTCCCTGCGCGACTCCCGCGTATGGCAATACGGAGATCTACACGTTTACGTTCACGCCGCTCAAACCTGGAAAGGCGACCTTTACTGGTTTGGCGCAGGGCAATGATGCAATCTGTGGCAAGCCAAGGTCCGTCTCGTGTACCACGCCGGAGATTATCATCGCCTCTAAAGCCCAGTTGATATGTAAAGCCGATGCCACCCCGCTGGTGACGATGTCTCTCTCGTGCACCGGATGCGAGCCCCAGTCCAATTGCAATCCAATGACGGGGCAGGGGTGTATCACCGTGACCATGGATGCCTCGAACTTTGGCGATGTGGCCCTGATCAATGTTCTAACGTCGCCTGGGTTTCCTGAGTCTTCATACGTGCAACCCTGTAACTTCGCTGTGGTGTGCCCCAATGTCTCGCCGAACTTGGGACTGGGAAGCGTGGCGTTCATCAGCGCACCGCCGGAAGCTTCTGTGCCGGGCAAAATCGACCCCCTCGGTACGGCCAGCTACACCTGGGCCTATTCGCCTAGCGGGCTGGGGTGTGTCCAGTTCCTGACCTGGATCAAGGGTGATGACGAAGCTCTCTTTGACCCGGACAAACCCGAGACCAGCACTCTCTTTTGCGGCACGCGCACCAATTGCGTGGAGATCCGGCCGCGGCGGCCCGTGTTGCTGAAGCTCCCTGATGTGCCGGCCAATCAAAACGTAACCATGGTGCCCGGTCAGACCTCTACGATCTGGGTCGAGGTGTGCAATCCGGGCGACACGCTGGTGAGCATGCAAGGTGGCGAGCCGACCTTGCAGTTCTTCCAGATCGGCACGGGCGCCAACGTCACCGATCAGTTCGATGTGGTGCCTCCCGTCCCGGAGCCTGTGCCGGTGGGGGATTGCAAAAACGTTCTGGTCAGCGTCACCCTCCGCTCGGGGACCAGCCCGGGCACGGTGAAGATCCAGCTCTCAAAGGGCGATCTGTTTATCGCTATGGATCTTGACACCGGCTTGCCCGTCGCAACGGTTGTGATAGAGGAGAAAGAGAAGATAGAGATCAAGCCGACCTCCCCTGACCTGACGATTACCACGAACCCGGCCAGGATCGGAGCCGGGAGGCTTGTTGAGATTACCTACCGGATCCTGACCAAGGGAATCGGGGGTCAGCGCACCAAGCTGAAGGTGTACACCATATCCGGCGAGTTGGTGGCCACGCTGGTGGATAAGCCTGCGGAGCCGGAGTGGGGGGACGATGGTACGGTGAGGTGGGATGGCCGGAGCGGGGCCACCCCCGAAACCCGGAAAAACGGGCAAGGCAAGTTCGTCGCCTCCGGCATTTATCTCATCCGCCTTGAGGGGCCAAACTACTCGGTGATCAAGAAACTTGCGATCGTTAAATGAGGGGGAGAGGAAAAAGGAGAGGGGGGAGTTGTTAAAAGCCTTTCTGTTAATCGCGGCTGCAATGTGTGCAGCCTCCCGGGGCGAAGCGCTGCGGCTGGGCCAAGCGGGACTGCGGGTGATTCCCGCCGAAGTGTATCTCAGCCGGACCCTCACCGTGACCGTAGAGCTGGAAGATGACGAGGGGGATGGAGCGAACAATATGGAAACCCTGTTGGCCCCCAAGCCCGCGCAGGTCGTTCGGCTCCTCACCGCGGAGCCTCCTCCGTCGTTTGGCTGTACCGGCGAAAGGACCACCTCCGGCAGGTGGATCTACGAAGCGATAGCGCCAGGGGTTGTCCGGTTCGAGCTGGTCAGCTCAATCCTCTCGTGTACACAGAACGTCAGCTCCAAGCTCGAAGTTGTGTCTGGTCCGGCGACCCTGAAACCTGTTCCGGTGTGGAGCGAGGTGGAGGTGTTCCCCCGGCATCTGGCTCCCCGGGAGCTGGTGACGCTGAGACTCTCCTTGCGGAATGACGCTGGCGAAGCGGTGACATTTTCGGCGCCACGGGCTGATGCCGAGCTACGGGGAGCCGGCCGGCCGCTGACCAGGCCCGTTGGGGAAATGTCGGTGGACCCGTCTGATGCTCAACGGGAAGGCAGGCTGGCGCTGGCGCCGGGACGGCTGGTGACGGTGACGTGGCAGTTCAAGGCACTCAAGCCGGGCCAGGTCAAGTTCAGGATCATCGGCGCAGGTCTCCTTATCAAAAGTCCGCCTGTCATGATCCGGCCAGCGGCTCAACTGGAGGTGGCGTTTGACGAGCCCAAGGTGCCTAGCGCGGTGGGACAGGAGTTTGTCTTCCGGGGTTTCCTGCGCCATACCGGTGGCGTCGGGGTCGCGGAGCCTTTTGCATCCGTGTCCTGGTCACCCCCAGCGGCAGCCAGGCTGATCTCAGGATTGCTCTCGTCCACAGGAATCCTAGAGCCTCAGGACCCGCGCGTTGAAGCTCATTTCGTGCTGGAGCTGCTCAAGCCGGGAAAACTGTCGCTGACGGTTACCGCTGGCGGAAGGGAGGTGGACACGCGCAAGCTTGTGGCAGCCGGACCGGTGACTCGGATGCTTGCCGTGCAACCTCCTCCGAAGATCGACCTCTCGCTTTCGTTGGAATCGGCGACGGTGCTCGTGGGAAGCCCGGCCGTGTTCGAGCTTGTGGTGGCGAACCGGAGCGAGGCGGCAACTCAGGTGGCTGCGCCGCTGATCGTGATCCGCCGCGGCCGGGCCACCCAATCCCCCCTGGCGCCACGGTATCAGGGGATCCCACCCGGCGGGGCCGTGCGCTTCAAAGGGAAGCTCATCCCTGAAGAGCCCGGCTCCATGGAGTTCGCGGCCCGGCTCACCACGCGCAGCGACCGGGGCGGCGAATGGGTGACGTTCACTTCCAAGCCGGCGAAGGTGCTGGTGGTTGACCAGCCCCGGATCGAGTTTTTCACGCTCCATGACCGTGTCCACGCCGGGGTCACGGCGTCCTTAAGGTTCCTGCTCCGGAACGCACTTGATGCTCCAGTGAAAATCAACGAGGTGATGATGAACCTCACGAGTGACGCTTTTGATTCGCTCGTGCGTCCTCAGCCATCACCGGTTCCCCTGGCCATCGGTTCGGGCGACAGCGCCACACTCTCTGTTCAGGTCCCTCTCCCTCCCGCTGCGCAACCGTACTGGGTCTACGGCACGCTGCGCGTGTCCGGTGTGCTCGGCCCGTACAGCTTGCCGTTCACGTACCAGGCTGGGAACCGCCCGCTGACCCTGGCCTGTCCGGCGCAGCCGGGTCTTACCGTGGTGGAGCCAGCCCCAGTGTTCCGTCCCCCTCTCGATCCGCTGCTGTCTATTGAATGGACCCTCACGGTGCCTGGACAAGCCAAGCTCGTGCTCGTGACGCCGGAAGGCCGGCCGGTGTGCACGCTGCTACCCCTGGGAGCGCAGAAAGCCGGCTGGCACTCAGTGCTGTGGCGAGGTGAGGACGATTCGGGACGGCCGGTGCCATCGGGTAAGTACGTGATTAGGCTGTCCCTTCGATCGGACTCAGGGTCAGCCGCGGCGGACGCGGTGTGGCAATCGGAGCGAAAACTCGAACTCATCCAGCCATGACAGACATAGGTTTCCCTCTCCCCCCGATGGGTTGGGGGGAGAAGGAGAAGGGAGAGGGGGGAGAGCGCCGCCGGGGTCCCACCTTATGCGGTGCAAGGTTCCTCAGCGGCGTTCTCCTATGGCTGTTTGCGGTTTCCCGGGCATGGGGTCAGGCCTGCATCTCCGCCACGACCTTCGTCACTCCGGGTGTGGTCAGCGAGTGTCAAGTGGTCTCGGTGGTGGTGGACATCATGAACTGCGGGACCTCGGATCTTGAGAACGTGGCGCCGTGCGATTCCTTGGTGACGGGCTGTCCAGTCCCTGACTGCCTTGCGGTCGCCCCATCCCTCTCCGCCAGTGTGTGGAAGCTCTCCGGCCCTGTGCCGACGTGCACAGCCTATCTCACTCCCGGGGACCATGCTCTGTATACCTGGCAGTTTCGGGCGGTGGCCGGCGGAACGGGCGAAAAGGTGGATTTCACCGCCACCGTGACTGGCAAGGAAGCGGGTGGTCCGGGCACCGTCACGACCTCAGATACCGGAACGCTGTCCATCCCGGCGTTCGATCCGAAGTTCTGCGCCACGGTTTTCATCAATTCGGGGGTGGGCAGCGGGGGCGGGACGATAACGGTCGTGGCGGACGTCATGAATTGCGGCAGCGCATGCCTTACGGAGGTGACGCCGTGCGATTCTTTGGGCATAGGTTGTCCTGTCCCCGACTGCCTTCAAGTCGCTCCGTTCGCTTCCTCCAGCCTCCTTAAGGTTTCTGGTCCCACGCCATCGTGCACGGTTTTCCTTGCTCCCGGGGAGCATGTGTTCTACACCTGGCAATTCACGGCCTCGGCCACGGGGCAGGTGGATTTCACCCTCACCATGACCGGCAAGGATGTAATGGGATCGGTTACCCAGGCGCCGGACACCGGGACGGTGATCATTCGGACCGGGATCTGCGTCACGGTTTTTGTGGACCCGGCGGTGGTCAGCGAGGGACAAGCGATGTCGGTGAGGGTGGAAGCCATGAACTGCGGGATGGTGGACCTCAAAAATGTGGCGCCGATTCCTGACTGTGACAGCATCGCAATCGCGATGACTCCGGCCTCCCCCGCCAGCGTCTTGCTGGATTCCGGTCCCGCGCCATCGTGCCCAGTGTATCTCACACCAGGACAGTCTGCTTCCTATATCTGGCAATTCCAGACGGTTGCGATGTCGCGCACGTTCGGTGGAACGGTGGATTTCACCGTCACCGTGACTGGCGAGGAAATATTTAGAACGGTGGATTTCACCATCACCGTGACCGGCACGGGGGTGCTGTCCATTCAGAAGCCCGCCCAGTTGGAAGCCACCCTGCGCTCGGAGCCTGTCGGCATGGTGAAATTTAAGCAGAGTGTCACGATCTATCTGGATGTCACCAACGTTGGCGGCGCAGACGCGGATTTCGCCAAGGCCTTAAGCCAGACTATCACCGGGTCAGGCGACTTGAGCCTTCAGCCGTGCCCGCTACTGGCCACCCTGTGCCCTCCGGATCCGTCGAAGCAGCTCACCACAATTCCCGGCGGCGAGACAAAAACATTTACCTGGCTCTACCAAGCGATCACGCCCGGCATCGTCACGATCACGAGCGCGGCTTTAGGGACCGACCACAATCTCAACCTACCGACCAACGTGTCCAGCACGACGATGACGCTGACGATAAAGGCGCCGTCTACCTTGAGCCTCACCGTGACCGGGCCAGATCAGGCGGTTCAGGGGCAGGAGTTCGATCTCAAGGTTGTGGTCGCAAACTTCAGCACCACGCTGGTTTGCCAGTCGGATTTTGTGGTGCGGTTGAGTGGGGCGTCGGACTGCTGCGCTCCTGACCCGTCATCCAGTGCGACCTGCCCCCCGCCGGAAGGCCTGGGGTGCACGGTGGAGCTGAAAGATCTGGCCGACTCCTTGCTGCCCCAGTGCTACGAGCCCAGCCAGGTGAGGGAATTCACGCTGCGCGTGCGGCTGATCGATGTGCCGCCTCAGGCGGCGCAGTTGACGGTTCAAGCCGTCGGCACGGAGCAACTCAGTTGTCTCAATCTCAGCAATGCGCCGTGTTCGGCCGGCGTCGTCCCCATCGCGAGCGTTGGGGGATCTGTGCCCTTTCAGGTTAGGAGGGACGTTTCGCAACTGGAGGATATCGACCGGAATCCGTACCGCCCTCGGCTCCACGGCGAGGTGAAGATCACTTATGTGATTGCGCCGGCCCAGGCCGGCCGGCCGGCATCGATCAGGGTCTACACCGTGGGCGGGGAGCTGGTGAAGACGCTCGTGGACGCAACGCTTCCCGCCGGCGTTTATGACGCCGTGTGGGATGGGAAAAATACGGATCTTGAGCTGGTCGCCAGCGGCGTGTACCTGGTGTTGTTCAAGGCGCATGCGAGCAAGCACCTGCGCAAGCTCACGGTGATCCGGTGATCCCTTCGGTGATCCAACGTGGCGCCCTTCGACTCGCTTCGCTCGCTCAGGGCGCCCCGAGCTTGTCGAGGGGCGGCCTGGTCCTGGTGCTTGCGGCTTCCCTGGCGGGCGGCGCCCGGGCCGGGGTGGGGACGACACAGGCCGAGTTCCTGAAAATCGGGTTGTCCGCCCGTGCTGCCGCCATGGGCGGCGCCTTTGGGGCGGTAGCCGACGATCTGGGCGCCCTCGAGCACAACCCGGCGGGCTTAGGTCTTTTGAACAACAGCCAGGTGTCCTTGATGGGTGTCCGCTGGCTCGCCGACATCTCCTTCTTTGCCGGTGCCGGCGCCCACATCGTGCCATATCTCGGCACGGTGGGGGTTGGAATCAATATGATGAACGTTGGAGAGATCAAAGGTTCTTCGCCCACAAGTTTGGTCAAGAATTTCAGCCCCTCCAGTTTCCTCCTCCGCGGGGGCTGGGGGCGCTCATTGCTGGGCAATCTCACCGTGGGGGTGGGAGCTAAGATCCTGCATGAGGATATCGAAGACTACACTTCGTCCGGCTTCGCGCTGGACGGGGGCTTGCTCTACACGCCCTCCCGCGGCATCACGGTTGGCCTCGGCCTCATGAACGTGGGGGTGGCCTCCGCCTTTGACGAGGAAAGGGATCCCCTGCCGCTGCTGGTCAAATTTTCCGCGGCCTGGAAGGGTCTGGAGAGCGATTACGGTCAGCTTGTCGCCGCCGTGGATGTGGATTATCTGCCAGGCAATTTGCCCAAGCCCGCGTTTGGCCTCGAGTACTGGGGCGGGCGCTACTTTGCGCTGCGCGCGGGTTATGCTGTCAAGGAAACTGACCTGTCCCAATTGATCGGGTTCGCCACGGGAATCGGTGTGCGTTATAAAGCGCTGAGGATCGACTACGCCTTCGCGCCGTTCTCCACATTGGGAACGACCCACCGGGTGACCATGAACTGGGAGATCTGGCCGTTGGTGAGCCTCCCCATCCCGGGCTCGGTCGTGGGCACGCTGCGCACCGTCTCGTCCCGCCGCGGTCTGCCTCCCGCGCCGCCCTCCCTGGATGTGGCGGCTGATGAGGGGACCGTGCTCCTGAGATGGCAGGCTCCGCAAGCCTCTGGCATCGTGGGGTACAACGTGGAATTCAAGCGGGAGGGTGACAGGAAATTTAAGAAGTTCAACATTGAGCCGACAGCTTCTACGAGCGTGCTCATCGGCGGGCTGAAGAGCAATGTGCGGTATTATTTCAGGGTCAAGACGGTGGACGATGCGAATCCGCCGCGCGAGAGCGTTCCCTCCCCGCAAGCCACCACCATTCCCTACTAACTCGGTATCAGAGCGCGGCTAAAAGTTTCCTGTAGCCTTTCAGGTCGTTGACGGGGATCCAAGCGTGGGGTGGGATCATGGCCAGCCCGAGCTGATGGCGGCGGGCGAGATAAGGCAGCACGACACTTTCGAAGTCCGTTTTCTTCTTGAGATCGATCAACTTCCTGAACAATGCCTGTGCTTTGGGGTCAAAGACCGTAACCCCGATGTGCGTGGGCATCTTGACTTCAGGGTACATCACCGCGGAGGTTGCCATGCCGTGACGGACGGTGAAGGCGCTGAACGGGTAATCGGTTGAGGGCACGCAGACCGCGGTGGCGAGTGCTCCACGCTTCACGTGTGAGAGGTGCCGGGCGACGATGAGCGTCGGGAACCGCCGGTTCATCTCCACGATCTGATCATCTGGGTTGTGCACGATCATGGGGACATCGGCGGGGATGGCGCCACGTTCCATGGCCAGCCGGATGGCGCCGCCTTTGCCCACCGGCTTGGCTGGGTCCCGTGCATACGTGATGGAAACACCCCAGCGCCGGCCGTCGCCCAGGGTACGTCTGACCGACACCGCCTGATGAGCGATCAGGACCACAAATCGCTTGGCGCCCGCACGGGCGTACATCTCAAGCGTACGGGCGATCAGACTCCGCTTTCCGGCTTTCAACGCAACTTTGTTCACGCGGCGGGATCCCGCCAGGGCCGCGAGCCGCTCACCCTTCCCGCCGGCTGGCAGCACCACGGTCATGCTCTTGAGCGTTACGGAGCCCGCCACTCGTCCATCTCTTCGTCCCCCTTTGGCGGGACCGTCACTTTTACCATGTCGAAGTTGAATTCTTGAAGCGTCACGCTGAGCGGGGGGCCGTATTGGGAATCGCGGGTGGCCACTTCGATGAGGACCTGCACGCGTCCAATTGGGACGGCGTCCGGCGGTCCGTAGAAGCGGTCGGCGATGAAGAGTCCGAGTCCCCCCAGGGTGAAGAATTCAGCCACGCGAACCCAGTTCTGAGTCCAAAACTTCTTTCCCGTGATGGCAGGTGCCGCGGCGGCCCCAACCGCGCCGAGGGCGATAAATTGGACCACGCGTGCCCAGTTGCGCTGATACCAGAGCAACTGGGGTTTTCCCGTTTCCGAAACGTCCCGGAAGGCGATGTAGCCCGTGTGCTCGCTGCGGGAAGGCAGCCGGCCTCCTGTATAGACCGCCTCGACTCGAAATTTTTCTTTCACCTCTTTTTTCTGGACCGCATCCATCTGAGCGGTCCAGGTGATGGGGTTGCCAAGCTTGATGGTCACGAGGCTGAGCCAGTAATCGGTGAGCTGCCTCTGGTCCATGGGACGGTATTCATTGTCCTGGTCATCCCGCAGCAAGATCTTGTCGAACTGCACAAACGTGTCATGGGGGGAATCGTTGCGGATGTTGAGCTTAAAGACGGTGAACTTGGCTGAAGCCAGTGGTAGCCAGTGGAGGAACGGGTTGGCGGTGCCCTGATTCTGGCCCGGCAGCCGGAAGACGTCGTCCAGCTCCGCCGGCTGCATGTAACGGACGGTGGTCCGGATCTGGCGCTGCTGCCACACCAGCACACCATCGCTCGTCAGGGTCTGATCAGGGTGCGTGGCGTCCGGCCGGATATCCACGAAGCGCGGGCCGCACCCCGTGCCCACCATGAAGAGGACAGCCAAAAGACTATAGGTATAGGTGCGTGCCCGCTCAGCCTCGCCCCGCCCGGGACCCCCATCACTTTTCATTGAGGCATCTGGGTGGCTGGTGGTTCTTTGATGTGGAGCGGTTCGAAGCCGTACACCCGCCATAACCAGGCGGCGAGACCTGCGGCGGCGGCCGTGAGCAGGAAGAGGTGCAGGATCCTGGCCGCTCGCTCCAAGCGGCTCGTGGGCTCCGTCACTTGGAGAACGTGGTCATCGCCTTCGAAAGTCCTTGGGTGACGACCACGTGCAGCGCTTCCGCGGCGCGGTCCAGGGTGCGTTCATAGACGTTTTTTTCTTCGCTGGAGAATCCGGTGAGTACGTAGCCTATGACCTCATCCTTGACGACGGGCCGGCCGATCCCAAGCTTCAGGCGGGGGAATTTGTTCGTTCCCAGCGCGGTGATGATCGAGGCCAGACCGCGGTGACCACCGGCGGAACCTTTGGTGCGGAATCGCATGGTCCCAAGTGGCAGATCTAGGTCGTCACTGACGATGAGCGGTGCGCTGATGCCGAGGGCTCTCGCGAGCCGGGCCACGGCCGGGCCAGCACTGTTCATCAACGTGTTGGGCCTGGCCAGCGCCACCTTCTCGTTCCTGGCGACCCAGGCGGTTAGAGGTGGCGAGAGTTTGAGCTTCAGTTTGAGCAGGTCAGCGAGCTGGGCCACGGCCGCGGCGCCGATGTTGTGCCTCGTGTGTTCAAAACGCGGGCCGGGATTACCCAGACCCACGATCAGCATCACTTATTCTTTTCTTCCTTAGCCTTGGTCTCTTTGAGTCCCTGCTTTTCTTTCTCGCGCGCCTCCACCGTTTCCCCTTTCTTGGCTTGGCGCTCCTCACGCTCTTTTTCGCCGATGACTTCCGGCTGAGCTGGAGCCTCGGCTGCTTCGGCGCCCGGCGCCGTTTCTGGCGTCGCGGCGGTCTCTTCCTCGTAGTGGACCGTCGTGATGGAGAGGACGGCCTGTTCTGGATCAGCCAGCAGTTCCACCCCCTCCAGGATCTTCAGGTCTTTGACCGTCAGCACGTTTCCGATCTCCAGCGCGGAGATATCGGCGATCACCGCTTGCGGGATCTGTAACGGCAGGCACCGGACCTGCACCTGACGCATCATCTGCTGGAGTACACCGCCCAACTTGATGCCTGGCGCGACGCCCTCAATCTGAATGGGCACGTCAAGTGAGAGCGCCTTTTTGAGCGAAACGCGCAGGAAATCGATATGGATGATGCGCTCGTTCACAGGATGCCGCTGGATCGCCTTGATGATGGCAGGTTCCTTCGACCCGCCGTCAGCATTTGTAATATTCAAAGACAGCAGCGACAACCGGTTGCCGGCCTTTTGCAGAAGTTTCTGGAAAGCCGTGTCACGAATAGCAAGCGGTGTGGGTGGTTGATCCGCGCCATACAGGACAGCAGGGATGCCTCCTCCCTGCCGCACTGTCGCGGCGCCTTTCTTGCCTGTGCTCGACCGGAGCTCAGCGGCCAGTTCATCCATAATTTAAAAGACCTGTGTTATCCTGAAGCGGTACCACATGATAGCACAGAGACGTCGCGGGTACCTAGCGATCGTTCTTCCTCTGGTGAGTGTTGGTGTTCTGTTGGCGTTTCCCGGCCTGCCTTTCCCGTCGGCTGAATTCACCCCTGATGAATTGAGGCGTGCCGGGCTGCCCTGGCCTGCGGACATCCTCACCCTGCGCGGGG
>CAZPLZ010000094.1:0-13489 GCA_964587525.1 uncultured bacterium | reverse complement strand
GCCGCACTTCATAGACCTGGTGAACGAGCCAGACTATTTTGGCATACCTCCCGCCCCCTACAACGAGCTGGTGAAGCAGGTCAGGAGAGGCCTGGATGAGGCGGGATACCGGGACGTGCAAATAACCGACCCGGGATTGACCCATGTCGGCGCTGGCAATATCCGGAGATATGTGACGGCCCTTGATGACGAGGCCGTGAGGGCGCTCGGTGCCTGGGCCACGCACGGCTGGGAGGACAAGTGGGATGACTGGTCGGGAAGCGTCGCCATCACGGACTTGCGATCTGCGGATTACGTTTCGCAGTGCCAGGCGCGCGACCGCGAGAAGCCCATCTGGTACACCGAATACGCGACCCGTCAGACCAGGTTCCACGGGGTACCGTACCCGCATCCGGACTACGAGAGCGACAACTACTGCGCCTCGTTCACCATGCCCTACGCGATACGGGTCTTCGAGAACACGCTGTCCCTGCTCAATCACGGCGTGAACGTTCCGTTCTACTGGTGCTCCGAGGACTACCGCGACTCCAAGAAACAGTGGGGCTACATTGGTCCGAAGGGTGAGAAGAAGCCCATCTACTTCGCGCTCAAGGCCCTGTACGGGAACATCCGGCCCGGGACTCGGGTTGTGATTCCGCCCGGGGACATGGCCCGCAGGAGCGTCTATGCGGGCGCGTTCTTAAACGGCGCGGGCACGGATGCCCCCGTGGTCATCGTGGCGATGGCGAATACCAGCAACGAAAAGAGAAAGGCGAAGATCCTGCTCAAGCATGCCCCCGAGGGCTTGCGTTGTGTCAAGGCGGACTCGGTTGAGATCGAAACGTGGGGCGATCCGGAGAAAAAGATCGCCGATGTGGCGAAGCTGGTTCCGAAGGAGGTGCGGCTCAAGAAGAAAGGGGATGGCTACGCGATGAACGTAACGCTCCCGAGGGACAGCGCACTGACGGTCATCCTGCGCCGCCACTGATCAGATGTGAGAAGAAAATATCCCATTCTCGAACCGCCACACTCGGAGCGGTATGGCAACATTTCCTCGGGCGAATGAGGCTGGCTTCGATACCGGGAACGACGCGGTGTAATCTAAGAGCGGCATGGCCACCAAGACTAAGGGCGAAGAGCTATTTGAAACGTACCTTGCAGAGAGAGGGTTATCTTTCGAGTTTGCACCCGCTCTTGGTAAGGCCTGCCCCGATTATCTTGTCCACATGCCCTCGGGAGACATCCTGTGCGAGGTTGAAGACTTTGGAGAAGGTGATATTGATCGCGATGTAAAGAAGCAACTTAAGGAGAAGGGATTCGCCACATCAGGGGGTGATCCATACAAGAGGATTCGGGAGAAGCTTGATGTGTCGAGTAGGCAGTTGCGCGAATACAAAAACCAGCATCCTTGTGTGACAGTGCTCCACAATCCGGGCTCCCACGGCGTCGATCTGGATACTGAAACCGTTCAGGGAGCTATGTTCGGCGACATTACATACGTGTTTAGTGTCGGAAAGGCAGGATCGCAGGTTCCAAAGGACACTCGTGTAGTGTTCGCACCTCGCAGGGCAAAGCTTCGTCCTAATCAAAACACTACCCTCAGTGCCGTTGCTATTTTGGAGTGTTATCAACCCAACAGAGATTTAATAGAGAAAGCGATGGATGAGTTCTATGGTTCGGGTGAAGCGAGTCGACTTGCAGACCGAGCCCGCTGGGAACGGGCCTTGAAGATAATTGAGGATTTAAAGAGCAAGAATCTTGATATTGATTTCGAGCAAGAAGTCATAAGGCTACGAGTTATCCATAATTTCAATGCGTGCAAAGCGCTGAACCTTGATGCATTCGCAGGCCCTCACGACGAACAGTTCCTCCTGGACCTGGATACCGGAAAATTTAAGCGCTGTGTTGGTGGTGGCTCCAGGCCTATCCGAAATTGATGGGCGCAAGCTTGTTCAAGAATCTGCCGTGGTGGGTGCGTGTAAGTTACGATGAGTTGGGAGACAATCATGGCCGGCGAGCATTCCCGCACCTGATGATGACTTGAGCTCTGCGGCGCTTTGCCGGCTATCCGCACTTTGTGCGAGACTACTTGGTGGTGAATTCATCACCTCGAGTTATGGGCCATGTCTTCGGAGCTGTGATTTGCAAATCGCAGCAAGGAAAGAGACACCCCGATTGGCCCCCACGAATGTGACTGTCATCGCTGTTGCAAATCACAAAGGCGGCACTAAGGCGTGAACTGGTATCCGAACCGGGCGCAGTGGGCTAATCTAGGAGTAATGGCAGTCTTAGCGGTTGCGTTATGGGCCGTGAGCCTTGGCGCAAGAATGTACCAGCTTGATGTTACAAGACAGATTTCCGACCTGAAACTGTCACTGAGCGAAGCCTAATCCGAGGCCAGCGAATGGACGCTGAACTTCGCAATGGGTTCCGAAAAATGAAACGACTGTGGGGACAATTGACGTGGCTCGTTGCAGTGGTTCTCGTGTCATCTGCGACAGCAGCACGAGGCCTGACTACGGGATCCGTAATCGCGGCGGGTGGAATGCACACTTGCGTAGTTCTTCCAGATGGTACAGTGCGTTGTTGGGGAGGCAATTGGATGGGACAACTCGGATGCGGATCAACGGCCTATTCTGACACCCCGGTGCGACCCAAAGGAATATCGGATGCCGTTGCCGTTGCGGTCGGGCTAGAACACACGTGTGTTCTCCTCTCGGATGGCACGGTCAAGTGCTGGGGCAAGAATCTCCTGTCCTACCCCAGTGATGAGGCAACCTTCTATAGCTTAACTCCGACAGGTGTGGCCGGAATTCAGGGAGCCGTGTCCATTTCCGCGGGACGCGCTCATACTTGTGCGCTCCTGGCGGATGGCACCGTCAAGTGTTGGGGCTACAATGTGTCCGGACAATTGGGCAACGGAACGACGGTGACCTCGTATGAGCCAGTAACGGTCAAGGGCCTGTCTTCTGTTGTCGGAATATCCGGGAGCTGGGCTCACACATGTGCAGTTCTTGCCAATGGGACGGTGAAGTGCTGGGGCGGCAATATAACTTCTCAACTCGGCAGTCTCTCATCCCGATATAAGTCCAGTCCGGTTGCGGTTCAAGGAATTACCGACGCGGTTGGTATTGCGGCCGGTGTCGCGCATATTTGTGCCGTTCTTGCGGATGGCACGGTGAAGTGTTGGGGTAAGGGGATAGGCATGCCCAAGGCCTGGTCTTCCGAATTGCCGGAAGAGGTCGGGGGCGTTTCGAAGGCCATCGCTCTTGCAGCGGGGAGAAACCACACGTGCGCATTGCTTAACGACGGAAGAGTGCAGTGCTGGGGTTCGAATATCTACTTGCAGCTTGGGAGCAAGCGTGTCCGGGGCGAGTCCAAGCGGGCGGTGGGAGCAAGACGAATTAGAGATGGGAAGGCAATTGCGGCTGGATTCTTTCATACGTGTTCCCTCGCATCAGACGGGACAGTTTCATGCTGGGGAGACAACGGAAGCGGCCAACTCGGCGTCCCGTTGGCCGAGGAGGCCTCTCTAGCGGTTGTCGTTCCGGGGGCGAAGGCGGCGGGCGCTAAATGACGGGCCCTCTCGCTGCTCGGGGGGCTGGCCCTGGTGGTGCTCGTCATCGCCGCCATAGGCTACCCCTTCATGTAAATGCGTGAGTTCGCAACGGCTCAAAATGGCCATTCAGGGCCGAGGAATAATAAGATGATAGCGACAAATCTAAGATTGCAGTTTCAATCATCTTCTGATGACGAATAATGGGCGAGCTGTCCATGGTAGAACAACCAACATTGGTAGGTTGGTAATCATGAAAGAAAGCATCCGTGAACAAGTATTCAAGAACTGTGTCTTCAGTACTCTGGCATTTATTATTTTGACGACAGCAGGATGTGCCGCCAGGGGTGTCCAGCCTGCTCCGTCCACACAGGTTATGGCGCACTACAACCTGGGGACTGCCCTCCAAGCCAAAGGCAAATTAGACGAAGCAATCAGTCACTACGAGAAAGCGCTGGAGATCTACCCGCTCTTCGCTAAGGCGCACTTCAACCTGGGAAATGCCCTCTCTGATCAAGGGCAGTTCGACAAAGCAATCAGTCACTACGAGAAAGTGCTGGAGATCGACCCGTGGTTCAATTTTGCGTACTACAGCCTGGGCCTTGCCCTCGAAGCCAAAGGCGAATTAGACGAAGCAATCAGTTACTACGAGAAAATGCTGGAGATCGACCCGCGCTTCGCTATGGCGCACTACAGCCTGGGCCAAACCCTCGAAGCCAAAGGCAAATTAGACGAAGCAATCAGTCACTACGAGAAAGTGCTGGAGATCGGCCCGCGCAACCTTTCATTATTCCTCACGGTGCACAAAAAACTGGGGAGTATCCTCTTTAAGCAAGGGCAACTCGACGAAGCGATCAGTCACTACAAGAAAGCGCTGAAAATTGACCCGCGCGACGCTACAGGGCATTGGAAGCTGGGATTTCTCCTCGTTGAACAAGGGCAGCTCGACGAAGCGATTAGTCACTACAGGAAAGCGCTTAAGATTGATCCGCGCATTGATTTGGTGTCCGGCCTTCTGGGTTGGGCCCTCTATATGAGGGGGGAAGAATATGCCAGGAATGGGCGGAATGACAAAGCGGTAGCGGACTGGGAGGAGGTCTTGACGCTCAACACTGATGACGAAGTACGAGAGCTGGTAAAGAAAGAGTTGCGGGCTGCAAGGGGCAAGTGACAGGAAACGAGGAAGGAACGCTTGCGCCGTTGTTGGATTTGCCCGATGTGATTGTGGTGGGGAAAGAGGAATGACAGTTCGGCGCACTAGGCTGATCCTGGGAAGCCCTGGGGGTGACGTGGAGTGATGTTGATCTTACAAGGGGTCGGCTGATGCTACGCCGGAGCAAAGTACAGGACATCCATCAGTTGCCGTTGGCCAAATCGCTCAACGATGTGCTGTGGGCGATGTGGACAGAACGGGGGATGCCCAAAGAAGGGCCGGTGTTTGTCAGCGCAATTGGCAAGCCGTACACCCGTGATCGGGTGCGGTCATCCCTCTGTGTGTGACTTCTAAAAAGCGCACACTAATATGCCAGACGGCGACACAGTCAATTCGGGAGAGGAATGTTTCAGATCGGTGTGTCTTATGTTTTTTCCATTGGGCTATCTTCTGTACGCCGGGGACGATGTTTCGGGGAAGGTCTGGAATCGTCGTAGTTGGAGGGAGCGAAAGCGTGTAAGGGAAAGGCTGTTCTAGCTTTCAGTGGAAGCGTGCTTGGCCCTATGAGGGTCCCCGTTCATGCAGGAGCATATCGTGGCAGTTCATCAGCGCGCGGGCCGTATGGTAGGAGGCCTTCCAGGGCGAGCCCTTGATCTGCTTCTTGCCGCGCCCCGTATCCAGGGCGGAGGGATACCAGCCTTGGTGCTTCCGGTCGATCATGTATCTCTTCACATAGTTCCACTGGTCCCTGAAGCGCGCCTCGTACGTTGCCCGGTCCTTCGGAAACTCATGCGCCATCAAGAGCAGCGCGTTGAGCCCTTCGGCTTGAACCCACCAGGCCTTGTCCTCGTTAAAAATCTCGCCGAAAGTGGAACCGCCGTAGTAGAACCCGCCATGCTTCTTGTCCCAGCCGTAGTCCAGGGCGTGGTCCACGAGCGAGCGGGCGATACGACGGGTCCTGGCATCGTTCTCGAGACCCAGGGCTTGGGCCGCTTCCAGGAGGAGAAAGCCGGTTTCAACGTCATGGCCGTAGGAATCGTGATCGGGGATCGGGGTCCAATCGGGGTGGAAAAACAGGTGCATGGCTCCCGGGGGCACGATGATCCGGTCGCGGACGATCAGGAAGATTTCCCTGAGGCGTTGTTTCACCAGGGGGTCAGGCCAGACGCCGAGAAGTTCGGTGAGCGCCTCCATCAGGTGAATGTGGCTGTTCATGCTCTTCAATCCCAGGTGAGTACCGATCGCGTCGCGATCTGCATCGGGGACCGGGCTGGTCTGTCTTGATACGATGCGGGCTCCATCACGCCGGTAGAACTCATAGTATCCTCCATGCTCTTCGTCGTGGGCGTGCTCTTCAAGCCAGGCGAACGCCTCCTGCGCCAGGTTCAGGCCTTCTCGATCCCTGGTGGCCTCGTAATATGCGCTGCACGCGTAGATCCCGAAGCTCATGCCATAGGCGTGCTTGGCTCCCTCCCAGATATCTTTGGGATTTCCCTGACGGTCGAGCATCCAGAACCAGCCCCCGTGTTCCTTATCCCATTGGACGTCCCTCAGGAACCGGAAGCCATGACGGGCCGCGGCCTGGTAGCGCGGATCGTCCGGGTACCGCATGGCGGCCTTGGAGGCGACCCAGGTCTGCCGAGCTTGGAATTGCAGCATCTTGTGATGCGGGCCTATGGGTCTCCAGCGATAGTCGAAGTCGCACAGGAAGCCCCCGTGTTTCTGGTCCACGCAACGCGGGTACCACATTTCCAGGAGTCCCCCTTTCAGGGCGGATTCGAACTCCTCCGCCAAGGCTTTCTTTTCAGGGGCAGTCAGAGGCTCTGCAGTCATCTCGGGTGCCTCTGCGCGGGCACTCCCGGTGGATGCGACGATCCAGCCGACCAGAATTGAATAGACAAAGGATTTCAGCTTCATGGGATTCCTCTAACCGGCGGGAGGTTTCGTAAGCTGCTGCACCACTTCCGGATGACGTCAGCCTGACCCTCGCGGATTGCGCAGTTCCGAAACGCAAAGGACTGCATCATCCGGTCGATCTGCTTCTCGCTCATTCCCCGGAACTGCTCGGCGAAGGGTTTCACCAGGGCGTCGGACAGCATCAGCCCGACCACGATCCGGTTGGCGTTCCACTGGAGTTTGCCGTAGTCCACGGGTAACTTCCCCGCGATGCGCCGCACGTCGCCCAGGATGCGCCGCACCGTTCCCGCCCCCACGCTCTTGCCGCCGGCCAGCAGATCGATCCACGTGTCCGCCCCGGCGGCCACCTTTATCTTCCTGACCCGCGCCGTCCGGCGCATCCACTCCGAATCGGGCCTCACGTACGCGGTCCCCATCACCCCCGTGTCCTTGTACGTCCAGATCGTCCAGTGATGCTGGTGCTCCTCGAAGATCGAGATCATGTCATCCACGGCCCGCAGGCGGCACGGGTCGGTAGCGCGGCCCCAGTAGAGCGACCCGAACTCGCCCACCCATGTGGGCACACCGTGCTTGCGCATGAAGGTGTTGCCCCACCGGTACTCCCGGCGCAGCCGCTCGCGGTCGTAATACGATCGGCCGATCTTTCCCGGGTATTCGCCCTGATCGAAGCTCGGGGCGACGTAGTTGTGGCTCGAGTAGACCGTGTTGGGGATCTTCGGATCGATCTCGGAGAAGTCCTTCGAGAAGGCGTTCCCGTCCAGGAAGAGCATGTGGCTGCGGTCGACCCGGCGGATCGCTTCCGCGGTGCAGGCGTAGAGCTTTCGCAGCGCGCCCTTGACCCCGCAGACGGGCTCGTTTAGCAGGTTATAACCGGCGATCGCCGGCTCCCGGCGGTAATGCCGGGCCAAGTGCTCCCACAGCGCCACGACCCGATCCTGGAACGGCTTGTGGCTCCAGAGCAGCGCCATGTGGGTCGGGTTGTCGCTGTGCCAGTCCGGGTTCTGCCAGCCCTGCGCCGCGTGCAGGTCGAGGATGACGTAGATGCCGTGCCGGCGGCACGCACCGACGATCCGGTCAAGTCTCTTGAGCGCGGATCGCTTGTACTCGAACGGCCTGGCGTCATCCTCGAAGTGCCGGTAGTTCATCGGCACGCGCAGCACCGTCGCTCCTAGGCCGGCCATGAACCGGATGTCGTCTTCGCCGAGGAAGTAGTCGAGCATCCGGTCGAAGAAGAACTGGGCCTTGCCCGCCCCCAACACCTCGGCGACGGCGGCCCGAACACCGGATTCGTGTCCCGGGTACCCGTTGATGAAGTTCTCCATGTTCATCCAGCCGCCGGCGCAGAACCCGCGCAGCCGGACCTCGTGGCCGTTCGAATCCACGATCCTCGTTCCGTGAACCTTCAAAGGCAGCATCTGGTATCC
Source organism: uncultured bacterium (assembly GCA_964587525.1). GTDB lineage: Bacteria > Oederibacteriota > CAKKQC01 > CAKKQC01 > CAKKQC01 > CAZPLZ01. The sequence goes on along the minus strand of CAZPLZ010000094.1, from coordinate 5,460 downwards.
TCCATTCCGTAAGGGTCAGGTTCTGATCTTGCGCTCGTGAGAATCCTCATGGATTATGCCGCCTTCCCGGCTGCAATTCAAAGCCGGTGCGGCGATGCGGTAGCATGGTGTGCGGATGAACCGGAATATGAGGAAGCGAACGGGATCACGCAGGCCGAATCTCATTTTCTTGCTGACCGACCAGCAGCGGTGGGATGCCTTGGGCTGCCAGAACGGAATCGTCAAGACGCCGAATCTTGATGCGCTGGCCCGCCGGGGAATCCGGTTCGACCAGGCGGTCTGTCAGGTGCCGATGTGTGCGCCCAGCCGGTACTCGATGCTGCTCGGCCTCTACGGCTCGCAACTTGGCTTGCGGCACAACACCGCCGAGGTGTCCCGCGACCGGGACCTTCCGGTTCCGACCCTGATGCATCGGCTGCGTGACCTGGGGTATCAGACCGCCGGATTCGGCAAGACCCACTGGCACGTGGGCAAGGACATCGCCAGGTGGATGAATGTGCCACCGATGGGAAATCCTGAATCCACCCGGGGATTTGAGGTGCGGGCGGTCGCACGCGGAGCCGGAGGCGAAGACAGCGAGCCGGGGGCGACGGTGATGGGTCTCGATCACCCCGAAGGCTGGGCGCGGCTTCAGCGGGAGACCAGGGCGTTCGGCGGCGGCGGTGAGGGAGCCGCGGGGTACGAAGGGGTGACCAGCGCGCTGCCCGCCTGGCTCCACAAGGAGAGCTGGCTGACGGACCAGGCGCTGAAATTCCTGGACCGCAAGCGGGATCGGCGCAGGCCGATGTTCTTGTATCTCTCCTTCGATGACCCCCATCCCGGGTTCAACCCGCCGGGCATGTACGAGGACCTGTATGACATCAATGACATTCCGGAGCGGCCCCTGCCGCCGTGGAACCCGCGCCGGGTGGGATCCTGGCGGCACAAGGAGGCTTGGCTGAAGAAATCTTCACGTGAACGGAGGCTGACCACGCTGCGCTACTACGCCCTGTGCAGCTTTGTCGATGACCTGTTCGGACGCGTGCTGCGTGGCCTGGAGGAGCGGGGCGAGCTGAAAAACTCGTTCATCATGATGACCTCGGATCACGGTGAGATGCTGGGTGATCGCATGCACCGATTCAGCAAGTATTGCCTGTACGAAGGATCGGTGCGCGTTCCGATGATCATCGCGGGTAAGGGTGTTCCAGCCAGCAAGCGCGGAACGGTGGATCACCGTCCGGTCGAGCTGACCGACGTCATGCCCACGCTCCTGGACGTGGCGGGCGCTGAGATTCCTCCATTTCTTCCTGGCGGCAGCCTGCTTCGGCCTCCGTGCCGGGCCGGCTCCTTCGCGGAGATGCACGGCTCCGGATACGAGAGCCGGCAGCGGGCGCCGATGTACATGTGGCGCTCGCGTAATTGGAAGCTCCTGCTGACCGTTCCGGGCGACGCGGGCTCGGCGATGCCGCGCACCGGCCAGGTCAAAGGCCAGCTCTACGATCTTAAAAAGGATCCCCACGAATGGCGGAACCTGTACAGCCATCCCCGCTACCTGGCCAAGCGGGAAGAGCTGACCCGTCAATTACTGATGCACTTGGCTGTGGCATGGGCGAAATATCCCCAGCAATCCTCGATCCCGGTCTTGCACACGCTGAAGAGGGGCGTGCCCAAGGCTATTCATGGCGTGGACCGCATCACCAATCCGACCGGCGATGTGTCTGATCCGGATGGCGGCTGAGCCTTTTCCTGGATGCCGTGATTAACCGTGAAGCTGTTGAAGCTCCTCACCTGGTGGGCCATGGTCACGGTCTTCACGTCCACGGGAGCGGCCGCTGTGGCTGAGTTACCCAATGTCGTATTGGTGATTACGGATGACCAGGGTTACGGCGATCTGGGGTGCCACGGCAACCCGGTCATTGAGACGCCGAACATCGACAGGCTGTACGGCGAGAGCGTGAGGCTGGAGAATTTCCACGTGGGTCCCACGTGTGCCCCCACCCGCGCCGGATTGATGACCGGCCGCTACTGCAATGCCACGGGCGTGTGGCATACCATCGCCGGCCGGTCACTGATCCGCAAGGATGAGGTGACGCTGGGGGACTACTTCAAGGCCGGCGGCTACGTGACCGGCATCTTCGGCAAGTGGCATCTTGGCGACAATTACCCCTTCAGACCGCACGATCGCGGTTTCGACGTCGCTGCGGTCCACGGCGGTGGCGGGGTGGGCCAGACTCCGGACTACTGGGGGAACGATTACTTCGACGACACGTATTTCCACAGCGGGGTCCCGAAGATGCATGACGGCTACTGCACCGACGTGTGGTTCAGGCTTGCGGCGGAGTTCATCGAGCAGAATAGGGACCGTCCGTTCTTCTGTTACCTGTCCACCAACGCGCCCCACAGCCCGTACCTCGTTCCCCTCTCCTACAGCGATCCCTATAAGGGAAAAATTCCAGGCTACCGGGCGAACTTTTACGGCATGATCACGTGCATTGATGAGCACGTCGGGAAGCTCAGGGCCAAACTCAAGGACCTCGGCATTGAGAAGAACACGATCTTCATCTTCATGACCGACAACGGATCGTCCGCAGGCTGCCGGTTGGACCAGCGGGGTTTTGTCACGGACGGTTACAACGCCGGGATGCGCGGCATGAAAGGCTGGGAATATGAGGGCGCGCATCGCGTCCCGTTCTTCTTGCACTGGCCCGCCGGAGGCTTCACCGAAGGCCGCGACATCATGCAGCTCACCGCTAACATCGATGTCCTGCCCACGCTGACCGACTTATGCGGGATCAACGGGCCGCCCCAGGAAAACATTCATGGAACGAGCCTGGTGCCGCTGCTGCGCGGAAAGAGCGACTGGCCCGAGCGCGTGATCGTCACCGATTCCCAGCGCGTGGACCAGCCGGTCAAGTGGAAGCAGAGCTCGACGATGACGGACCGCTGGCGCCTGATCAACGGCGAAGAGCTCTACGACATGGCAACCGACCCGGGGCAGCGGCACGACGTGGCCGCTGAGCATCCCGGCGTCGTCGAGAAGCTGCGCAGGTCCTACGAGGAATGGTGGAACGTCGTTTCAGCCAGGTTTGGGGAGGAGAACCCGATCATCATCGGCACCGAGCGCGAGCCAGAGACCGACCTGACCTGCCACGACCTCTTCAACCAGTACAACGATACCGCCTGGCACCAGAGCCATATCCGCGCCGGAAAATGGTGCAGCGGTCACTGGACGGTCGACGTCTCCCGGGAGGGTGACTACGCGTTCGAGATCAGGCGCTGGCCCAAGGAGCTGGACAAAGGTTTGACCGAAGGCACTCCGGGGAAACCCCAGGAGCGATGGAAGTACGCGCACGAAGCCGGGAAGGCGATCGACATCAAGACGGTCAAGATCAGGGTTGGTGACACGGAGAAAACCTGGGAGATGGAAACGGGCGCGAAGGGCGCAGTCTTCACCATGGCGCTGAAGAAAGGAACCACGCGGGTGAACACCTGGGTCACCGACGCCGAAGGCCAGACGATGTCCGCCTATTACGTCTATGCCAGACGAATCGGTCCATGAGTCCACGATCATGGGCGGGATGAGGCGGGGCGGCCTTGGGCGCTGTCGGGATCCACATCGCTTTCGTCGTTCGCCCATGCTCCCTCGGGCATGGGGACCCGGCCCTTGAGCAGCGGGTCGCTGGTTTCGTTCATCCACCGGTCGAGGCGGGTGCGCATCTCGTTGAGTGTTGCCGCATGCGCGGGCTCGCTGGCCAGGTTGTGCATCTCCTCGGGGTCGTAGAACACATCGAAGAGCGCCTCGGTTGGGTGCTCGCGGTCGGCGAAGCCGCGGGCCAGCCACTCGTCCTTTGACGGGCTCGCGTCGCAGTTGGCGAGCACGGGCCGCCGGCGGTCCCCGAACCGCCTGGCGTACACATGCCGCGGGGTCCGGATCGCGCGCATGGGTTCGTACGCCGCGTGGTACGTGACCTCGGCGAAGATCTCATCGTGGATCTGATCTTTTTCACCGCGGACCAAGGGCAGGACGGAAGTCCCGGCCAACCACGGGGGCTTTTCGATGCCTGTGATATCGCAGATGGTCGGGAACAGATCCACCTGGCTGACGAGTCCGTCAATGGCCCTGCCTCCGCCAAACCCGCTGGGTCCGCGCATGATCAAGAACACGCCGCAGCCGTGCACGGTCAAGTTGCACTTCATCCCAGGGAATGGGGGGCCGTGATCGGTCGTGGCGATGATGAGCGTGTCGTTTGCGAGTCCGGCCTCATCGACCGCGGCGATGATTTTTCCCATCTCGCGGTCGAGCGCCGCGGCGTCGGAGAGGAAGTGCGCCCAGTCCTCGCGGATCTTCGGGGTGTCGGCGAGCGGGGCGGGTGGCGTCAGGTAGCGTGGCTCGTCCTCAGGCTGGCGAGCGGCCGTGAACCCCCCTCCGATCCGGTGTGTGAGGGTGTATGCGACGTTGAGAAAGAAGGGTCGCTGGTGCCGTTCCTTGATATACGTGACCACGTCGTCACTGTTGCGCCCGCGGATGAATTTCTCGTACCCGAGCGCCGTGTGGTCCTTTCCGATGCACCCCATGCCCATATGGTTGTCCATCATGCCCCACGTGGACGTCTCGTAACCGTTGGTCTTAAGCGTGTTGGCAACATGATTCGCGCAGCTCGTGGTGTGGAAGCCGCGGTTGCCGAGCCCGATCATGCCGCAGACGTGCGGGTACTGGCCGGTGCAAAGCGCGGCCCGGCTGGGTGAACACGTGGGTGCGGCGCTGAAGGCTTGGCGGAACATGACGCCCTCTTCGGCGAGCCGCTTAAGGTTCGGGGTCCGGGCTTGATGCGAGTACGGATTGACGCACCGGCCAGTGTCGTGCGAGTTGAGGTAGATGATGTTCATCACGCGTGAATCGTTAGCTACCTTACCAGATAGACATCGGGGAACCGCTCACGTCCGAGGGGTCGGCCAGTGGCACTGACCCGCGTCTTTTACGGGTGGTTCATGCTGCCCGTGCTGTTGCTGGTGCACGTGGCCTCGGCGCCGGGCCAGACCTTCGGCGTCGCGGCCTTCTACCACGGCGTGGATTCAGGACCTGGGCTTGACCCGGGGGCAGATCGGCGTGGCCTACGGGCTGGGAACCCTCGCCGCTGCGGCACCCATGGCGTTCATCGGAGCGGCCATGGACCGCTGGGGCGGGCGGGCGATCCTGACTGTCGTGATCGTGCTGTTCAGCGGGGCGTGCTGGGGCATTTCGTTCGCCGGGAACGTGGTGGCACTGGGGATCGGCTTCTTCTTCCTGCGCCTGCTCGGTCAAGGTTCCATGACCTTGATTGCGTCCAACACCATGGCCCATTGGTTCAACCGGCGCCTGGGTCGGGTGACCGGGTTCTCGAGCCTGGCCATCGCTGCGGCCATCGCCTTCATCCCTGCGATGAACCTGGCGCTCATTGCGGACCACGGCTGGCGGTGGACTTACCGGGCTTGGGGGGTGGC
>CAZPLZ010000093.1:0-13592 GCA_964587525.1 uncultured bacterium | reverse complement strand
GGAAAGGGAGAGGGAGCGGCACCGGCCGTAGGCCTGGATCCCCGGTAGCTGCCGAAACAGGCTACTGCGCAGAGACAGGTTCGTCGTCTTTTAAGGACGGGTCGGCGGGCGCCGTGCTCACCTTGCCAGCACCTACGTCGGCGATCGCCGCCATAGCCCATTCCCGCTCTTTGCAGCGCTCCTCGGAAGATAGCAGCGCAGCGCAATAGCTTCCAAAACGGGGCACGCCGAAGGGAAGGTGGGTGTCCCCGCGCGCAAGGATGTGGGACCCGTTGGTCATCTTGGTCACGGGATCCACGGCCGTGGCCGCGTGAGGATTTCCAGGCTCCGCGTCAGCACCCCACTGCGTGAACGAGCGCGCGTTGCAGTAATGGCTGACAAAAGCCCGGCGGAAACGGTCGGTGGTGAGGTTGGCCTTGCTGCGGTGCAGCACGTGCCCCCCGAAAAAGACCACATCCCCCGCCTTCGCCGGGACCAATGCCTGTAAATACTTGCTGGCCACCTTCGCGAGATCATTCTTTTCGTCGTCGGTATCGCTCACGTAGTTTACCGTGCGCATGTCCTTCAGGCCGCGCTGATCGCTATGGCCATATCCCTCTGGCGGCGGGTAGATGGGCTCGGACTGACTCCCCTTAGCCATCCACATCGCCCCGTTTAGTTCGTCGCAGTCATCCACGGCGATCCATGCACCGATCAACGTGTCCGGGTGGGAGGGAATGTAGTAGCTATCCTGGTGCCAGCCCTGCCCAGGCTTGCCAGGGGGCTTAAGAAACAGCATCGTTTGCATGGCGAGCACATCGGGACCAATGAGCAACTCCAGGACATCCAGGACCCGCGGATGGAGCATGTAACGCTCGTGCAACACCAGCTTGCGGTGCAGCATGTGGATGCGAAGGAAATATTGAGCTTTCTCTTCCGGTGAGAGGTGCGCCGGAGGCGCCTCCAGGGCTTGTATCGTCACCCCATAATCTTGACTGACATTCCGCTCGTCCATTGGACGAGTTTGTTCGGGCAGCCTCCCCTGCATGAGATCCTCGGTGTGCTGGCGCAGCTCCGCAATCTCTTCATGAGATACCAGGCCTTTAACCGCTAGAAACCCCTGCGCACGGAACGCAATGTACTCCTCGATGGAAAGCTGGTAACGGGGATGCTTGCGCATATCCCGTCCCGCCACGTTGCGGCTGCTGTTCACGTTAACCCCTTGGCATTATATAACTTTAAAGTATTTCTATTTCTATCTCTTTCCACGACAGCCAAACCACCGCTCGCGATAGAAAAATGATAAAACGCCTTAATTGGCAACCCCAGTAGGATCAACAAGAGCGCACGAATTGATCCACCATGTGCCACGATAAGCACGGTATCTCCTTGAATCTTGTCTTTGAGTTCTCTAACAAATACTGAAACCCTTTCATAGAGCTGGTGGAAATTCTCACCATTCGGCGCAGCAAGCTCAGGATCGCCGTTATGCCATGCGGAATAATAACCGGGATCATGACGAGCAAGTTCTTCAAATATCAGCCCCTCATAACTTCCGTACTTCATCTCACGCAGGTTGCTGGTGACTCCTATGTCGATCGGTCGCTCCCCCAAAACCAACTTTGCAGTTTCGTGAGCACGGGAGAGGTCACTGCTAAAAGCGGTATCAATCTGGACTCCATGCAGCGCTTTGCCAAGAGCAGCGGCCTGCGCACGGCCCTCATCATTTAACGGAACGTCAGTCTGGCCTTGAACCCTTCCCTGACGATTCCAATCCGTTTCGCCGTGCCGAACCGTTAACCATTTCATAGAAAAACCCGCGTGCAACTTTTTATCACACGCGGGCTTCTATCGCCTGAAGACGAGATCGCTCCTGGTGTTATCGCAAAAGCGCGTAGTTGATGTTGGCCTTGGCGGCCTCGCCGGTCCCCCAACGCTCGCAGGCGGCCCGCAGCTCCGGAAGTTCCTTGGCAGCTTCGCCCGCCGGGATGCCTTCCATCGCCGCCTGGATAGCCTGGTGGAACGCCCGGCAACCAGCAATCGTGCCGCCTGGATGTCCATGGATGCTCCCGCCGGCTCCGATGAGGAGATCGCTGCCGAAATCTCTGATGGATTGCGCCACGATTCCCGGGTGCATGCCTGCGGCCGGTCCCGGGAAAACCCGCTTCAGATGGGCCATGGGCGCGGTCAGTTCCTGGGCCACGCGGATCGCCCGGTCACGAAGGAGCGGCACCTTTCCAAACGGCGACGGGTAAATGATCATGTCCACACCAGCCAGCCTGGCCAGCTTACCCAGGGCCAGATGCGATGTCATGCCATGATGTGGTGCCTCGAAAAACGTTCCGGCAAACGCAGGATGGCCCATGATGGGTACCGTGATGGCCTCGTCCTCGGCCAGCGCCTGGACCGCCCCATAGCCTACAGTGTAGACATTCACCATCAGCCCCGATGCACCCGCCGCAACCGCCTTTCTGGCCTTTTCGAACATCTTGTCCGGGCGATCGGTCACATTCACGACATACAGGCAGCGGCGGCCGGTTTCCTTCCGGGCCCGTTCGAGCGCCTTCTCCGTTACTTCGACCCGGGCTTCAACGGGACAGAATGACGGATCAGCCAGCAACTCATCGTCTTTGATGACCTCCACACCGCCCAATGCCATCTCAAAGGCCATCCTGCCAATGACCTCCGGCAGCGCCCCCACGCACGGCTTGTACATGCCACACAGCAGGGGCCGGTCTTTGACTTCCAGGACACGCCGTATGCCTTCTACACCGAATTTTGGACCCTTGAAAGCGCTAATCAACTTGGGAGGGAGAAACGCATCCAGCAGCTTCAATTTTCCAATCATCGACACGTTCCCGTATAATGTCGTCAGCAATTCCGGAAACTGCCCGTTGATGTTCCCGATCGGGAAGCCCACCAGGAACACCAGCGTCCGCTCCCCCACATCGGCAGGAAGCTCCCGCTCATAGTCCGGGATCTCGTACACGCCCAGGACGCGTCCCATGCTCCGCTCTTTGACTTCGGTCGTCTCTTCCGGGATCGCAGTCCACGTCCCGGTCGTCTGCTCAGTCGCGAGCGCCTGAGCCAGCTCAATGGTGTCGTTGGTTTCAGTCACCAACGAGTACAGAGCCAAGAGGTAACGCTCCCGGTCTATTCCCTCGTACGGCGTGAACATGAACGGGTCATACTTCGGCATCCTGAGTCTCCTCCCGGGCATAGCCCTTTTTATGATCCTCACTACCCCTTGTGGTCGTCACCCTACTTGGCACAGTATCTAGTATGCGGGCGTAAATGTCAACCCCCGTCTTCCGCAGGGCGCCTCCTTACCTTCCACCCTTGGAACGACCTCAAAAGTTTAACTACTCAAGCCCAATGATTCTTGATCCTTTGGGAAATTTGACTGAATAGGAAAACGTCACCTGGGCTTTGCCTTGAGCCTTCAGCTTGATCCGCCAGCGCTTGAGCCCAGGTTTCTGGGACTTCGCGGGAAGCGGCTTCGGCACAAGCTTCACCGACTGAACGACGATGTCCTTCTGCCGGGACCGGGGAAGCTGTTCACGCACCTCGATGGTCCGGGTGCCGGTATGGAAGTTTTTCAACGTCGTCACCCAGTGATAGCGGCGTTGACCCTTGACAAACAGCCAGCGAGAGGTGTCGCCCTCCTGCTGCGAGATGAGCTTGCGCTCCACCTTCACATGCTCATCCTGCCCCAGCCCCACCGTAAAGGTCTCGCCCGGGGCGAATGACCGCAGTTGGGTCGTCCCGACGAACTCAGGCCCCCGGAATATGTTGGCTGGTCCAGGCAGCAGCGGCTGCTCCCCGCCATAGGTGATCGTCGCTTCGATGAAGGCCTTCTGCTGCAACCGGGGTACCGTGACCAGGAGCAGGGAGGCATCGTGAGAGCTGTCTGCGATGCCGACGCGATGCCGGCTTCCATCAGCGGGGATGGTGACGGCGCGCTCGATGACAAACGTGGTGGCATATTCGGCACGCTGAGTCTGCGCCATGGCGTACTTAACTTCTTCCTGCTGCGTATCAAGGGCGGCAACACCAATCCTCTTGTCAGCTCTCGCCATGGCGGGTGCTTCTGACGGTGCGGCCCGAGCCCGCTTGCGCCTGAGAACTTTGCGCGGCTTGGGTGCAAAATCCAACCACCATCCAGTGGGATCAGGGATCTGGTTCCCGCTCGTCGGCCGGGCCGTGGAAAGCACCAGCTTAACGTCATTCCAATCCTCGCCGGTCCGCTGAAATACCTGAGCGGAAAACGCCAAGGCCACCTTGGGCTTGTCCTTCCCCGTTTCCAGCCTCAAATCGTATAGCGGAGACCATCCGGCGCTCCTGAGCATGTACGTGAGGGTAAAGTCCACGTCTCCCTCCCGGGGCAGCTCCAGTTCCGCCTCGGCGATCTTTTGCGCGCGGGTGCCTCTCCCCAACTGTTGGAGTTCGCGCCTAAGCGCGGCGATCTTTTTGTCCAAGGCACGCCGGGCACGCTCATTTTTGCGCGAGTCGGCAAGCAACAGGGCAATGCGTCGTCCCACGCTCTGAGTCCCCCGGACGAGCTTTTCGAGGTCTCCGGGCCGTTGCGCAGCCTGGGATCCCGTCCGATTCGCCGTATCTTTGGCCAGGGCTTTTAAGATGTCGATTTCCGCGGTCCGGGCGGTATTCTGGTCCGTAAGGTCCGCCTTCTGGTCTTCCAGAGCCTGAAGGCGCTCCTGCAGCTTGCGGATTTCCTCCTGCACAGTCTCCGCACTGTACGCGCTCTTGAGTTGGACCCCAAAGAGCTTGGTGCCCCGCGGACCCTTGAGCGAAAGCCGGATGGAGGCATCGTCAGCAGCCGCTGGAATGTTAACAAACCGGACGATCCGCTGGCCGGCTCCCAGCCGGGCCTCGCCCGTCCTGATCACGCGCGCCATCCGGGGGAAGACCGTCACCTCATGCGGCTTGGTCTCCACCAAAGTAGCAGCGCACGACGCACCCGGGGAGACAACACACAACAGCGCCGTGGCGGCGATACATAATCTCCCCGGCGCAAGCAGATGCTTCAACTCAATTCTTCTTATTGGGGATTCCATACAATCGCACTGCCTCCTTTACGTGAATAAAACGGTCCTCGCCGATCCAGCTCCGGTACTTGTTATCCAGGCTCGGCCAGAGTTCAAAGCGCACGTTCGGCAATCCTCCGGGAATCTGCGACCACTTGGTGTTCCACCGGGTCCAGTCCACGACGATGACACTCACCGCTTTGACATGCGGGTAGCGTTTGGTAATGCCGAACAATTCCTGGTACCACCCGGATGCTTCCTCCAGTGAATCGGGAGCTCGCAACGGCGCTGACTCGGTTCCGTGAAACCATGGCGAGCACTCGGCCAGCAGCACCGGTTTGCGCCGGCGGTACGCCTCTTCCAGGAACGCCACCGTGTTGGGATCGCTCATGTGCTCCTGATGGAACAAACTCAAACCCCACCAGTCCACCTGGTCGTCGCCGGGATACCAGTCGTGATAATCGCGGTCAGGAAATCCGGCTGGTTCCGCGTGCCAGACCGTAGCGATGTTGCTGGCCTTCGTTTGCTTGATGAGATCCACAACCCGCTTGTAGGCTCTCCCGTAGAGCACCGGATCATACGGAGTCCAGTGGTTGTTGAACTCGTAGCCGACCCGAAGCAGTACCGGGTTGCCCGCATCCTGCAATCCTCGCAGCAATTCTTGCAAGTACCCGTCAGCTTCGCCTTCCGCAACCCGCCGGTGCAGAAACTCATCCATAAAATAGAGCCCGACCTGGGCGATGAAGAACCCACGCGATTTCACGAACGCGCGATATTTGTTCAGGAACCTTCCCACCTGCTCCTCCACGGGAGCGACATAAAACGAGATCATGGCCGGCTGATGCGGCGCCACCGCCTTCAGGTAGGCATCCAAATCATCGACGTCCTTTTCCGCAACCGGATCATCCCAATTCCAAAACCCCGAAATTTGCCCCCAGCCATGGATGACCCGTCCGGCGGGTGGTTCTAACCGCGCTCCAAAATCCACCGGGCTCATCTCTTGAGCGGCGTTCGCTGAGAAGCTAACGACCATGCTCAAAATTACAACCTTACAACTTAGGCTTTTGATCATAGGGCCGCAAAAGACCAGCGTGCACTTTATATATCCTCGAGTGACTGGCTTTGGCAGCCTTGACCAGATGTGGATGAGGAATATCCACAATACTTACAAACCCATTAAATGAAGTCTCCCGGTCAAACCTGCCGGTAATCGGCTCGTCCAAATACTGGAAATAGTGCCCGCCGACAAAATATGGCAAAGCCGCCAACCGCTCGGTGTAGTACCGGTAGCCCACGCCGCGCGCTTTCTGATCGGCCACCGGAACCGACGCGGACAGCAACCCGGTATCAAGGCTGTTGTGTGCATATTCCCCTATGAGGAACGGCTTCTGGGCGATCTCATAATGCCGGTTGAACTCTCCCGCCCACGGCTCGACTTCGTAATAGTTAAAGCTGACGACATCCATGTGACGCGCGCACGCCGCGACGATTTCAGGTGCACGGTTGCCTCCGTGCAGCCGGCTCCCCAGCACCAGGTGGTTGGGATCGGCCGCCCGGATCGCCTCACCCCACACTTTGTACCACCGGTCTGCGAACTGCCGCCGGAAAGCGGCCAAATCCCGTTCGGGTGTTTCCTTGTACTCGCGCCACCCACCCGACTTCGGCCAGCGAAGATCCGCGAACGTCGTCGCCGTGGTGCCCCAGGCACGGTTGAGGTTCCGTATCGTCCGATAGCGCTTCTTCAATTGAGCCAGGAAAGCGCGCTTGGCCGGCTGATTTGCAGGAGACGCAAGAACCCCATAGGGAAGCCCAACCCAGTCGACCTCGTTCGAGACAAAGTGGCCGACCAGCCATGGATCATTCCTGTATCGAGATAAAGCGGATGCATTGTGCCGGGCTTCCCTCTCAAAATCAGGGTGATACACATCGTGAATCAGCTTGGCTACATACGGAACTTTCATCTCCCAAAACGAGGGCCCAGTCGAAAAATATGGCAGCCGCCTGAACGCAAACAGATGAGTGTCTGCCCAGTTTCCGATGCAAGTAAAGCCCCAAGCCGACTGCCGGTCAATGGCCCGCTCAAGATACATCCGCCGGTATTGTTCTGGCCCCCATTTGCGGATTAGATTCGCCCGGTACAGCGATAGACCCATCGCTTTTTTCCGGCCCCGTCTTGCCCGCCTTGAACTCCATGCGGAAGAAAATTTCCCTTTTCTTGGAGGCATCCAGGAGTAGGCAGCTCGCACCATGGGATCCAACCGGGCGTCCACTCCGCAGATCACGCAATCGAGGCCACAGGCGTAATAGAGATGACCGTTGGGGGCGATAAACCACCACCGGCCATCAACTTTCTCCACCCGGAAGAACCCGGTGGCGTGACGAGGCGGGTGCCCTGTCCACGCATGATAGATGTCCCGGTCAGCAGCAGGCCGGTATTTGGCAAGGTCTGCCGCCTCCCGCCTGTCCGCCCGGATGATGTCCCCCTCGCTGGACACTCTGCCAGCCCACCTCATGCTGGTGCGCTGGCCATACTTGTCGATCCACCGCTCGGGTTTGATAGGGTTCTCCAGCGATAGTCGATACAGCCCCAAACGGCCTGCCTTTATCTCCCGGAGTAATCCAATCTTCACTTCGACAATCTTCCTGGAGTTCATCCGGCCCCAAAACTTGAGGCTGCCCAGCCCTGGCTGGCGGGACCAACCCCAAGGCACCCAATGCCCGGTGGTGTATCGCAGCGGCTGAAGCGGAATCCGCCAGCGCGCCCGGCTGTGCCCGGGTACCACCGCCGAGAAGATAGCCGCTTCTCCTTGTTTGAGTTCACCTGACGCGTTGTGCAGCGTCACACCTACGGTCAGCTCGTCTTCTTCCCTGTTCTCAAGGTCAACCACAAGCGTCATATATCCCGCCCAATCAGCCCGTCGAATCTGGCTTGGTATCTTGAACACCAACCCCTGAGGGCGTTGCCTGATAAATCCAACCTCCACTCCCTCGACACGCCCTCTGGCATTTGTCAAAGGAACTGAAGGCAACTGCTGATGAACCCAACGTTGGACCTTGGGGCTGGAGAAATCGACCAGAACAAACTTTTCGTTGGCTCTTGCGGATCGAACTCTCGTTTTTGGCACAGTCCTAGCGCTTCGCCAGCTTGGTGATCCGGCCGCCAATGATCCACTCGACGACATAGATGTCGCCGTTAGGCGCAAAACACCCGCCATGCGGGCTGTTGAAAAAGTTCGGTCGCACATGCTCAGTGCTAGCTAGATTCGGCCAACCCTTGGGGGTCTCAGGCGGCCACCAACCGCCATCGGTGCGCGGCTTCACGTAGTCGCTGGCCCCGACCTCGGTGATGATCTGTAAACTGGCGATGTCAAGCAGCTTCACGCCCGTGAACAACTCAGGGACGACGACGGTGCCGTTGAGGAAGTCAAAACAGCATGGGCTGTGCGTCATATCACTTTGACGGAGGAAGCGTCCCTCACCGTCGTACACCACGATCCGGCGGTTCGCGCGGTCGGTGATGAAGAGCTCCGACCTGCCCTCCCGTACAGTGAAATTAATGCCATGTGGCTGGCTGAAGCGTCCCGCGCCCTCAGTGCCGTCAATGGTATTTCGGTAGGTGCCATCTTTGTTGTAACGGTGGACGAGGGAGGCGCCGTACCCATCGGCGATCCAGATGTCACCGTTAGCGGGGTTTTGAGCGGCCCACGTAGGGGTGTATTTCTGGGGACGGTCACCCTGATAGGCGGGGTGATCGGGGCGCGGAAGACTCTTGACCACCTCGCCTTTGAGCGTGGTTTTCACCACCTCCGTGCTGTCCTGGTCAGCCAGCCACAGATATTCCTGACCATTCTCGACGATCAAGGTAAGACCATGAGCGCCAAGCCAGCGGTCGCCACCCACCGCAGAGACAAGTTTGCCTTGTGGGTCAAAAGTGAGCAGACCGTTCTGCGCCTGGTGAAACACGATGACATTCCCACCCTTGGTCACACAGACGCCGTGGGTTCGCCCGTTTTCACGTCCAGATGAAGTATCGGGAATTCGAACCCAGTTATCGACCCATTCAAACTTGGCAGTTTTTAAATCCTGACTCACCGTGCATCCTCCTTTTAAAACCAAGGTGTAGATATAAAATGTTTGAATCCCTAAGATAACATACTCATCATGACTTATCCGGTCCTGCTAGAAACCCCTCGGTTGCGACTGAGGGAATTTCAAAAAGGTGATGAAGATGACATTCACGCCTGGGCTTCAGATCACGAGGTTGTGCAATACATGATCTGGGGGCCAAATACCTTAGACCACACTCGAGAAAACCTCGAGAAACGTCTCTCGAGTCAAAAAGAACAACCACGCCACGTATATGAATTGGCGATCACCCTCAAAGCAAATCATGCACTTATTGGTAGTTGCGATATAACCCTCGTGCAACAGCCTCGCACATCAGGATGGCTAGGATACGTCCTGACCCAGCAGTATTGGAGGCAGGGATACATGACCGAGGCCGTGGCCGCCATCCTGAAATTCGGATTTTCTGAACTTAACCTCCACCGGATATGGGCCACCTGTGATACACGCAACGTAGCTTCAGCACGGGTGATGGAAAAACTTGGCATGCGGCGCGAGGCGCACTATGTAAAGGATGCCTGGGAAAAAGGTGCCTGGCGGGATTCGTTTCTCTATGCCATCCTCAATGAGGAATGGATAGCCAAGAAACTTCCATGATCACAATCACCAGCCTCACACCCGCAGATTATACCTCTACTCACTTTCTATTCTTGGTATCGCCACCAATGCCCACCGCCCTCTTAATTGCCAACCTCCCTGTGTGGAACACCTCCCATATGGCGTATGCCGACACCAATATTGAGCCACCGACTAAAATAGCCACCGATAAAAAGATGGCCTTCCAGCCGTATTCCGGAAGGGCTGCCACAAATCTCAAAAAATCCGGCGCGAGGTAAAGAACGGCCAGCACAATAAGGGTCGTGAGATAAAGGATCATCTTCTGGCGCGCGGAAAAGCGCCCAACATCGTTTCTGTCGGTCATGTCAAAAGGCCTCCTCTGGTCCTTCACACTCTATGACACAGATAAACATCACAATGTTTCACTCCTGCCACTCACCATAAACCCGTAAAAAATCACCTGTTTCTTCAACAAAGCTGATATATAGTTAACTGGTGACTGACGAAGAGGACCGCCGCCTCATCGAACGGAGCCGGGAAAAAGACGAGGTCGCATTCGCCAGCCTCCTGCAAAAATACCGTTCCATGGTGTTCCACTGGGCGTTGCGGTTCGTCGAGCGCTCGGAAGACGCACAAGATATCGTCCAGGAAGTCTTCCTTAAAGTTTTCCTTGGACTTCGTCAGTACCGCGGTGAATCAAAATTCTCAGTGTGGCTGTACCGAATCACCTACAACATGAGCATGAATTGGCTCTCACGTTTCCGAAGGGACCATCTGCCCTTGGATGAAGAAGCTCTCTCCAGGCCTGACGAGCCATCGCTTTCGATCCAATCCGGTCCTTCCCCGGAGCGCTTGAACCCTAAGACCCTGGCCGCAATTGACAAACTCCCCCCTCACTACCGAATCGTCATGGTGCTTTACTTTGCGAAGGGATTCACCTACCAGCAGATATCCTCAACCCTCAATATCCCCATCAACACCGTCAAGACCCACCTGCGACGGGCAAAACTTATGCTAAAACGTTTTCTGGAAACAAAGAAACGCTAAACTAGGCGCACCCGCAAGACCCGCTGCCGCAACATCCGCCGTTCCCGTTTGAATACGAGGATTTGACACTGCCAGCCTGACTGGATCCAACGGCGAATGATGAAAACAGGCGGACGAGTTCCTTCCCGCCACATTCCGGACAAGCGATACCGTTATGTTCGGCTCTTTCCTTGACCGTCATCGAGATCTCTACGGTGTCCTTACAGGTCTTGCAACGGTACTCATACACTGGCATGTCAGCATTCCCTCCTAGTTCTTAAAGATTATACCTTATAGATGCAGCGATATTTCTGGCTTCATCATGGCTAATCACATAATCCTTAAATTTTTCCCGATTGATATACGGATTAAAGTGACGGTTGGGGTCAGATTCGTAGCGCGGCAAGATATGCCAATGCACGTGCTCTTCTGTGTTCCCCAGGCTACATTGATTCATCTTCCACGGATTAAAGGTTTTTACTATCGCCTTACTGGCGCTCATCAGCTCTTGAGCAAGTTCCGAATACTGGGAATCGCTTAGTTCATGAAGCTCACGGATATGGTTTTTCAAAAGGAGCAGCGAATATCCCTTGTAAAATTGATTATCGCCAACGACGAATATGGAATTCTTAAACTCCGTGATGAAATAGGGGTTGCTCCCTTCTGACCACAGCTTGAGGCGATCACACACCAAGCAACTTTTCATTCAATTAAGAGAGATCTACCGGCCGGCCAGGACACTGAGATCCTTGGCGTGAAGGAGCCGCTCGTCGGCCGTGACGAGGGTCAAGCCCAGGACCTTGGCGGTCGCCGCGATAAATCGGTCGGCAGGATCCTGGTGGGGAAGGTCGATACGCCGGCTAGCTCGGACGATCTCGTTCGTCAGGGGCGCCTCTTTCATGGGAGCCCCCGCCAAGGCCATGTCGATCCACTCATCTGCATCTTGGTGCAGCAGGATCCGTCCTTTTCCCACCATCACCAACAACTCCCACAGGCTGATGGGCGACAGCCAAAGTTCGTTGCCCGGGTCACGCAGCGCCATCGCAGCCTTCCGGGACAAATTGGCCGGTTCGAGGAGACTCCAGACCCAGACATGGGTGTCGAGCAGCAACCTCAGGACCTTAGGGCCTCCCACTCCCCAGCCACAATCACGGGCTGGACGATGTCCCCCACAATCTTCCCTGTTCCCTTAAGGGATCCCATCCACTCCCGCGGCCGAGGGGAAGCGGATGGCGGCACCACCTCGGCCACCGGCTCACCGAAGCGGGTGATCAGAATGGGCTTTCGGACCTGGCGGACCCGCTCAAGCACCGCCAGGCATTGCGCCTTGAACTTGGATATGGCCATCTTCTCCACAGTTTTACCTCCTCCGAGAGTATACCATGGTCATAGACCATGGTCAATATTTTTTTAAGATCAATCTTCAGGAGCAGCCATCTCGAACAACAGCGCCTCCCATGGCTTCCAGCGCGTACGGATGACGTCTCCCTCGGGAAGCGCCTGACCGGTGCGCAGGTTCTTGACGTCATGCACAGACCGGCGGAAGCGAATCTCCACATCGAGCGGCTCTCCGGTCACCCCGTGAATTGTCCCCGTTCCCGAGATCGTCCCTTGCCGCGCAGGGTTCTTGACGACCCCCATCACGAGCCGATCACCCCGGCGCCACCAGACTATCTCCGTGAGTGGCACCGGCGTGCCAGCCGACAGAACCTGGGCGCGAGGTGTGAGTCCGCTTTCGGCCAGCAGCCCCGTGAGGATCCCCCTCCAGCGTTCACCGAATTCGGAGAGCCGCTCATTCATGTCGTAGTAGGCCAGGGGAGTAAGATTCAAGAACACGGTGCGGCCACGGCCGGTCTCGTGCTTGATGATTACGTCCGCACCATCAGCGTGCCCAACCGCTTGGCCAGCCTCCATCGCGCGCGTGCCGCGTTCATAAACGATGATTCCCTTATACTGGATCGCATCTGCGTAAGCGCTCAGACGCTCTATGAACGGTTTCTCGTAGAGCTCACCGTCAATCTCAGTAATGGACTGACCATCCAAGTACCCGGCAGACTCGTCGCGATGGATGGCAAACAGGTCGTCCAGCGCACCTCTGGCACGGCCGACGCCATGCTCATCAAACAGACCTGTCAAATAATCAGCGATCACCGTACCGCCCGCACGTACGAACACCTGGATGGCTGACGCCTCTGCATCCGACAGTGCCACTGTCCGGTCCAGGATGAGCACGCGATAACCCTGTTCCACCAGCACGCCTTGCGCCACTTGATCACCGCTCATCACGTTGTATTGAAAGCCACAATCCTCGAGGAGCTTGAACCATGCGACACGATTCTTTCCAGCCGTCTGGCAAGAATTGTCCACCCCGCTCGACCGGTTGGGCCACGAGCTGCCGTGGGTCACCACATCCATCACCCAGCCTACCTGGACCGATGGGTGCGAATAGAACACCGCAATGGGGTCGGGGTCGAAGCGCGCGTCTGGGTCCAGAATGGCCCGTGACAGTTCACCCTGGACTTCCCGGATCGTCTCCACATTTTCCCGGATAAACGGCGCCACATCGTTCCCCTTGTAACGGAACCAGGAGTCCTCGCCCTGTGCAGGCCACGCAATCACCCCGCGGTTGCCGTGCAACAGGTAATACCACAGGAACCACGCGTCATTTTTGGCTTCACCGGTGCTAAACCACGTCTGAACGTACGGCCGCCGCTCCGGGTACAGCCACAACGAGCGGAGAATCTCACATGTCCCTCCGATGTCGTACGCCTCGATCCATTGCAGGTTCCTGCAAAGCTTTGAATAAGGCAATGGCTCACCTGTTGGGTAAAGGGTGAGGTGTTTGCAGTAGCCGCGTGA
>CAZPLZ010000092.1:8905-13650 GCA_964587525.1 uncultured bacterium | reverse complement strand
CGGCCACGACCGCAGCCTTCGAGGCGATGAACACCATCCCGCCCCCGGTTTTCTGGGTTTTCATGATCCGGACCCCTTCCCGGGCAGCCAGAAAGTAACCCGTTTCCAGAATTGAGATATTGCGGTTCCATTCGGACAGGCTGGTGTCCTCGATCGGGCTGGACGAGGCAACGCCCGCGTTGGGAACCACCAGATCCACCCCGCCGAAGTTCACGCACACGTCCTCGAAGGCACGGCACATCATGGCTTCACTCGTCACATCCGCCATCACCCCTAGCACCCGGTCCTTGCCGAAGGCCTGGCGCAACTCCCCGACCGCTTGGTCAAGCGCCTGTGGGTCAATGTCGATCAACGCCACGTGTGCCCCCGCTCCCAGAAACTTATGGGCGATGGCTTTCCCGATTCCCCCGGCCCCTCCCGTGATGACCGCCACCCGGCGCGCCAGCTCCCGCTCCAGCGGCTGCCGCCTAAGCTTAGCCTCCTCGAGCGGCCAGTACTCAATGCTAAAGGCATCCTGCTCAGAGAGGGCCACATACTCGCTCACGGCTTCTGCCCCGCGCATCACTTGGATGGTGTTGAGGTAGTACTCCGCCGAGACGCGGGCAGTGGTCTTGTCTTTCGCAAACGTGACGATGCCTACCCCCGGGATCAGAAAGACCACGGGGTTGGCATCCCGCTGTGGCGGGGAATCCGCCTTCTTGCACCGGTTGTAATAGGCAGCGTACCCTTTGCGGTACGCGGGGAGCGCATCCTCGATGAGTTTTTTCAAGCCAGCGAGGTCGCCACCCGCCGGATCCCATTTCACGAAGAGCGGCCTGATTTTGGTGCGCAGGAAATGATCCGGGCAGGACGCACCCCGCCGGGCCAGCCCATCGGCATCCCGTGCGTTCACGAACTCCAAGGCAGGAGCCGAATCTTCAAAGTGCCCAACCTTGCGCTCTTTCTGTCCCACGAGCCCGCGGATCGCCGGCATCACACTTACAGCAATGGCCCGCCGCTTCTTTGACGACAGCGCTGTGTGTCGTGGCCCGCCGAACACCTTCCCTTTCTTTAAGATCTGAGATTCCAGATACGCAGCGGCTTTCTCAATCAATTGCAGGCTGACCGCATAACACTTCTTGGAAGTCTCCCCCCAACTGAACAGCCCGTGTCCAGCCAAGATCAACCCCTCCACGCCGGGATGGGCCTTGACCGCGGCTTCCAACTGCAACCCCAGGTCGAACCCCGGACGCTGCCATTTGACCCAGCTTACTTTCCCGCCGAAAATCTCCCGGGTGAGCCCCGGCCCGTTTTTGGATGCGGCGATCGCGATGATCGCATCGGGATGCAGATGATCCACATGTCTCTGCGGGATGAAGGCATGCAGCGGCGTATCGATCGAGGCCGCGGCAGGATTGAGATTAAAGGTGCAGTGCGCCAGGTAACCTACCATCTCGTCCTCGAACTGAAGCCCGCGGTACACCTTCTTCAAGGCTTCCAGCTTGTCCATGTACAGGCTGGCGAACCCCTCGCGCGTGATGGTGCCCAGATCGCCGCCGCTGGCCTTCACCCAGAGCACGTCCACTTGACGGCCGGTGAGCGGATCTTTCTCGCCGAGCTTGGCCGAGGTATTCCCACCAGCGAAGTTGGTGACGCGCAGATCGGCGCCCAGGAGCCGGGAGCGGTAGACAAGCTGATCCAGCTCGGATTTCCCCGTCGCTTCGCTGTCCTTCCACAGATAGCTGACGTGCTTGTACACCACTAGTCTTTGTGCTCGAGCTCGAGCTCCACCTCTTCCTCCTCGTGATGCTCATCCCCATCCTCCAACGAGAAATCTTCGGGAATCTTCGTGGAGAGCCGCTTTAGATCCAGCCGTTCCCCTGACGAAAGCTCACTGAGATCCACATGATGACCGGATTCAGAAAGCTGGTCCTGCCCCGCGTACCTGGCCACCTTATTCAAAATGGCGCCTTGCTGAGTATTGACGATCACGCAGGGGGGTTCATGCAACACCAGAACGTAGAAAATATCCGTGGTCAGCCCTTGCCACCACGCCGCGACCAGCTCTTGGGTCACATGAGGATGCGGGCTCCGCCGCCGATACCCAACGACATCTCCCTCGGTCACGGTCACAATCAAGCGGCCTTCAGCACCATGGCCTGGCACCAAGAATATTCCAGTTCCATCAGCAAGTTTCTTGGTTTCAAAAGTCAGCTCATGAAATTCATCCTTATGTGTAGCGGCTCCTGGCGCCTCATGCTCCCACAATTCCACGGCATCGTTGAGCCTTTGCACAACGATTTTGGCGCGTTCACGGATACTTGGAAAATAACCTTCGTCGCATTCCAATGACATGCCGTACCTCCGGCACTCCCGCCGGGTACGCAACACAAACAGCCCGACGCCTTCACAGTGCACGATGGCGTGCTCATGTCCCCCGACACGACCGTCCACGATGCGATAGCCGCCCTCTCCGCCTTCCTTGATCATTTCGTATCCGAAATGATCCGCGAACGACACGCTCGCACGCAGAAGCCCAAGAACACATAAGATTGCTGACGAGCACCGAATCATCCTTCCTCCTTTCGCTCGTGGATCCTCCCGTGCTTAGGAACGTCGCTTGGCACAAGACCAGCAAGGGTGCGAACTTTCCGCGCCAGGGACGCTGGTACCGATATCCGACCGTCTTCTCCTTCGCTGAAGCCAAGAAGATATCTGTGTAGAGTTTGCAACTCCGTCAGGGCGGTTGAGCCGACCCGGCGACCTTGCTCGTCCGCATCCTCTGTGCCCAGAAGGACGCTCAGCACCCCAACCCAGTACCGGCTGAGCAGTTGTACGGTCACGCCGATTTCTGATCGTTCACTATAGCGCAGCGCATCTTTTTCATGCACCTTCACAATGAGCACTGGATCATGCGTCTCATCGGTATTCAGAAAGATCAAAGGGAAGTCAGAGTACCCGCGAACAACCAAATAACTCTTTATAACCGTCTCGCTATTTTCCCTTTGCGACAGTCGTGAGAAGGCATCGTTCAGCCGTTCCGAAACACCCCGAGCTCGCTTCAAAGCTGAATCGTAGCTTCCAGACGCCTTCAGAGTCATGATTGGAATCCCGATGACCGTCACCGTCACGCTACGTTTAAGCTCAAGGGTCCCGAATGGCTCTTCTCCTTCAAAGAAATGAGTCGTCGATTTCGGGGAGTTGGCACTCGCCGCAGATGCAGTCTCTGCCAGCGTTCCAATGACAACCACTACCGCTACACCGAGTGCGTTACCCCAAGATACCTTATGCCGAAGGTTTTCTTGCTTATCCACCGTCACCGCTCTTCACGAACTCCAGATTACCATACGGCACTGCCGAACAGTTTCGGTCTAAAGTTCAGCGGCCAGTTCCTTCCAGCGCGAAGCCCATGAAACTTTGGGTTTGAGTCGAGTCGCTTCAGCAAACCACTTCGCGGCCAGGTTCCTCTCGCCTCGCGCCAGATATACCTCGCCCTTCATGCCGAACAGGAAACCAAGCGCGGCCCGCCACGCTTGCTCCTCAGCCAGGCCGAGGTCTTTGTCCGCCATAACGGCGAGACCCTGCTCCACGTATTTCTCAGCGGCGTCAAGCTGTCGCTCACGCAATTCACGAAATGCTTTTTGCCCATTCCAAATCGCCTGGTTGATGAGAACAATGTGGCGGCGATCTGGATAACACACCAAGGCCTCGGCAAGCACCCGCTCAGCGAGATCCAGCTCCCCCATTCGCACGGCGGCTGCGCCGAGCTCCCCGAGGTTCACACTGTCCAACATCCCAGCCTCGCCGAATTTCCTGAGATAACGCAAGGCGTTGGGCAGATCGCCCAGCAGCGCGTACACGTGCCCCACCCGGTTCCAGGCCTCCCCCACATCCGGCAGCAGCGCGAAGGCTGCGAGATATGCCCGGAGCGCGTCCTTAAGGCGGCCCTGGGTGTCGAACTGAACCCCAGGCCCATACACTGATTCTGCCCCTGGTGTGAACCAGATGGTAGGCGGAGGAGGCATCAGCGGCCGCCGTCGGACCTCGTACACGTAGAACCCGCCATTGAGGTAGTCGCTACGTTGAGTCCGCCCCGAAATCACTAGGTACTGCTTGCAAAAATCCACGTACAGTCGCAAGTGCTGCCGGTCCCACGGGAAAAACTGGTTGTGTATGGGTGTCATCCAGTCCACGGTGACGTAGTTGTAGAGCAAGCGCTGCACTCCCAATTGCCGAAACTTCTTGCTCAATTCCTCAAGATTCCGGGACTCTTTCACCATCTTCCCAACCACCGGGGTCTCGCCGAATTGTCCGCGGTAGAGCAGCCGACAGGGAAATTTATACGTGCGCCATTCCCCGATGCTCAAGACGCGAGGAGGCCGGGGCGCCCCCGGCCGCCAGGACACAGCCGGAGTGCCAGGCGGCGCCAAAAGCCGTTCCACGTCCAGAAACGTCGTGAAACTGCGCTCCAACACCTGCGACCAGGGGGCGGACAGGTTCTTCCACTTAAGACGGGTGGTCTCTGAAGCCAACCCAATTGAGATGAGCGCGTATGCCGCCAGCACACCGGCGGTTGCGCTCTTCAAGCGCAATGGGATCCGGACCGCTTCCTCCGCGATCAGAAGATACAGCAGCCACACCACCGGCAGGAGAAACCGGTCTTGATGGGTCACACCCAGGAGGAGAACCTGCGCGACAACACATGTCCAGGCGATCCGGCGGTGGCGTGAGATCAGCAAGAGGCCGGGCAGAACGAGCAGCACGAG
>CAZPLZ010000092.1:0-8805 GCA_964587525.1 uncultured bacterium | reverse complement strand
GCAGCACGAGGCAAAGACCGCGCTCGCCGCGGCGAAGCACGAGATCACCATCCCCTTGGCCAGCCGGTCATCCCCAATGATCAACGGCAGCGCGAAGGCAGTCTCGAAGGTCAGCGGGTATTGGAAAGGCACTGGCACGTGCGCGTAGACCGCCCGGCCCGCTTGCAGATACTGCCAGGGTACACCCAGACGTCGTGTTCCCCCTCCGGTAAGAGGAGGTACAGCACCGCGGGGGCGAGGCCCAACGCGAGTGCTACCAGCTCGCCGACACCGAAGGCTCGGCATTCGGCCGCCGCCGTGGCCAGCAGAAGCCGCCGCTCCCACATGGCGCGGGAGCCGCACAGAAGTGCTAGCGCGCAGCCCGCGAGCGCCAGCGGCGTGAACAGACCTGCGAGCGCCAGGCCAAAATACGCGAATCCCAGGACGGCCCAGCCCAACAGCAGCCCGAGGCCAAACCGTTTAAGCGCATCGCCAGCCACAATTCGAGTGCCGAAGCGCCAGCGGATAAACGGCAGGAGCCCGGCGCCCGTCCGCGCCGCCGCCTCGCTCAGCAGCGCCGTCAGACCGGCCAGCGCCAGCAAACGGCCAAGGAACAGACCTATGCCCTCAATGTTCATTAAGCATGACCCACACACCATGGTTCAGAAATAGAGGTCAGACCAGCATTAATGTTAGGAAGCGAGGCAACACAACCTCATCCCCGCATTGCCCTTTTGCCATGTGGTTCTAAAGGCAAAAGGGCCAAAGGATTCTGCCCATCCAAAGACTCTAACCTCATGGGGTGATCATATAACCGCCCTCCCCATTGGGAAGGAGATCGCTCATCCGATGGGCGAACGGGAAGGCTCGTGTAACAGCAAGCTAGAGGCCAATGACCGGCATGATGACCCCGTAAAGTAATGCGGTTAATAGAACAATCCCAACGACGTTGAGCACCAGCCCAGCCCTAATCATCTCGCTCATTCTTACCTTTCCAGATCCAAACACAATGGCATTCGGGGGTGTCGCAACCGGCATCATGAAGGCGCAACTTGCCGCCAGCGTGGCTGGAAAAATGAACTGGTAGGGCAAGAGTCCCAAGCCGGGGGCGATTCCAGCAAGCACAGGCACCAGGGTCGCCGTGGTTGCCGTATTGCTCGTCAGTTCGGTCAAGAAAATGACCAATGCAATGACGAAAACGATCGAGAGCCAAGGGGGGGCGCCGGCAAAGACCATCACCTTGGATCCGATGAACTCTCCCACGCCATTGGCGGCTACTGCGGCGGCCAAACTGAGACCCCCGCCAAACAGGACGAGGGTTTCCCAAGGGAGTGTCTTGGCGGTCGCCCAGTTCATGGCAAATTCCCCTTTCTTCAAGTCCACAGGAATGACAAAGAGCAAGAGCGCAGCAATGATTGCGATACCAGGATCCGTCAATCTGGAAAAAAGCTTGGTACCCCCTAAGGTCAGCTTGGTCAGGAGATGGGACCTGGTCAGCCACGCGGCGGCGGTTCCAAGGAACACGGCGAGTACAATCCATTCGCCCCGGCTCATCGCTCCCAGCTGCGAATACCCACGACGTATCACAGCCTCGCCACCTGCCACTTGCTGACTCCTAACTGGAAAAATCAGCCACGTTAAAAGGAACCAGACCACAGGAAGAAAAACGATCACAACTGGGACTCCGATCATCATCCATTCCAGAAAACCTATCTCCTTGCCCAGATGATCCTTGAGATACGCCACGAGGATACCGTTCGGCGGCGTCCCAATGATCGTGCCGATGCCTCCAATCGAGGCGGCGTAGGCTATGCCCAGCATAAGGCACACAGCAAAATTTCCTTGACGCGTCGCAGGCTTGGCGCCTGTGGGCGATCGCTCTCGCTCAACCAGCGCGATGATGCTCAATGCTACCGGCAGCATCATGACCGTGGTGGCGGTATTGGAGAGCCACATGCTCAACCCGGCGGTGGCGATCATGAAACCCGCCACAATGAGATCCATTCGGGTACCCACCAATCTCAGGAGCAGGAACGCCACCCGGCGGTGAAGATTCCAGCGCTCTATCGCAAGCGCCAAGATAAAACCGCCCATAAAGAGGAAGATCAGCGGATGGCCGTAGGAGGCGGTGGCCTCTTTCATGGTCCTGGCTCCCAAGAGCGGGAAGAGCGCGATCGGCAAAAGGGCCGTCGCGGAGATGTGAATCGCTTCCGTCAGCCACCACACCGCCATCCATATCGCCACCGCCATCGTTCCACGCCCGGCCGAAGTCAAGCCCACGTCCCGGCCATCAACCCCGACATACGACTGGGGCAGCCACCAATAGGCACTGAGGGCGAGCAGGGGCCCGCCCACCAATCCAAACCAGCGAGTCATGTTCCTCTCATCATCTCTCCAGGATCGATGTCATGCGGATGGCCGTAGGCGCCCATCGAGGTCGAGTTAGGCCGCGGCGCCCTGCATGGCAGAAAGCACATTGCCCACATGCGTCCAGAGCTCCAGCTTTCCGCCATAACAGGCCGTGCTGAATTCAGTGGTAACCTGTTCCACGTGCTGGCGGTCCACGCCCGCCGCGAATGCGCGATCCTTCCACTTCTTCTTGACGGAGCTAACTTGCACCTCCCGAATATCCTTGCTTGGACGAACGAGCGCCGTGGCGATGATCAAACCGGTGATCTCATCACAGGCCAAGAGCGCATAATCCATGGGCTGTTCGCGGGGCACGCGCGTATAGGCTGTGCTGTGGGACAGGATGCAGCGAATCACATCCTCGCCGCATCCTTTTTCGCGGAGGATGGGAGCTCCTTGAGCAGGGTGCCGTTCTAAATCCGGGTGAATCTCCCAGTCAAAATCATGGAGGAGACCGGCCAGACCCCAGAGATCTGGATCGCCGGAGAGCTCCCCGGCGTAAAACCGCATGGCGGCCTCAACCGCAAGCATGTGCCTACGGAGGCCTGCCTCCTTCACATATTCAGTAACAATCTGCCACGCTGACTCTCTGTCCATGTCAAACCCCGCCTATGATTTGCGGTGGGCGACCATCCAGATCCGCACCCGGGAGGCCTCGATCTCGTAGATGACCCGATAATCTCCCACGCGAAGTCTCCACAGGCCCATGAGAGACCTCCTCAGGCGACGCCCGTAGCGGTCGGGCGCAGTCGTGAGGCGCGTCGCGACCGCCCTGCGAATCCTGGCATGGAGGTTCCGGGGAATACGCGGCAGGTCTTCTTCAAGAACGAGGTTGTGGTAGAGGATCCCGAAGGCGCCCACCGCTCAGCGCCGCTGCCGACTCCAAACCTCCTCGTGGGAGAGCCAACGGGCCTTCCGAACCCGCCGCTCGCGCACCAACTTCTCCCAGCCGGCGTCCTCGATCAACTCCAAGGCTTCCCGGACGAGGTCGCGTACCTTCTGGGACAGAGAAACCCCCTCGTCCCGCGCCAAGCGCTCCACCTCGCGATAGAGGGGTGGTTCAAGCACTGTGTTGATCCTCCGGTGGAAAGTGGGCACATTTTTCCTCGATGAAAGTGTAACACTTTTGACCCACCGGAACAACGCGACCTGCGGAATGAGCGTGTCATCCTCACTTCGTCGGACCCGGCCGGCCCGCCGCCGAAGCGGCTTCGGCTGGGCGGCGCGCCCATAGACTCCCTATAACGAACACCGGAACCTGGCAGGCTAGCGCCGCAATGGGAGGCCCGAACTTGAGAGGGAGCACCACCTCGACGAGCTGTGCCTCGAGCAAGACCGTGACCACGATCCCAACAACCAAGCTCGCAATAGCGCCCGCGCGGGATGCACGTGCCCACAGGAGCGGCCCGCATAGCGGGGTCAAGAGGAGCAGCGCCCCGCCGGCCCCCTTGCTCGCCAGGAGGATGATACTTCCCTGGGCTTGCGGGAGGAAGGCAAGGATGGTCAGGAGGACGGTGAAGCCGAGGACGACAAACTGCCCCAGCCGGCGCTCGGCCCTCGTACTCAGGCGCCCACCGGCCATCGGCTGTGCAATGTCACGGACAACGACCGACGACGCCGAGAGAAGCTGCGTGTCCACCGTGGACATCCCAGCGGCGAAGGTCCCAAGCACAAGAAGGGGGAGGCCCCACGAGAAGTATCGGACGTACATAGAGGGCACGAACTTGTCGGTGTCGGCGAGGTCGGGCAGAAAGCCGATCCCGAGCGTACCCATGACCAGCGATGGAAGCACGATGAAGACAAGCGCGAGAACGGTACCCATGACGACACTACGCGACAACGCGTCCGCCGACCCCGCCATGTATGCCCGCTGCCACATATGTGGCAGTAGCACATAGCCGAACGTCCAGATGATTAAGAGGGTCAGCGGCGAACCAATGGACTCGGCTGCGAAGGTAAACGCCTCCGGTCGGGCCGCGACGGAGGCTTGGAAGCCGTGCGCTGGTCCGCCGGCCGCGTAGAGAACCACGCCCGCGCCCATAAGCATCATGCCACCGAACACGACTCCTTGGAGGACATCGGTCCAGACGACCGCCCGCACCCCCCCAAGGCATGTGTACACGGCAATGCCAGCCGCAGCCGCCAGGACCCCGAGCGGGTAGGAGGCCGAACCGCCCACGGAAACCTCGACCACCTTGCCAATGCCGACGAGCTGGATGAGGCAATAGGGGACCAGCGCGAAGAGCGAAATAGCGGCGACCAAATAGCGTACGACTGCGCTCCGGTAGAAGTCCGCCAGCAAGTCGCCTGGCGTGAGGTAGCCACGCTGCCGACCCAGCATCCAGATCTTCCGACCCATGAACCATAGAAGAAGTGGGCTGCCGACCGCTATGCAGCCGTGTGGCAGGAACCAATTCACGCCCTCCTTGTAGTAGAAGCCAGGCGCCCCCAAAAAGGTAAAGGTGCTCATCCAACTGGCGAACATCGTCAGCCCGAGGTGCACCCAGCCCAGAGAGCGCTTGGCGATGAAATAGTCTTCCGCGTCATCCAGAGCTCGCCTGTGGGCGCGTACTCCCAGGACGAGGCTCGCGCCAAGGTAGATGAGGAGCAGGACAACGATGGCGACAGTCACCGGATCTTCTCCCGGCGGTTCGACGGTCCGTTAGTCGTGCCATCCACCTCTTCGCACCACAACCGGAAGATGGTTCGGTAAGCAACGCAAGTCATGACGGCCTGGGCCGTGAAGCAAACCGTAAGCCACAGCACGGATAAGGGAACGCCCGCCACGAGCCTAGCGCTGTTGAACGCCACGCCGAACGCCGGCAAGAGGCAGGCGACGGCGATGGCGAGGTACGCGGCGAGTAGCCACCCGTTGCGGCGGCGGAAGTTTCGGTTTTGTTTCATCTCAAGCTTCCTTCGTTAGCCCTTCCAGCCAGCAACTCTGCTTCTATCACGTGGGTCGACAGGTCCCACGGTGCTCCCTGATAGGCAACACAACCTCATTCCTGCGTTGCCCTTTTGCCATGTGGTCCTAAAGGTAAAAAGGCCAAAGGATTCTGCCTATCCAAAGACTCTGACCACATGGGGAGATCATATCCGGAAACGGCGGTTGGACCTAGGATTCCTACAAAAGGACGTTGCAAAACAAATCGGTGTGAGCCAGGATGCCGTCTTCAACTGGGAAACCAACCAGGCAATTCCGGATGTCCAGTGCATACCTCAAATCATCAACTTCCTGGGTTACTGTCCCTGGAAGCCTGCCCGTTCACCCAGAGAACAACTCAGGATATGGCGAGAGTGTCTTGGCCTGCCCAAGAAGCACTTAGCCAAACTATTGGGAGTGGATGAAAGTACCTATGCCAAATGGGAGGGCGGCAAGAGAGACCCAAAGGCAAAATTTATAGATGACAATCCTATACCACGAGATGCAGATTTTCGGGCGCTCTGGGATTGGTACAAAAGATTTGAGAAAGCCGAAAGCGAGCTAAAATCGACAAGGACTTGAGGGACTTCAGGAAAGTTATCTTGACCTAGTTTAGTTCTGGGCCATGATTAGCCTTATGAAGCGCCCCCATTCGTAGAGCCCTTCACTATTTTCACTGCCGCCGCGAGCGAGGGGGATTTCCACCCGCTCAAAATAGCGGTTCGAAGTTCTTGCACTGCCCGGAGGACCTGCTGGCAGCGGGGGCTGGATTTCGCGGAAACCATCATGGAGATGCTGCGTTCCCCCGTCCCCCGGGTGGCCACGGCCCTGGCTGGACCCGTCCGCAGCGGCCCAGGTCCCCCACGGCGAGGCTCAGCCTGGGAACCCCAAGGTGCTAAAACGCTACCCGATGAGGGTGCCTGCGTCAGGACGCCCCGAGGGCGCTAACCAGAGACCTTTAAAGTTGTGCCTTTGGCGCGAGACCCGCCATGCTCAAATCGCATGGCGGAGGAGGAGGGGGGCCAGATTTTCCGGGGCGTGGTTATGGGCAGGCCCCGGGTGTTAAGATCGAAAAAGATCCCTATTTGGAGGGCCGTGTCCTCTGAGAATCCAGGCGTTGACGCCGGAAAGGAAATCAAATGAGCCTAGCCAAGAGATTTGTGTGCGTGATGATGTTGCTCTTTGTCTGGGACCTTGCCGAGGCTGGTTCTTCAAGTTCGTCGACCGTTGTTAAGGATGGGAAAAAAATAACAACCAAGGTCAAAACAGATAATAAGGGAATCACCACCACGACCGTCATCATCAAGGACAAGAAGACCAAAGAGGTCATCTCCACGACGACCACGGTCACGGACAAGAACGGCAAGATCATATCCACCGATGATCCCGAGGCCCAAGCCAAGGCGGATGAGGCGGCTGCACTCGTGGCTAAACGCAAGGCTGAAATAATGAGCGGCCCCCGTAGAAAAGCCAACGAACCCATTGTCACGGCTGTATTTCGGACCGTCATTGATGAGAACCTAAAAAAGACTACCAAGGATCGGCTGTTCCCCGCCTTCCGCGCCAACTTTAAAGCTAATGAAATCGTAAGGGCGATGGATCAAAACGCGGTGGACAACTACCACAAGAAAAACGACTTCAGGACGGGCAAGGCCAAGGGCTTTTCAAGCTTCTCGAATCGCGGGCCTAAATTTCTCAGTGCCGATGTTTATGTGGTGACCCATGCCCGGATGAAGGAGAAAGTCGGGATCAGCAAAGCCACCAAGAAGGTGGCCAAGGCTCCCTACCTGTATTACACGGCAAAGATCTACAGCGAATTCTTCGACGAGACCTGGGAGGTCAAGCAAGAGGGTCACATCCTTAGAAACGTCCAGGTCACCAAAGAGTTCTCTGACAAAATAAAGGCCGTGATCCTCAAGGAAATCGGGCCCCGGATGCCAACGGACTCGGCAAGATTCCGCCGAGGCGGCAAGCAGGTAACGATGGACGGAAAGGATCTTGGGAAAAGTTTGAGGAATCTCTTTAAGAAAAAGAAGAAGAAGTAAGCCGGTCTTTCGAAGGGTGTGGTCACCCCCCCCGTAGTAGAGTCTCGCTACCGCTCGACACACTACTCCATGGTAAACAATGGAAGTTAAAGCCCAAGGAGGACTGGATACTTACTCAAATTGAACCCCTGGTTTCTAAAGAGGTTTGGGATCAGTGCAACCTGCTCCTGGCTGAACGCCGAAATAATGGCCGAAAGCCTACCAAAACCGCTGTCCAGCTCTTTTCCGGCTTTGCCCATTGTCATTGTGGGGCAAGATGTACGTGCCGTCCAACACCCCTAAGTATGTCTGTTACAAGTGCCGCAACAAGATTCCGGTAGCGGACTTGGAGAAGGTCTTTCAGGAGCAGCTAAAAGGCTTTGTTTTCTCGCCAGAGCAAATAGCGGCCCACCTGGAAGACGCCGACAAGACTATCCAGGAAAAGC
This sequence comes from uncultured bacterium, assembly GCA_964587525.1. Taxonomy (GTDB): domain Bacteria; phylum Oederibacteriota; class CAKKQC01; order CAKKQC01; family CAKKQC01; genus CAZPLZ01. The sequence continues at coordinate 1,024 of CAZPLZ010000092.1, read as the reverse complement.
AGGAATTACTGACGGTTATGGAGAAAGAATATCAGCAAGTAAAAGCCAAAATGGAGAGAATTATTCGGTTGTACACCGAAGAACATCTCACTGGAGAGGCCGTTAAACGCATTTACAGCCCCTTAGAGACCCGCGCCAAACAATTAGAGACGGGGGGCCCCCCCCAAATTCAAGGAGAAGTCGCCTTTCTGCGGGTCAATCTCCAATCCAGCGACCAGGTTTATAAGGACGCTCAAAACCTCTATGGCCATTGGTCAGACCTATCCCAGGAAGAAAAGCGAAACGTCGTAGAGACAATTGTGAACCGAATTACAATTTAGGAAAAGACGAAATTGCAATCGAAATGAGTTACATGCCCCAACTTACTAATAAACAGTGACAAATAGGCAACACAACCTCAGGGATTCATGGCCGCGAAGAAGCTGAGGCAGGCGGGGTATCCCAGAGGATCACCGAGACCGCGGCGGGGCCGTGGACACCAATGGACAGATCGCCCTCGATATCCGCCGTCCGGCTGGGTCCGGTGATGCAAAACAACCCGGAGGGCATGGTCTGTCCTTCCAGCGCCTCGCCCATCCTCGCCACGAGCTGATCTCGCCGCACGAGCGCGATGTGGACCGAAGGCGTCAGGCTGACTGACCGGGGCCTAGCAGGTGACGTGGTCAACACCAACGTGCCGGTGTTTGCAATGGCCACATCCGCTCCTGTGATCCCCACGTCGGCATCAAGTGCGACTGTGCGGAACCGATCTACGTCACCCTGGTATTCGACATACCCCGGCGTGTCCCACAGCCATTGAAGATTGAGGCCTTTGAACTCGGTGCGCGTCCAACTGATGATGGTCCTGGGCGAAAGGTCCGCAAGCAACGCTTTGAGACGGTCGCTCGCTCCGGCCGCCGAGGGTTCCAGGAAGACCTTGCCGCCTAGTCTCTCCAGCTCATCCTTGAACCGTTCGGCCAGATCAGCGTCCGGTGGTGCACTGTCTCCCAGGGGCTTCGCTTTATAGAACTCCGGAACCCCGCGC
>CAZPLZ010000091.1:0-13665 GCA_964587525.1 uncultured bacterium | reverse complement strand
TCTCCCCCCGAAGGGGGGAGAGGGAAAGGGAGAGGGGGTGGCACCGGCCATGACCCTTCGACTCAGTCACCTCATTCCCACGCTTAGGGCCAACTCATCCTTCGCGCGATGGAGCGCCGTTCTCGCCTGGGCAGGGCTGATCTCATTTCTCTCCAGCCGGCCAGCTCTGCCCGCGCCCGAGATACCGTACGTTGACAAGGTCTTCCATGCCGGGGAGTTCGGTCTCCTGGCCTTCCTGCTGGCCCTGGCAGCGTTCCCATCCCTTAAGTCGCACTCTGCGCCCATCCGCTGGACTCTGGTCGTGTTGATCTGCTTCATATACGCGATCCTGGACGAGGCCCATCAGGCCTATGTGCCAGGGCGCAATTGCGATCTCGCCGATGCGCTCGCCGACCTCACCGGCGCCGTCCTGGCGGCACTCATCACCCAGTGGGCGATCCATCTTGGCCGCCTCAAAATCCTCAGCCCACCATAGGACGATCATGCCCGCCGTGCAGCAGGTTTACCGATAACCTGATACGCCGTAGCCGCGAGGATGATCGCCCCGCCGAGGATGGCGTAGGGTCCAGGACGTTCTTCATGGAAGATTAAGAAAACCCAAAGAGGATTCAGCACCGCCTCGATGAGCCCGATGAGCGAGGCATGCACCGCCAGCACCGTGCGCAGCCCTCTGACATACAGGATGTACGCCAAACCGATCTGCACGCTACCCAAAAACAAAAGGGTCAGCCAGTCCCGCGGCGCGCCGGGCATAAAGCCATCCGGTGTTCCCCAGGGTCCGGCCAGTTGAGGCAAAAGACATATCAGGAAGGCAAAGCAGTTGCCACACACGATCGAGGCCTCAGCACCGTGGCCACGCAACCCACGAAGCCCCATGATGGTCAGCGCGAAACACACGCCGGCTGCAAGCGCCAGCCAGTTGCCCTTCGTAATCTCTGGCGAAAGCCTCGTTGCTTTTTCCGGCGCCAGGAAAAACAACGCCAGGCCCACACCAAAGATGAGCATGGAGATCACATCCTTAAGGCGGATCTGCTCCTTGAGGAGGAGCGGGGAGAGGAGCAGCACCCACAGCGGGGCGCTGGACTGAATGAAGATGGTATTCGCGGCCGTCGTGGTCTTGTTCCCCCACACGAAGAGCACCAGCGTCCCAGCGAACGCCGCGCCGACCGGAATGACCTTCCACGACCAATGCCGGCGGGCTTCGCGCAGCAGAAAAAAAACAGTCAGAGCCGCAAAAGCCGAGCGGAACCCGCCGACTTGCCACGGCCCAAACGAGCACAGCTTGATCCCTGCCCCGCCCAGGGACATGAGCACGACAGCGATCAGGATATGAAGACGGGCGCCGAGTACGGATGGCACGTTCAAGGACAGGTGGATGTGTCCTTCATTGGAGAGATTTTAATCGAACGCGCTGGCGGACGAGCGGAGAGATGATCGCCAGACCCTCCGTGGTGTTGTGAACCGTGAAGACGACTTTAGCTTACGTCTGTCACTCTTTTCGTATACCGCGCGTTAAGCTTTCAACCACCAGAGTACCGCGCATCATGGCATGTCCCGCACCGCAGAGATGGGAGCAGCGGAAGGTAAAGGAACCGGCCTTGTCCGCGACAAATTCTACAACGGTTTCCCCCTTACCACGCGGTGGAATATCTTTGCGAACGTGATATTCATAAATGGCGAAGCCATGGGTCGTATCCCGACTCGTAAGTATCAATCGGACCCGTTCCCCCTGACGGACACGGATACGAGATGGCTTATATTCGAAACGCTCTGCTTCAATCCGGATAATGCGCGTTCCATCTTTATCCACTCTGTCTATGTATGCTGATGTCATGCTACAGGAAGACATCCCACATACAGCCAAAACCCAAATGGGAAGCATCCATATTTGTATGCTCCGAAATCTCATAAAACATCCTCCCTTCCTGGATCTCATTAAAACCACCATGACAGTCCCACATTGAAGGAATCACCTTCATCCTCAGCGGCATCTTCGTTCATGCCAAATTGGTAATCTACCTTGAGCACCACGTCCGGGTGAGGCCAAAAGCTGGCCCCCAGGGTGGTCCATTGCCGGTCAAACCGCGTCACCGGTTGAAAGCCGGCAGGAACACTCGCTTGGGTGTTCGCCTCTTCATACCGAGCAAATACCGCGAAATCAAATTCGTGCGTCTGAGGGAGAAGGTGAGCAGCGGCCTGTAGACTAAATCCCTCCATCCGCCTGGCAACTGGGGCGTTATCTGCAGGCGCAATCGCCGCGGTCAAGTCACCTGCATTGCTGACAAATGTTTGCGTCCAGAGCCCTCGGAGCTCCAGGAAACGGATCCGGTAAGCGAAGTCGATGTCGTCCATCGTGACCGGAATAGAGGTGCCAATATTGTCTCCCACGTCGCCATGGTAGAGCGACATCCCTATGGTCAGGTCCTTGAACCCATTGTAGGTTAGTCTGCCCGCTAGAGCAGGCTTATCGATGTTGGTTTTGAAACCCTTTGAGCGCGCTCCCCGAATTCCGCTTGCTTTGAACTTGGTGCCATCAAGGGAACCGAGGAGGTAAAACTTGTAGTCGAGCCCTGGAGCGATTCGACCAAAGACACCTATACCCGGGTCGAACCAGGTGGTGGGAATCAAGACGGTCTCGACCTGGTGCCGCTCCACGCCAAAGAAGGCGGGCCCCTCATGCCGTTCGTTCTGGATGCCCATCGGGACCAGGACAAGTCCGGCCCGGATTGCCAACCTCAGGTCAATGTGAAAATCAACAAAGGCCTGTTCGAGTTCAACCTCACCATTGCTCGTTGTGCCACCTTTAATGAACGCGTGCTCGACCTCGAGTTCGGAGTAGAAACGAATAGAATCGCTGAACTCGTGCGAGAAGAGCAGGACGAAACGGTGGAAGTCCAGTATTGAATTTCCAGATTCCAGGTCATTGTAATGAAAATCCATGTAGCCGGAAACCGCCGTTAGAGACGTCTGCTCATGTTCTAATGTGGCCACCTGTAGCTCGAGAGCCCGGACCCGTTCCTCTAAGTCGGGCTCTGCGGCACGAGCGATCTGAGTAGAGATCCCACATGCAGCCAAGCCCCAACAAATGGAAAGCATCCATGCTTGTAGGTTTCGAAATCTCATAACATATCCTCCTTGATTTTAATCATCGATGATTTTTAGGCGGCTACGAGCAGACTGCTCACGTACATGGCTAAAAACCCGGTCATCAGGCCGCCAAAGTTCGGGAGCGATGTGAGCACCTCGAGGCTCTGTCCTTCTTTCTTCATCCGCGCCTTCAGCAACACCCACACCACCTGAAAAATAGCCCCTCCCCCAAGACCCAGAAAGAGGAGGGAAAACGGATCGGAATACGTGAACACCCCGATCCAGGTTCCCAGAATCGCAGGGGCGCCGGCAATGACTCCCAGCCAGATCAGCCGCTTCACGTTGGCACGCTGGCGGACCAGCGGAGAGATGATCGCCAAACCCTCGGTGGTATTGTGCACCGTGAATCCGATGATCAAAAACGAGCCCAGGGCCACCTCTCCGAGCGTGAACGCAGCTCCAATAGCCAGCCCCTCGCCAAGATTATGCAGACCAATACCGATCGCGATCATGAAGGACAGTGAATACACCGCGGCTCCCGGAGATGACGACACCCTCGCCTTGAGCTGCGAATCCAGCGTCGCCAGGCCCAGGAACGCCGCCAACGCGCCAAAAGCGATGAGCATGAGCCCGTTGAACGCCCCCGGCACCCGCTCCAGGATCTCCAGAGCTTCATCCAAGGTATCGATCCCCAAAAAGACCAGCAGCCCGACCGTAAAGCTCATCAAGAAATTGACCCAGCGCGCGGACAGGGTCCGGAAGAACGGCAGCCAGAGGATCCCCAAAAACACGGGGAGCACTCCGACGTACACCCCGAGGAGACCGAACACCCCCAGCGCCCAGGGGGAAAATTTCGGGGTCTCGGTCGCGATGTCCACAGCCCGCTCATAGCGAATTCCGGCCCCGCTGATGACGGCCAACACATACGGCTCCCCGGGAATCCAGTCAAAGGCAATGTAGATCGTGGTGGCTTCAAAGCGAGAGAGGGTGCGGTCTGGCAGTACGCTATGATCCCGCATCGCTTCGTTCACAAAGATCTGCGCCACGATGGCTTCGGTCGGGCCCTCATTGCGAACCTTCAGGATGATTTCTCCCGGGCGGAACGTGATGCGCTCAATCCCCAGCTTCTCCACCGGCAGCTGGCCAAAGGCCAGCACCTTAAGTCCATACGTCAAAAACCACCACACCATCAGCCCCAGGATGACCAGCGGGCCGAAAGCCAGCAGGATTCGCGGTACCCCCGAGCGCTGATTCATGGGGACACCTCAAACAATCCCAGCCATCCGAGCTCTGCGAATTCGCTCACATGCGCATGGAAGAGATACTTCCCGGGAAACTTGTACTTGAACTCCAGCATGGCGCGTTCGCCCTGCCCCATCACGATCGTGTCGGTATAAGCATCCGGTTTGCGAAATGTTCCGGTGCTATAGACTTTGAAAAAAGTGGCATGCGTGTGAAACGAATTGATGAGGTCCAGCTCGGTCATGTTCACCAAAAAGATGCGGATCGCTTCATTAACCTTGAGCTGGATCGGGTGGTCAAAATAGTAGTTGGCATACCCGTTGATCGTGTAAAACTCGTTTCCTTCGCCGTCCATATCCGTGTCAAACCCGTTCATCACCATGACCATCTCGTGCATTTTCGGCCACGGATCGGGGGGGTCCACGATAAAGGCCCCATAGAGCCCGCGCGCAATGTGCATCTTGATCGGCATCGTGTGGCAGTGGTAGGCGTGGACCCCGAACGGTTCCGCGACGAACTCGTACACAAAGTTACCACCCGGCGGCACCTGCTCAAAGACGCCGTCCATATTGCCGGGATGGAATCCATGAAAATGCATGGAGTGCGGCATCGTGCCGTTATTTTTGAAATGAATCCGCATGAGATCGCCTTCCCGAGCGCGCAGGGTCGGCCCGGGAACATGCCCGTTGAATGTCCAGGCGGGGAATTTCACACGCGGAGCCACTTCGATCTCCGTCGGGTCATCGGCGGTGACCCAATACTCACGTAAGGTACGTCCATCCGGCAGTTTCGACACCTTGCCATAGTCAAAATGTGTCAGAAACTTTTTTGTGTGCGCTTGAGAGGCGACCGATACCTGGTCTACAGAGTCCGATTCCTTCGCCTGGATCGAACCGTGAAACAAAACAACCCCAAGTACAGCGAGGAGAACGGCGCGGCGTGAATTCACAGGCGGGATATTACTTTTTTTGTACGATCTTCATCGCACCCCCCATGCCAGGATGGGTGCAGCAGTTGTACACCAAGTCCCCTCTCGCCGGCACGCGGACCACGAACTCCCGGGTTTCCCCAGGTTTGATGGGGGTTTCGCATCTGACGTTCAGTCCGGGAACGATGAAGCTATGCAAGACCAGGGGATCCGGCTCATCATTGGTGACGACAAAACGCACCAGCTCGCCCGGATTCAGTTGCAGTTCAGGGTTGTTTCCATTGAATGTAAAGTCTCTCATGGAGAGCTTGATGACCCTGTCCACCGCCCGCCCGCCTTCACTTCCGGGGAGAATCAACTCTCCACACAGGAACAACGCCGAGGCCGTTCCTCCAAAAATCAAGACCGCTCCCAGGATCACCGCGACCCAGGAATTGAATCGTTTGTGGTTTCGCTTACGGCTTCTGAGCAATCTCAATCGTGCCGCTCATGCCTTTATGCGCACAGCACGCGTACACCAAGTCTCCGCCCTTCGGCACACGGACTACGTACTCCCGGGTCTCGCCCGGTTTGATGTGCGTCTCACAGGCAATGTCCAGGCCAAGGATCCCAAAGTCATGTGCGATCAATCGATCTGTCTCATCGTTACGGACGATAAAGCGCACGGTCTCACCGGGGACCAGTGTTAGCTTCGGGTTGTTCCCATTGAACGCATAGTCCTTCATGGACAGGACAATCGTCCTGTCAACCGTCTGCTTGGCTTCTCCCCTCACAAGAACCGCCCAGGCCGCCGCTCCCACGATCATGCCGCCGGCCAAGATCACCAAAGCCCAGATTCTGCCTCTGGAGCGTCGCTTGCGCCTCACTTCTACCACAACCACTACTCCTTTCTTGCGATCTTAGAAAAAGTTAGGTTACGTTAAGTAAATTTAGTCTAAGCTAATTATGGGGGAAACGCCGGCGTTTGTCAAGTTCCAAGTTAGCCATTACTAAAATCCAGTGAACGTGTTGCTTTTTTCCAAAAATCCCTGTTAGGCTTGAAATTAAGCACGATGCGGCGAAATCAAACAGACTACAAAGACCTGACCAGGTCGATTGAAGACTATCTCAAAACCATCTACAAGATTGTGGCACGGCAGGGACATGCGACGGTCAACACCCTGGCAAGGCGTATGAAGGTTTCCGCCCCCTCGGTCACGAACATGGTCAAGAAAATGCGTGCCATGGGCCTCGTGGTCCACGAGCCCTATGGCCGGGTTTCGCTCACGCCGAAGGGGTCCAAGACCGCCCTTGAGATCATCCGGCACCACCGTCTCTGGGAGCTCTACCTCGCCAAGCGCCTGGGCATTCCGCTGGAGCGGGTTGATGCCGAGGCGGAGCGACTTGAGCACGTGCTCTCCGACGCGGTGGAAGAGCAAATGGCCCGCCTCCTCGGGGAACCACTCAGGGATCCTCACGGCGACCCTATCCCGAGCAAGGCTGGGGTGTTAGACTCTCGTCCCCCAGGCCGGAAGATCTCGGATTTACGCGTGGGCGAAACCTCCGTGGTGGCCCACGTCAGCGATTTTGACCCTGAACGTCTAAGGGCGATCGTGAAGTTGGGGCTTCTGCCAGGCGTCAGATTTCGTCTGGGGAAACGGCCCGCTGAATCTGGATCCTTCAACATCCAGGTAGGTTCCAAGAAGTTTCTGTTGAGCCGCAAAGTCGCCGATCTCATCCGGATTACATAACTCGGGGACGTGGCGCGCCCGGCGGCTGAAACATGCGCTGGAAGCCGCTCTCTGAAGTCACGCGTGTATTATGTCTATGTGCTCCGGTGCCGGGACGGAAGTTACTACTGCGGCTACACCCCTGATCTTCCGAAGCGGCTGAAGGCGCACCGGGACGGCATCGCGTCGAAGTATACGCGCGCCAAGCTTCCGGTGCGGCTAGTCCATCGCGAACGCCACCCCACGCAACGTAGTGCCATGCGCCGGGAAATTGAACTTAAGCGGCTAACTCACCAGCAGAAGGCGGCCTTCATCTGGAAATATTCTTCAACCTGCCGTCGTGATACTCCCGGTAGGAACGGGTAGCCTTGAGGGCGTCCAAGACCTTTCGGTCGTCATCTGTGAGGGTCGGTTGCTCAAGCGCTTCCAGGTTGTCGGCAAGCTGCTGGGGATGGTCAATCCCAACAACAATCGTGGTGACCTCTTGATGCGCCAAGATCCACTTGAGGGAGATTTGAGCCAATTGCTTGCGGTCGGTGAAACCCGCCTCCCCCCCCATTGTGAAGAGAGCGCCTTTCATAAAGGCTTCACGGCAAAAGACGCCGAGGCCGCGCTCGGCAGCCACCGGCAGCACCCGGCGCTCACCACCATCGTCGGCGAAATTGAAATTAATGAAGATCGCATCAAAACAACCGGTCTCAATCTGCCTGAGGTAGGTCGCTTCCCCTGAAAAATTATCAGCACAGGCGAAGCGGATCAGACCCTCATCCTTAAGGCTCTTAATGTTGTGCGCGATCTTCGTAAGGTAGTGAGGGTCATGGTCAAGGGCGGAAGCCAGGAAGCCAAAGTTTAAAAAGTCTATCCGGCGGCGGCCCAGCAGGTCAAGGATCCGGCGCACCTCAGGCTGGAGCAGCTTGTACTCAGCCATTCTCCAGTTGTGTTTGTCTTCAGGGTTGTTGGTGTACACCATACCCTCTGGCCTGGTCTGGACATAGACTTCACGAGGTGGTGGCAGGGCCTTAAAATTACGGCCAAGCGCCTCCTTTTCCGAATCGATGGTGGCGTCAAAGAAATTGATGCCCGCTTCATGTGCGGCAGCCATGACCGCTCGGCGCCTTTCACCACCAAAACCCTCAAATAGTTCTCCTGGAGTTACGGCCCGCTTGAAATCCTCATTGAAGCCACGCGAGCGGCCATCCGGCAGGAACTCGTGCCCGCCCAGGCCAAAACAGGAAAGTTCAACATTGGTCTTCCCTAACGACTTATAACGCAACGCTTACGACGTCACCTGGCGGTCATCCCGCCATCCACGACCATCGCAGCTCCAATGACTGAGGCCGCTTCGTCGGACGCAAGATAGGCGGCCATAGCGGCAATTTCCTCCGGTTTGACAAACCGGCCGTGAGGCTGGCGGGCACGCATGGCCGTCTTGGTGGCTTCGGGGTCCTTGGTACTGGCGGTGATGCGGGCGATCCAGGGGGTGTCGGTGGTGCCCGGAGCAATACAGTTAATCCTCACGCCCTCGCCCACATGGTCCATGGCCGCCGCGCGGGTGAGAGCCAGGATCCCGCCTTTGGCGGCGCAGTAGGCGGCGCGTTCGGTCAGACCCACCAGGGAAGCGATGGAGGCGGTGTTGATAATGGATCCACCCCCGCTCTCCCGGATAACAGGAATGGCATACTTCATTCCCAGAAACACGCCCTTGAGATTGACATCGATAATGTGCTGCCAGTCTTCTTCGCTCGTGTCCACCACCGTCGCCGCCACGGCGGTGCCGGCGTTATTGACCATGATGTCGAGACCGCCCCAGGCCCGCTGCACGTGCGTGATCATGTCCCGCACCTGGTCTGACCGGGTGACATCGACGCGATGCGCCAATGCGCGCTCGCCAAGCTGGGTGGCGACCCGGTTCGCATCCTCAAGCTTGATATCCGCGACAAGGACCCGCGCACCTTCTTCGATGAACCGTTCCGCGATGGCTCTGCCAATACCCGAGCCCGCTCCGGTGACGATGGCCCTTTTATTCTCCAGTCTTCTCACGTTTCGCACGCATCATACCCTAACAGGACGCGGACAGTGCTAAACCGTACCCCTGTATCGATTTATACTAAAACACTCGCACGGGAGAACGCCGACTTGAGTTTCCCTGCTGACCTTTTATTCGCTCACACAGTGCCCGTCATACGCTGTGTGTTGCCTAGCGTCTTCACGACCTTGGCCTCGGCCCTCTTGGAGAGTCTCGATACGGCATCCTGGGTGGTCCTACTGGCCTCAGTAAGCCGCTCGCGAGCCGCTTCCCGACGTTGACGGTAGGCGAGGGCCGACTGTTTGTTGATCACGGTGACGTTGCCAATGCGCAGCGCCTTGAGTGTTCCAGCATTGACCGCCTTGTGTACGGCAGCCCGTGAAATACTGATGAACGCCGCCGCTTGAGTCGCGCTCATATGCGACCCGTCCGTAGGGAACTCAGCGCGTCGGTGCTCAAACTCAGGGGCCAAGATCAGTTCCTGCTTGATCCCAGCACGGGTCGCAATGTCCTCCGCCACACGGTAGATCGGAGCGGCCGCCACATGACGGTTGATGGTCTGCCGCCCCCCAAGCGCCGGTGACCCTGGCCCGACCGCGGCCCGGGCGATCTCAAAGTAGCTGATCTTCTGTTGGGCCATCCGACGAAGGGCACGCAGGAAGGCTTGTTCGGAAGATGACAGGCTGCCCAGATCGACCCTCGTCCCATCGAGTAACGCATAGCACTTCATGACCCAGTGGCCTCCACGTTAACCTCTCGGCTCAATCAAGCCTAACCTGAGGTTGACGAATGTATCCTACCACTGAGGTTGACATTTGTCAACTTCTAACCGGCGGCTCCGAACACACCAAACTTGTACCAGTTGCTGTAGTCCTCGAGAGGGTTCTCCTCAGGTGGGCGGTCATTGTCGTACCAGACCCCGAAGAGGCCTACCCCGATAACGGAGCCGCCTTTACAAATAGGAAGATCTGCAGTGCGGAAAAACCACTCACGCAGCTTGGCGAGCGGGTGAACGATGCCAGTGAACTCATCGGTCCAGGGGATAGCAATGTTGAAAATGACACGATCCGGCATATGTAGGCAGGATTATATTCCTTTTTTATGCCGCCGGTCGTCATGGAACAATCGTTAAGATCGTGAAACACATGATCCAGTCGGAATTTCCAATCTTTGAGAAGGGCTCTGTCGAATACTATCCCTATAAATAATGACCCCCCTGACTACCCTAGCCGTAAGGCTAGACAGAGCCCAGGGGCTCTTGTTATCAGGGGGGGACGTTTACAGGTAATCTAGCAGGAAGAAGTCAAGAAGCAAACACCTCGGGACCGTCAACATCAAAAGATGGGTGCCCGTGTGTAATCGAGCCCCCGTATGATCGTTCGCAACTGTCATAATTTTTCCAAGGCCACTAACCACTTGCTTTCTCTCACCCTCCATGCCCTCATGTGTCCTGTGAGGAGGTGGAACTATGAAGAACGGGGAACGCATTGAAACAGCTGTGGACGAATAAACGCGGGAGGCGCCCTTCTCGCCGAGGTCCGCAACCTCCGAGGTGAACCTGAGGCTAGAGTCCAGGACGTTACCGTGCGCGTCAATAGATGGATTTCGGAAACACGCACTGGATTGCGGAGCTTCAGTCCGGGGGCTGAGCAACACTTCCTGCTCGGCTGCCCCATAGCACCAACCCCTGACTATGCAGGATTCACGAGGTCAGCTTCCGCCCTGCTCGCCAACCTGACACTTCTTGTCGACAATCTACGCCTGATGCTTCGGTAGGCGCGCTTTTGACATGCCGGTCGTACCTGACGACACTCGAAAGAGACTTAAATACCATTTCCACAGTGGAAAACGACTCAAACGCATCGTAGCGAACCATCAACGTCATCTCAGCAAACACCGCCCTGCATCAGGTGTTCACTTCCGCAGACAACTAGCCTCACGTCCAGAAGCGGCTCGGGCAGAAGCACTTGTTGCCTGGTTTGTTCGCAAACAGGGGTACACTCCCGTCTGCGCCCATGGAGCTAAAGGTGGTCCTGATTTCTCCTGCACAAAAGGCGATGACTGTTTCTTTCTCGAAGTGACTTCTCTCGGCGCAGACGCTGTCGACAAACACGCGCACTTCAACCGCAAACTCGAAACCATGCAACAGGTTGCCCCCATAACCAGACTGATTCACCGAAGCGTTATCGCAAAGACACGTCAGGTGGGGAACAAGAACGCGCCCCGAGTGGTTGCCATCGTCACAGATCACACACTCGGCCAGATTTTCTTGGACGGAGATTTCGCAGAAACTCTCCTTACGAGCGACCTAGTATCCGCTTTGAGCCTTCATGGGCGGGACACACACCGGATTAGCGGACTCAGTGACTGCGTGTTCTTCCGCTACGACCGCCAGGGAGCTCTCCAACTCTGCCGCAGAAGCATCTCCGCGCTCCTTCTCATACACTACTCCGAGGTACGAGTTTTCAGGAGTTAAGCGGGTACGTACGGGAGAAGTATGGTGGCGGTCACACGCAGAGGATTAACAATCCTCTGACCTCACGACGCGATCGGGGCGTCGGCCCGGTACCAGACAGCACTTAGAATCCGTAGACGATGCGTTCGATCCCCCATTGCCCGGGACCGTGCTGCTTCACGCACGTGTAGGGATACCGCATCGCCTGCCGGAAGCAGGCCCGGGATTCGGATTGGTCTCGCCTGCCGCTCCATCGCACTGCAAGCTGGGCCCAAAGAACCGAAGGCGCCCAGGCCAGTTCCCATGCCCGCGAACGCGCGGCATACGGAGCGAAGACCGACCGCATCCTGAAGCGACGCAATTGTGCGGCGAATTCCGATGCCCGGGATATCCTGCCGCCGGCCTCTCTTCGATCCACCCGGAACACGCAACCCTTGGGTGTCAGCAGAAAGCCGTCCGCGGTTTCGGCACTCGCGAGGTACGTGAAGGCCACTTCCCGACGGCCCATGTGCGAAAGTAGAAAGAAGTTGAGGGGCGAGTCGGGGCCAACGGCCCTCCCCCAGGGAATGAGCTTGGGGTCCAGCATCACGAAACCTGGGTGGAGGCGCTGCATTTCCGTGTGAATCGAGAACCTGGTCAGGTTGTAGCGGAAAGCCAGAATGACATCCGGCCGTTCGGCCAATACGCGCTGCAGGTACATAGTCGGGAAGAAGTCATCGTCGCGCTGGGTGACCAGGACCGCGTCCTGCTCCACGCTGTGGAGCAGGTTCCGGCTCCAGTCCATCGCGCCGTAGTAGCGGGAGAAAACCGCCGCGGGGAGGCCGCGCCACAGTGTGCCGACCACGAGCAGGCACAGGGCCCCGGCCATCGGGAGGCGGCCGTGGGTTTCAGCGAGCTTCGCAATCCCCAGCGCGGCCAGGGCGCAGAGCCAGGCGACAACCGGGAGGACATAGTACTCGTCCCCGATGATCTGGAAATTGGCGACCAGGCCGAGTGCCAGCAGGGCGGCAGCCAGTCCGTGAATCAGGAAGGGGCGGGCGCGATCCCAAGCGTACCATGCGCCGAGCGCGGCGAACAACAGAACGGGCAGACCGGCCTGCGTGGCGATCGTGACCAGCCCATCCGTCCAGAGCCGGGCGATTATTTCGTCGACACCGAAGGCCGAGAACCGGTCGGAATAGTCCCTCGCGGAAAGATACCGGCCCAGTTTGCTCGCGGTGTTAAGTTGGCCGGACATCAGTGAGGGGGTGGCGCGCGAAAACAGTGGAAGCGCCACGGCCTTCAGCGAAAGTCCGAGCCCGACGCACAGGACGAACAGCATGATGGTCCGTCGCCGACGCCACACCCTGTCCCGCCAGAACAGCCCCGCGAGGGCGGGAGCGAGATAGAGGGTCTGCATGTGATGCGCCAGCGAAAGCCCGACGATGAGCGCGATGGGTTGCAGGCGCCCCGGGCCGTCGCGCCACGCCCGCAGCATCAGCAACGTGAGCGCGCAGAGCAGGGCCAGGTTCATGGCGTATTTGTCCGCCAGCGTTGCCTGGAGCGTCAGCGCGGGGACGGCAGCACATGCGAACGCGCTCGCCGCCGCGATCAGCGGACGTCCGGGCACAAGCTGACGGACAATCGCAAAGAGCAGTGACACCGCGGTCGCGGCGCAGGAGGCGGAGAACAGGCTCAGCCGGAACGCGGGAGAACCAACGGGCAGAAGCGTGAAAAGTTTTCCGGCAAGAAGATATAATGGGTACCCGGGCGGATGAGTAAGGGAGAGGGTCACCGCTGCGGTGGCGAGCTCCCCGCTGTCCTCCAGCGCAATGCCGGGCGCCATGAGACCAAGGTAGAAGACGAAGCAACCCAGGAAGACGATTGCCGCCATGCGCCTACTTTACCCGCATCTCCAGGGCACTGGGAGGGCACCGAAAGCGCACTGGCGCCAGCGACCAGTTCTCAAACGTTAAGACAGTACGAACGGGAGAAGACTTCAGCGCTCAACATACACAGGACTCAAAATCCTCCGTAGCCAAAGTTGCCATTCTACCTTGCAAGAGAGCCTCGGGGAATGCGACCGCTGATTAGAGCGGAGCGCTGGCGCCGTGCCGCGGCTCTGCGCGGCCCCCGCTCTGCAAGCAGGCCGATGCCAAGATTGATGCCAACTTTTTGGCCCGCAGATGCCAACATATGCCCATAGGCACCCAATCACTGTCAGATCCGCCGGCGCTTC
>CAZPLZ010000090.1:0-13846 GCA_964587525.1 uncultured bacterium | reverse complement strand
GATGGCTACAAACATTTTGCTCTAGCAATTAAAACCCACCTTGGGGCATTTGTAGATTACGCCCAGCACATAAAGATATTTTCGGATGACGATGCGCCCGGCTATCGCCGCGGACATTATCTTCCACCAGAAGTGCGCCGGGTCAAAGAAGTGCTATCCAAGGTAGTCTTTGGCAACCCCGACCCTAACGAGATATCAACATCCTACGCGGAGCGGCATCACCTCACCATGAGAATGCAATTGCGCCGGTTTACGCGGCTGACTAATGCGTTCTCAAAAAAGCTAGACAATTACAAGGCGGCACTAGCTGTGTACTTTGCAATTTACAATTTCTGCCGTGTGCATGGCAGCTTAGGCAAAACTCCTGCTATGGCTGCAGGGCTAACCGATCACGTGTGGAGAGTAGAGGCATTAGTAGCCTAAAGTTGCTGGGGCCACGTCTAAAGCCTAGCCGTTATTGCAAGGAAGTCAGCTCCTAGCTGACGACACATGATTTTGACATAGTATTCACTTACCAGCGGAAGAAAGGGATAGACGATCGGCCCTTTATCCTGTTTTACAAACTCCCACCCGCTCTCGACCTCAGTTACTGTGTATTCTTCCTGCCTAAATGCTGTGATAACCCTCTGGTACTCATGGTGCGGTGGAGGTTGGTGTGTCACCGTGCAGCAACAGCAAGTTCCTCTTTGTCCTGTGGTTTCTCTCTATAGAACCGCAATAGCCCCCAGTTTTGGGGAAGCCGATACGTGTGCAAAAGAGCTAGTTTGTTTTCTTCTGCTTCAACAGCAAATTCTTTCAGCACCTCAGGAGGAGCCATCTTGAGCAGTTTTTCGATGTCCCCGTATCTTCTTAGGTGGGCACCAATAGTAGCAATGAGGCCGTTCACGAAATTCTCTTTCACTATCTCCTCAGTCTCTGCGTACACAGCATAATCCAGAGCGATTCCTTGGGCAATAAAGAAGTCGTCGCACTTTTTGATGAGCACGTCCAGTCCACCAATCCCGACGTATTGTAAATTCTCCCCAGTCGCATGAACAGCAGAAGAGCCAGTGGCTGAATGTGTGTACCCCTTTGCGGTTACTCCTTTCACTTCATCTGCGAGCACGGCATCCTCCTGGTTGCCCCTCGCCTGGCTCACTCCATCAAAGCAAGCTAGACGCATCCACTGGGGCTTGCATTACTTTTGTATTCTATAGAAAATCCATCGCCATCCCCGGTATGTATGAAGCCGTAACGCCTTCCGCTATCAGCGTAACACAGCGTACCATGCCATGCCATGGTGTAACACAATTGTGCCAATTTCACCCATCCTGCACTACTTATCCGCCACCTAAGCGCTACCCTCCCCCACCAGTTGTGGCCTGGAACAACAAATGTATATGTTTTCCACTACCCATCTATCTGGTGTCAGATTCAAATTAGGACAGTACCCTGGTTAGCGGGTGGCGAGTTGAAGCTGATCGCGCTTGGCAGCGAGGCTCTGCGAGAGCTTCTCCCAGGAGTCCGCAAACGACTTAAGGCCCTTCACTTCCAGGTCCTCACAGATCGTGGCCAGACTGATCCCCGCCTGCTCCAGGGAAACGAGCTGTCGTTCGGCCTCTTCCACCCCGACCTCCAGCGTGGGTGCGACCACCCCGCTCGTCCGGAAGGTCTCGTAGGTCTCAGGGGGAAGCGTGTTCACCGTGTCCGGACCCATGAGCGCCTCCAGGTAATATGTGGGTGGCAGCGAAGGGTCCTTCACGCCCGTTGAGGCCCACAGCACCCGCTGCACGTGAGCACCTTGCGCCGCGAGCCTGGCAAAGCGTTCGCTGGTAAAAACCTTGCGGAACCGCTGGTAGGCACGTTTGGAATTGGCGACGGCGATCTTCCAGCGCAGCTCCTGAAGCCGCTCACGCTCAGCTGCCGAGGAGGTGGCCGCGATCTGCTGGTCCAACAGGGTGTTCGCAGACACGTCGATGCGGCTCACAAAGAAACTGGCCACCGAGTGCACCGTGCCCAAGGCCTGTCCTTTTGCCGCCCGGGCTTCCAGGCCACGCAGATAGGCGTTCATCACGGCTGCGTAGCGCTCCACCGAAAAGATCAAGGTGATGTTGATGTTCAGCCCTTCGGCCGTGAGCACTTCGACGGCCGCCAGTCCCTCCACCGTCGCGGGGACTTTGACCATGACATTGGGACGGTTGACCAGCGCTCCCAGCCGGTGCGCCTCCTGAATCGTCGCGGTGGTATCACGGCCGAACTTCGGGGTGACCTCGATGGACACACGCCCGTCAACGCCGTGCGTGCTGTCGAACAGTGGATGGAACGCATCACAGGCCAACTGGATATCCTTGACGGTAAGGTTATCGAGAATTTCCTGCAAAGGAGCTTGGCGACTTGTCAGACTTTTAAGATCCTCGTCATAATCCGTGCTGCCGTTAATGGCCTTTTCGAAAATCGTCGGGTTGGAGGTCATCCCTGCCAGCCCATCTTCGCTCATCATCCGGGCGAGCCGGCCCGAGGTAATGAGGCTGCGCTGAATGTTGTCATACCAGACGCTCTGTCCAATACTGCGGAGTTTGTGAATCGGACGATCCAAGGAACCCGACTGACTCATAATGACCTCCTCATAGCCAGTGCCACCCCCCTCTCCCTTTCCCTCTCCCCCCTTTGGGGGGAGAGGGTAGGGTGAGGGGGACAACTGACTCATGATGACCTCCTCATGGCTTCAACAGCGGGGCATCCCCCATGGGCTGGCTGGGATCCTCCCACTTCGCCCACAGCTTCTTATAGTGCTTAAGATTGGCCGCCGTTACCAGATCCACGCCAGCATAGGAATATTTTGGAAGCTTCTTCCCAGCCGCGGCGGCCTTGAGGAGCTTTACACTCTCCGCCCCCCAGTGAAACACCCGCTGGGCCAGCAGGAGTTCCACGCGACCAGACTCGAGATATGACCACTGCGGCGGGAGGGCGTCCCAGGAGACCACCTTGGTCTTCTGAGGGTCCACCGGATCCAGGGCGCCCCGCGCGAACAGTGGCCAGCCCCCCACGAACGCCCAGCCGGCCAGCTTGGGGCGGACCCGCTGGGTGCTCTCGATCAGGCTCACCGCTTTGGCGATGTCGTCATCGCAGGCCACGACCTGCACGATCTTCATGCGCGGGTACTTTTTGAGCGCCTTGCGCACACCCTTCATCCGCTGCTCCAGGTTAAACGCGCCGCGCATGCCGGTCATCATGACGATGTCGCCCTTCCCGCCGGTGAGGCGGGCGAGCTCCTTCCCCAGGATCCGGCCGCAGGCCACATCGTTGATTCCGTAGTACGTGAGCCGCTTTGAGTTGGGGCTGTCCGAATCAAACGTGATGGTGGGGATGCCAGCTTTGACAGCCCTGTTGATCACGGCTTTAAGAGCCTCTGGCTCGTTGCAGGAGATGGCCAGGCCATTTACTTTGAGCGTGATCAATCCCTCGATGATCTCTACCTGTTTGGCCGCATCGGCCTCCTGTGGCGCGCGCCACAGGATCTTGATGTTGCCATAAGCCTTGGCCTGCTTTTCGGCGCCCAGCTTGGCGTAATTGAAGACCGGGTTGTCAAGCAGCTTGGGCACCAGCGCAAAGGTGAGCCCTTGGTCAGCGTAAGCTGGCCCAGCGCCGAACGTCACGAGAACGCCTATCCAGAACACCAGGCCCTTCATGCCGGTACCATCCCCTCTCCCTCCAGTACTCATCGTGCTGCCTCCCTGTGCCGGTAACGGTCCACCAGCACGGCCAGAATGATCACCAGGCCAACAGCGAATTGATTGTACTCCTCCGGGATGCTCAGCAGGGTGAGTCCATTGGAAAGCAGCCCCATCACGGCTGCTCCCAGCACGCTGCCCAGCACTGACCCATCGCCACCCGACAGGCTCGTCCCTCCAATCACCACCGCGGAGATCACCTGCAGCTCGTAGCCTAACCCCGCCGTGGAGGCGCCGTAGCCGAACCGGGAGACATACATAATGCCGGCCAGGCCCGCGAACCCTCCGGCGAGGCCGTACACCGAGAGTTTGAGCCTTCGCACGCTGATCCCGGACAATTTGACCGCCTCCTCGCTGCCGCCCAGTGCGTGCAGGGTGCGTCCGTAGGTGGTGAGCCCCATGAGTACCACCCCCGCGGCCATGGCTAAAATCATCACCACCACCGGGTACGGCATGCCACCAGCCAGGAAACCCTGCCCGAACCCGGTGAAGGCCTCGGGCAATCCAGAGATGATGCGCCCCCCTGTCAGAAAATACGCGGCGCCACGGGCGATGGACAGCATGCCCAGCGTCACAATGAACGGCGGCAGCCTTGCGTATGCCACCAGGCCACCGTTGACGAGACCACATATGACAGCAGCCAGGAGCCCTAGGACGACAGCCGGAGCGATCCCCCACCCTGAGGCGAGGGCCAGCGCCGTCACCACATCGGTTAAGCCCATGACGGCTCCGACGGAGAGATCGATGCCGCCTGCCACGATCACCATCGTAGCGCCCACCGCGGCGATCCCGATGAACGAGAAAGCCCGGGCCACCTGCATCAAGTTGTCCCGGTTGAGAAAGGTAGACTCGCCGTCGATCCGCGGCGCCACCGCCCAGAGCAGGAGGACCTGGAGCAGGAGCACCAGGACGATCCCGTTCTCGCGAAACCTCAGCAGTCTCATTACGCGAGGCTGAGCAGGCGCTCTGCCCCTGTCTAGAATTTCACGGTCTCGCGGCCTTTAAACGCACGCAGGGTCAGGTCTTTCTTTCTGGTCCCGTCCCGGAAGGCCACCAGAAACAGACCTTCACCGGCTATGGGAAACGGCAGCGTATGCCACGCGCCTTTATGCAGGAGCACCGCCTGTCCCCGCTTGACGATAAAGACCTTCACCTTGGCGGCGTCCGGCCGAGCCCTTCCCGCTTTGGGGCGCACATACGGGGCAACGGCGAGATAGAAATCGCTGTCAATGCTCACCAAGAGCTCTGGTGACCACCGATGCCGCTCCATTTCAGCGATCTCATGCAGGCGCGCTTTGGCCTTGAACATCCCGAACTCAATTCCCTTATGGATGCGGGTCTTGGCCAAGCCACCCCAGTATTTCCAGATGGCGTTCTCAACCGTCGGCGGGGACTTTTCCGGCACGGCCACGATCTGGCCAAATGGCCCGAACGCTTTTGTGGTGAGCGGCTCCGGTAGCACGGAAACGATCGAGGAGGCCGGGCTGACGGGATCGGCCAACGCCACGCACACGAGTAATCCCACGCCGCGCCAGAGCATGTTCACGATACCGACATTATACGCATCGTCTCACTCCAGCAGCAGCCAGGCTGGGATCAACTCTTGCAGATGGCGCCGCATCTTCTCACGCGCCCGTACGTTCATGGATTCGATGGGATTGTACTCATCGGTCAACACGATGCCATCACCCAGCGTAAGATCCACTTTCCGCGCAAGCATGCCCTGCACTTCCTCGGCCACCTGGGGGTAAGCCCGCACGCTCGGCAGGTGGTGGATAGCGCGCGGCCGGTCGGCGAAGACAAACAACACATTGGCGACCTCTTCGTCCTGTAACGCGTAAGCCTCCACCCAGGGAAACACGGTGCGTATCGTGCGGCCCACCGATCGGGTGAGCCGTCCGTGCGGTCCAAAAGGAATGCTGATGAGATTGACCAGCCCGACGCCACCCGGTGACAGCACGCGCTTCACCAGCCGGTACGCCTCCACCGTGAACAGATGGGCGGGAGGTGCTTCGCCGGCGTAGGCGTCCAGGATAACGGCATCGTACGAGCCTGGTGGGGCACGCAGGAGAAAGGTCCGGCCGTCTTCCAGCGCGACTGGCAGGTCATGCGAGCGCGTAAAAAATCTCCTGGCCGCCTGAGCCACCGCAGGATCGATCTCCACCGACTCCACCTTAAACCCCTCCTCCACGAGTTGTACCGTCAGCACACCCCCGCCAAACCCCACCAGCAGGACCCGCCTCGCCGCTGGGTGGGCGGCTTTGAGGAGCGCAGTCATCCCCGCCACATACGAGAACAGTGACAGCCGGTTGGAGGTGTCGATACCCGTTTGCAGCGCACCGTCAAGCATCAGGGTCCGGCTAGTCCGATACTCCACGACCTTGACCTCACCATACCGGCTGTCCGTTTTCGAAAGCAGCATCCACGGGCTCCCCCTACGCTGGAGGGGATACTCAGGACGCAGCACTTGACCGACCAGACAGAGGGCTGCCCCGGCCGCTGCCAGCACGCGCCACTTGAGGCGCTCGGCGCTCCACGGAGCGGTGAACCAGAACCACAGCGCCGGCACAAACAAAAGCAGGGCTGACAGCAGCAGGATCCTGCTCACGCCCAGAAGGGGAATCAGCAGAAAGCCGGTGGCCAGGGCCCCAGCGAGGCTGCCGACCGTCGAGAGCGCGTACAGCCCGCCCACGCGCAACCCCAGCGAGGAAAGCGCACTCACCGCCGTCTTGGCGGCTAGCGGCGCCACACAGCCTAAGAGCGCTAGTGGGAGCGCGAGCAGGAGCAGCGCGGCCGCCAGGGCACCGGCGCGCAAGCCGAGGGCAGCGGTCGCCGGCAGTCCCACCGTACGGATCAGCGGGATCAACAGGATCAGCCACCCTGCCATCACCAGGGTCCGGTACAGCGCCGGGAACGGATCGGTGCGGTCGGCCAACCGGCCGCCCACGGCGTACCCCACGGACAGCGCCAGCAAGGTGACGGCGATGAGCGAAGACCAGACATATTGAGTGGAGCCGAAAAACGGTGCGAGCAGCCTGGAGCCGAGAATTTCAAGGATAAGGACTACCGCCCCACAGCAAAATACCGTGATGCTCAGCAGGAGGTGCCGCTCGTGTTGCACGAAAAGGGTGTTACCGGGAGAGCCGTCCGAGCTGCTTGAGGATGAACCGGTCCAGAGACTCGTAATCCAGGCTGTCGCGGTAGGCCTGCCACTGCCGCCGGTCAATAACATGACTTAAGCGCGCCAGCTCCAGGAAGAGTTCCTTGCTATGCTTCAAGTGCAGGTGTGCCCGCTCGAATGGCTGGGTGCGCATCGCTTTGACATCCAGCCCAACCACCTCCCCGTTGTGACCGTAGCCATTCCGGACCAGCACATCCACCTGATTGAATGCCCTTCGGATGTTCACCGAGCCGAAGGCCTTGTCCTGATCGTACTTCAGCCCGTCCTGGTCGTTCAGGTGCACCCCCCACAGCTTGCCGTGCCAAAGCGCGAATGCCATCTCCTCGCTCGGGTCGAGGCCGAGCAGAATGCAGTGCGCACTCTCGATGAGCACACCCGTGCGGGTCGGATCGATCGTTTTGTCGCACAGGGACAGCATGTGTCC
The DNA here is from genome assembly GCA_964587525.1 of uncultured bacterium. Classification (GTDB taxonomy): domain Bacteria; phylum Oederibacteriota; class CAKKQC01; order CAKKQC01; family CAKKQC01; genus CAZPLZ01. The sequence goes on along the minus strand of CAZPLZ010000090.1, from coordinate 6,531 downwards.
AGTGGTGGGCATGTACATACAATCCATCGGCTCGTTGGGCTTCATCTCCCCCAGGATGCGAATGACTGGATCGTACGCGAGGATCTGGTTGAAGAACTCCAGCAAGTAGCCAAACGACTTAACCGGGTCTTTGCTCTCCCGGATGTATGTGCCCTCCCGCGCCGGCCAAAAGACCATTCGGTCGGTGCCGAGGTGGCGCGCGATATCTATCGTGCGTTTGACCCTCTCCAGCGCGTACCGTCGGGCCTTGGAATTGTTGCTCGTGATGGGGCCATCGGCACCCAGCGGGTGCTCCCACAACCGTGGCGCCACGAACTCGGCTTTCAGCCCGTGGTCTTTAAGCAGCTTACGCAGACGCGCCGCCTGCCGCGCGCGGGCTAAAGCCGAGGCCGTGTCAGGCACCGCATCGTCATCGTGGAACTGGACGTACTGGAACCCCAGGCGTCTGAAAATCTTCAATTTTTCTGCGAGAGCACGCTCCCGGCGTACCGCCGGGCCAAACGGGTCAGCACCCGGATGAAGGTTCCACAGCCCTGCGGAGAACATGAACTGGCTGGGCTTCGTGAAGCTTCTCACCAGACCACCCCGACCTGTCTCACCCCGGGGGGGAGGTGGATCCAGCGGTTTGGCGGAATTTCTTTGATCCGCCTCCTGCCCACCGTGAGCTGTCGGATAGGCTGGCGGCCCGGAACCCGCCAGCGGATCCCGCCCGGTGGTTGATAGGATTCCCCGGAACCTTGTCCCCGCATCAGCCGCAGGGTGATCCCCCGAGGGGACGACACGACCGAATAGCCCGGAAACGTTCCGAACCAAGTGGGAGCCTGCTTGATCTCGATGTGGCGCCCTGGCTTCGCCCACCTCGCAGCCAGGCCGGGTGTCAGCAACAGCGCGTTATGATCCTCACGCAGCAGCATATCGCGCACGAGGCAGATATACTCCGCCGCCGCACGCGGGTCCGGCAGACCGCCGCCGCCATGCCGCATGGTCAAAGGATCCACAGCTTGCGCCCACGCATATGTGCCCGGCATGGTCTGGTGCTTGAGATGCCAGGCCAGTACCTGCTGAGCCCGCTCCGCGTCGTTAAGGAGGAGCCAATTGTGTGCGTACGAAAGTCCAGCGGACGGGAGGTACTGCTCGCCCGGCCGGCAGCCGCCGCCGGAGCCAGCGAACCACGCCTCCCAAACCCGTTCAAATCCGCTCCGGACATCGGGCGCTTCCGCTGACAGCGCCGCGCACGGCCACAGCAGGACCGGGCCACCAGGAGGAAGTTGGCTGCCAGCGGGCCGGTTCCGTTTCGCGTAGACGCGCTCAAGTTCTGCCTTCAGTCTTAAGCCTTGCCCGCGCATCCAGGCGGCATCATCCTCCCGTCCCAGCAGGCGCGCCGCCTCCTCCGCATCCCGCCACCCCACCACGCCCCAGGCGCTGGCCCAGACTTCGTCTCCCTCGCCGGTGTCTGTCCGGCGGCGACTGGCCGGCAGTGCATCCCCTCCTGAGACTGCATGGCGATACCGGAGCCGCTGCAGCGCGCGGCATGCCCGCTCGATCACCGGATACGCCTCGGCGAGGAACGCACGGTCCCGGGTGAACCGGACATATTCCATAAATGCATGGATCGCTAGACCAGGGGCATCCGGCTCGAGATCCTCCTTCACCGTGACATCCTCCGGCGGCCAGGCCCTCAGGAACGGGCTCAGGCAGCGGCGCGCGGTGTCGGTGTGTCCAGCTCGCAAAAGCGCGGACACCGCGACGGCACTGGCCCGTGGCACAAACTGGCCGTCAACAGACGGCGCCAGCCCCATGCCGCCCAGAGTGACGTACAGGTGCGCCAGGCTCGCGTAGTACGCATCCTGGATGGTCTTGTCCCGGAAGCGCAAACGGAGTTTCTCCTTCCCTCCCAGGAGGCTCTGCCACGTACGCTTGATATTCTTGAGGCTCGCTTTGCGATCCACCTTCCGGACCTGCCGGGAGAGCTCCGGCGTCATCTGCTTTGGCCGGCCTGTCAGAAACACCCGGAATGTCTGGGTACGCGCCCCGTAGGGCTGGATCTTGAGCTTGTAGACCGCGGCGCCGGACGCAAGTTTCTGCTCTAGGTCCACCGTCTCCTGCTCAGGGGGAAGTTCGCCTTTCGCCAGGAATCGCGCCACCGTGCCGGGCTCCGCAAACGGGGCAGCCCCGAACCCACTCGGAACTTCGCTCAAGATCACGGCGGGCAAGCCGTTCACCAAGATGGTCTGCGTCTCCCGGACGTAACTCACCCGCTCAACACGAAAGACCTGCCGTTGGGGGCCAAACGGATGCACCGCCACGATGAGATCCACCTTGCGAGTACGGTCGGTCCTGTTCTGCACCGTCACCTCGCCGATCCCCAGCGTCACGCCGTCAGCTTTCGACAGCACATGTGACCAGTACCGTACTTTCAAGTTGAACTGGCCCGCTCTCGTATCCATCTCAGGCAGCGGCAGCACGCGGCCCTCCAGTCGCATGACACACGGCAGCGCCTCTGGGGCGTAAAATTTCTTCTTCGTGTGGGAGTCATAGAGCCAGCAAGAGACCGCAAATTCCTGACCCACGGGTGCAAGCTGGCCGTGCGGCCCGATGATGCCGCCGCCGCCGGACCCCGGCTCCCCCAGCGTAATCCAGGCGGCCCCCCCGTTCCGCATCCAGGCCGGCCAAGGCAACGTGGGGTATTGCCGCGCCAGATAGTCCAGCCACGCAGCCTGATTCGGGAGCAGAGGACGGGCGCGGCGGGCCAGCATGACCGGGAGGCCCCCGGTATTGTGAAAGCCCCCAGGCTGATTTTTCTTATCATTCGTCATGCGCAGGGCGATCAGGAACCGGGTGCGGCCTTTGATGCGGGTCGTGATCTCCCGCACGATGAAACGGGTTCCCGGGTGCGGGCGCGCAAGGTTTCTGGCCACCCGTCCGCCGTTCACAAACAGATCCACCCGGTCAGCCACGCCCGGAAGCACCAGGAACACCCGCGGCCATGGCTCGGAAAGCTCCACCCACTTCCGGTACCAGCCCACCCCGTCATAGCCGGGTGCTCCGCGCTCCTCCCAAGGCCCACCAGTGTCGGTCAGAGTCCATGGAGAGTCGTCGAGGCTGATGCCGTCCCACCGTTTGCGGATTCCGACACGTTTCGGATCGGTGCGAAACCGCCAGCCCTGCGAGATATCCAGCGCGCCGACGGCGGCGACCTCCGGTGCAGGTGACGCCAGGTCCGCTCCCCAAGCGCCGCTCGCGCCCAGGCACCACCACGCCACAAACAATGCGTAATTCACCACAGTGGGGCCATTGTACGGGGTTTCAACAGAATGCCTCAATGAACAGGTTTTGCTACAGTATCACCTTGCCATGAAAATCAAACGTATCGAGACATTCACCAAGGGCCACGTCAGTCTCGTGCGGGTGGGCACGGATGACGGAGCGGAGGGCTGGGGCCAGATGGCTCCTTTTCATGCTGACATCTCAGCCATCGTGATGCACCGGCAGATCGCCCCCAAAGCCCTCCACGCCGACGCGTCGGACATCGCCGCGCTGGTGGAGCGCCTCATCGAGGCCGAATACAAGTTCCCCGGCTCATACGTCTGTCGTGCCGTGGGTGGTCTAGACACCGCGCTGTGGGACCTCCACGGTAAACTCAAGAACAAGAGCGTCTGCGAACTGCTGGGCGGTACGCCCAAACCCCTGCCGGCCTACGGATCAAGCATGCGCCGGGACATCAAGCCAGAAGAGGAAGCCGGACGGTTGCAGCGGCTGAAATCCCTCTTGGGTTACCGCGCGTTCAAGATCCGGATCGGCAAGGTCTGCGGGCACGACGAAGACCAATGGCCCGGCCGGACAGAAGCGCTGGTCCCGGCGGTCCGCAAAGCGGTGGGCGACGACGTCACGGTCTTGGTGGACGGCAATAGTTGCTACACGCCGAGGAAGGCCATCGAGGTCGGGCGGATGCTCGAAGCGAACAAGATCGGGCATTTCGAGGAGCCATGCCCCTACTGGGAGTTGGAGTGGACCGCTGAGGTAGCCAAGGCCCTCACCGTCCCGATAGCCGGGGGAGAGCAGGACACGGACTTGGCCCAGTTCCGCCGGATGATCGCCATGAAGGCTATCGACATCGTCCAGCCCGATGTCTGCTACGTCGGGGGGCTTTCTCGCACACTGCGGGTCGCCAAGATGGCAGAGGAAGCCGGAATCCCCTGCCTGCCCCATTCGGCCAACCGGTCCATGGTGACGGTATTCACCTTGCACCTTCAAGCCGCCATTCCGAATCCTGGAACGTACGTGGAGTTCTCAATCGAGCCGGACAACTGGGCGGACGAAATCTTCACGCCCGCACTGGTGGTGCGTAACGGCTCAATTCCCTTCCCGCAGGGGCCGGGCTGGGGCGTCACCATCAACCCCGATTGGCTCTCTTCCGCCGAACGGCAGGTGAGCGAGTAGTTGATGCAAACGGGGTGCCGCTCCTGGCTGCCGCAATCACGCGGATGACCTCCCGGACACTTTCGGGAGTGATCAACATGGGAACGCCCTTGAGGAGCACTTCTGAAACATTGTCATAGAAATTCCCGGGACGTTTGACCGGCTTGGCCGGACGGGTTTCTTCCTTCCAGGGAAGCGCCTCCTCTCCCCCCACCACGCCGTAGCGGCGGCCAGGAACGGCGCCGTCCATGACTGCAAGTGGTTTGACTTGCGCGCCATCGTAATACTTGAAATGCGAGGTGGAGCCATCCGAGGTCATGGTTCCTGTGGTCCCGAGCAGCGTCCACTTGGGGGAAGGGAGGGCGCAGACCGTGGAGAGTTCCAGATCGCAGATTCGCCCGTTCTTTCCCCGGAGCATGATCTTGACGTGGTCTTCGCAGTCGCCCGCGTCTTTGAGATGCTTGAGATCGCTCCAGATTGAGACGCAGGGTGAGTCCAGAAGCTGCAGCAGCATATCCAGCGGGTGAGGGCCGGTGTTGTTCAGCACGCCTCCGCCGTTCCTGCGCAGCGTCTGCCAGTCATTGCGGCGGGCATACCCCACCCAGTAAGCACGGATCTGAAACACCTGGCCAAGGATGCCGGAATCGATGACTTCCCTTACGTGAAGATAGTCATTATGAAACCGGTAGTTCTGATGGATGAACAGCTTCTTTCGGGCCCGCTTGGCGGCCTGGATCATCCGGTCCGCCTCAGCCACGCTCATCGCCATGGGCTTCTCGCACACCACGTGATGGCCGCCCTTCAGCGCAGCGATCGTGTGTGGGGCGTGGTCAACCGACCGCGTGGCGATCACCACCACATCCGCAAGCCGGACGCGTAGGAAGGCCGGAAACTCCCCAAACGTGCGGCACCCGAGGATCCGCTCCGCCTCTGCCCGGCGCTCCGGCACCGGGTCCACGCAGGCCACGATCTTAAAATCGTCCTTACGCTCCTTTTCTAGCCGGTCACGGAGCTGCCGGACATGGATATCCCAGCCAGCCCGTCCCAGCCCGACGACGGCGACCCGAATCGGTGTGTTCACCGTGAGCGCAGCATCCACTTGACCCCTACGTGTACATTCGCACCGCTGAAGTCGTATAACGCTGCAAGACCGTTCGGGCGCAAGACCGGCTTGCCGTCGGCCTTCAACTCTTCCACCCGGATCCAGTGGTAGCCGGCGCCCAGAAACACCACCAGAGATTTGGTGACGGGGTAGCCCACCCCGAGTTCCGTCTCATACGCGAAGGAGCGGCCGGTCAATTGCTGGGAGCTCCCGCCCAGATCGCGGATTTCACCCCGCACCAGCGCCGGCCCCGCAAACAAGGAGACCCACCCATGGAATCCATCCACATCGCCGCCCTGAAACCACCCGCCGAACAGAACCGTGGTCAACGAAGTGCTTACGGTGGCCGAGCTGCCGCTGATCTCCCCAGGGCGCAGGAAGCCAAGCCGGGTGCCCAGCCAGATATCCCGTGGCTTCCCCCCCGACGTCTCGACCATCACATCTCGGACCAGCACAAATCCTGCCTCCGCGCCAAGATGTAAACCCGCCGCCGCCCGCTCACCTCCTCTATCAGCGGCCACCTGGCGCAAGGCAGCGCCCGCCCAGCCTCCCCACAGGCCCAGCCACACGCGCGGCTCGCCGAGCGGTAGCGGTTCGGTGGGCGCCGGTTCAGCAGCAGGCGCGGCCTTCTGAGCGGGCGTCGGGCGCGGTTTGGCAGGTGTCGGCGCAGGGGCAGGCGTGGCCTCCTGGGCGGGCGGCGGTGACGGTTTGGCAGGCACCGGGTCCTCAGCCTCTACCGCAGAGGCGCCGGCCATCAGCAACACCACAGTGATCAACGGCAACACATTCTCATCCTACAGTCTGCGCGCAGCACGTTCACACTCCTCACGAAGACGGGCAAATGCAGGGTTCTCAGGTTGCAGTTCTGCTGCTCGATGAAACGCTGAAGCTGCCTCGCTATATCGCCCAAGCCCCCGTAGAGCAAGCCCCAAACAACCGTATGGGCCAGCATCTAAGAAACCACACTCTAGCCCCCGGCGGATATACGTGATGGCTTTCTGGTATTGACC
>CAZPLZ010000089.1:0-13908 GCA_964587525.1 uncultured bacterium | reverse complement strand
GTGCTTGTTGCACCCCTGTCGAGCGGCCCATTTCAGGTTAACACGTGGTATGCCCTCTCCACTTGCCCGGCTGCCATCTTCATGGGCTTCGGCGCGCTACCCCGAAGCGCCAGACGCGCCCTCAGTGCCTCTACAATGCCCCACGCTTGCACGGAGAAGCCCGCTGACGTGCGTCTCAAACCAAAGGCGACTAAATTCTCATGCACTTCAGGGAAGCCAAAAACTCAGTGCCCTTTCAGTGCCCTCCGATGGGGACAAAGCGGGAATTTTCGGGCAGACGAGGGGCGAGGAGTTTGAGTATAAAACTTACGGTGAGCAAGCTTTCAGCATGGTCAGCAACTTTTTCAAAACCGCTACAAAGGGTTTTTCAGACCGGTGCTCTACCAACTGAGCTACCTTGCCAATGGACATTTTTAATTATACCGCTTAGCTCACTGCACCCCCTTGGGTGATAAACTTGGTTGTGATAGTTATAGGGCGGCAAGACACCGAAGCGAGTCGTCGGCGTGCGGTCGAGGCTGCCGTCTGGGCCCTACTCGCATGGTTGGCGCCGGGCGAGGTAGCGGCCGCGAAGGTGGACGTCTACGCCCTCGTGGGCGGCAAGGTCATCACGGTGTCTGGGCCCACGATCAAGAACGCAACGGTGGTCATGCGCGACGGCGTCATTGAGGCCGTCGGGTCGGGTATCACGCTACCGCCCGACGCGCGGGTGATCGATGTCAAAGGCATGACGCTCACCCCGGGCCTGATCGACGCGTTCGGAGGGATCGGGCTGCCGAAGCCGTCGAGTCGGCGGCGCGCCCAAGAGGGAGACGCGGAGAAACCGTCTGCGAATCCTCTCTCGCCGCAGGCGATGGCCCTCGACCAGGTGCGGGTGGCGGACGCCCTGAAGGCCCGCGACATGGGTGTGACCACGGCGCTCGCCGTCCCGCACGACGGCGTCGCGCCCGGCCGGAGCGTGTTGTTGAACCTCTCCGGCAGCACCCCCGACGAGATGGCGTTCTTGCAGCCCGCGGCGATGCACCTGCACATGGCGGGGACGAGCAGCACGTATCCCAGGTCCACCATGGGCATAGTGGCGTACGCGCGGCAGCAGCTCCTCGATGCCGGCCACTACCGCGCCGAGTGGCAGGCCTACGAGAAGGCGCCCCGCGGCAGGAAGCGGCCGCGCTACCAGGCGGGGCTGGCCCCGTGGGGGGACGTGCTGGCGGGAAAGCTGACGCTCATCGTCACGGCGCCGCGGGAGAACGATATCCGCCGCGCTGTCGCGCTCGCGGACGAGTTCAAGATCCGCGTGGCGGTCGCGGACGCGCGACGGGCCTTCAAGGTTATCGAGCTGGTGAAGTCGCACGAACTGCCGCTGCTCGTCAGCGTGAATTTTGATCCGCCCCGCACGGGGGGTCCCAAGCGCGACCAGGAGAAAGAGAAGCGCCTGATCGACGAGGCGAAGCGGAACCCGGCCGTACTCCACCAGGCCGGCGTGCCGTTCGCCCTGTGCTCCGGATGGGCGCCGAAGTTCCTATCCGGCGTCCGGAAGGCGATCGACGCGGGGTTGCCGCGCGAGGCCGCGCTGCGGGCCTTGACGCTCGACGCCGCGCGTGCGCTCGGCATCGCGGACCGCACCGGCAGCCTGGAGGTAGGCAAGCTCGCGAACGTCGTCGCCTGGACCGGCAATCCGCTCGATAAGAAGGCCAAGGTCAAGATGGTTTTCGTGGACGGAAAGCTCTACGAGCCGATCGAGCGGCCCAAGAAAAAGCGCGGAGAGGGCGAAGAGGAGGAGGACCCCGAGTCCTCCGCCGCGAGAGAGGCCGTCCAGTGACGCTGCTCCTGACGGCGGCGTTCGTCTCCAGTTGGGCGCTCGGCGCGGCGCCCGTTCCCGCGCCGCAACCAGCCGATCGGCCGGTCGCGATCGTCCACGGCACGATCCTGACCGTTGGACCCCAAGGGACGATCGAGGATGGCACGGTCATCGTCCGGGGAACGCGGATCGCCGCAATCGGCAAGGGCCTGCCGGCCCCTTCCGGCGCCACGGTGATCGACGCGAGGGGCAAGTGGGTAATGCCTGGGATCATCGACTGCCATTCGCACCTCGCCATCGAGGGCGGAACGAACGAGAGCTCGAACATCGTGACCGCGGAAGTCCGGATCGCGGACGTCCTGAATCACCGAGACGTGAACATCTACCGGGCGCTCGCCGGAGGCGTGACGGCCGCCAACATCCTGCACGGCTCGGCTAACGCCATCGGCGGACAGAACGCCGTCATCAAGATGCGGTGGGGCAAGACGCCCTCCGAAATGCTCTTCGCGGGCGCCCCGCGGGGGATCAAGTTCGCGTTGGGTGAGAACCCGAAGCGATCAAGAGCACGCAGCGGACCCACGCGCTATCCCCGCACGCGCATGGGCGTCGAAGCGACGATCCGGGGGGCGTTCCAGGACGCCGTCACGTACCGCCAGGAGTGACAGGCGTACGATCGGAAGTCAAAGGCGTCCGGGTCCGGGGACCGGCCGGTGCCGCCCCGGCGCGTCCTGCAGCTGGAGACGCTGTGCGACGTTCTGGACGGGAAGGTCTTCGTCCACTGCCACAGCTACCGTGCCGACGAGATCCTCATGATCATCCGCGTGGCCGAGGACTTCGGCTTCAAGGTGCGGACGTTTCAGCATGTGCTCGAGGGCTACAAGGTGGCGGGCGAGATCGCGAAGCACGGGGCCGGCGCGTCCACCTTCTCGGACTGGTGGACGTACAAGATGGAGGTGCGGGACGCGATCCCGTACAATGCCGCAATCCTCGCCGCGCACGGCGTACGCGTCTCGTTGAACTCCGATTCCACCGAGCTGGCGCGGCGGATGTACTGGGAAGCCGCGAAGGTCGTGAAGTATGGGGGCGTGAGCGAGACCGAGGCGCTGAAGATGATCACCTTGAACCCCGCCGGGCAGCTCGGGATCGATGACCGGGTCGGTTCGCTGGAGGTCGGCAAGGACGCCGACATCGCGGTCTTCAGCGCGCATCCGTTTTCGCCCGACGCGCGCGTTGATTACACGCTCGTCGACGGAACGGTCTACTTCGACCGGGCCAAGGACCTGGCCGCTCGCAAGCACGGCCACCGCGACGAGCGCACCCGGAGGCGGCGCTCCGGAACGGGGTTCGCGTCCGCGGGCCGACGCCCCGGAGGTGCGCTCCCCGCGGTGAGCGGGCCGCTCGCCGCGGCAGCCGCACGCGCTGAGACCATCGCCATCATAGGCGGGCACGTCGTCCCGGTGTCGGCGCCTGAAATCGAGGGCGGGACGATCCTTATCTCCAAAGGCAAGATCGAGGCGATCGGAAAGGATGTGGTGATTCCGGAAGGGGCGAGAGTGATCGACGCCGCCGGACAGTTCGTCTATCCGGGGCTCATCGACGGCTTGACCACGCTCGGGCTATGGGAGATCGGCAGCGTGGCGGGCACGGTGGACGTGCAGGAGGTCGGGGACGTGAACCCGCACGCGAAGGCGTGGGTCGCCGTGAACCCGCACAGCGACCTCATCCCGGTGACGCGCGCCAACGGCGTCACGGCGGCGCTGACGGCCCCGACCGGCGGCCGCATCTCCGGGCAGAGCGCCCTCATCCGCATGGCCGGAACGACTCCGATGGCGCTCACGATTAAGGCGCCGGTCGCAATGCACGTCAACTATCCGTCGGGACGCCGGTCGTCCGCGGATAAATCAGGGTCGGGTAAGCCGAAGGAGAAGAAGTTCGCGGATCGGCAGAAAGAGAAGAAGCGCAACCAGGAGAAGGGACTGAAGCGGCTGGCCAACCTGCTGGAGGAGGCGAAGGCCTACGGGGCCGCGCTCGACGCCGCGCGGGCCGGAAAGATCGCACCGCCCAAAGCGGACCCGCCGCTGGAGGCCTTGGTTCCCGCCGCGCGGGGGCAGGTTCCGGTGGTCATGCGAGCCGACGACGCGGACGACATCCGAGGCGCGGTCAAGTTCGCCTCCGAACACGCGCTGAAGCTGATCGTGGCCGGCGGGCTGGAGGCCTGGAGGTGCACCAGCGAGCTGAAGAAGGCGGATGTCCCCGTCCTGTTGACCCCGAACCGGCGGCCGCGCCGTGAATCGGATTCCTACGACGCCTCCTTCGCCAACGCCCGCCTGCTGCATGCGGCCGGTGTCCGCTTCGCGATCGTGACGGGCCACAATTACAACGCGCGAAACCTTCCGTACGAAGCGGCGATGGCACGGGCCTTCGGGCTGCCTGCCGCAGAGGCCCTGCGATCGATCACGCTGTCGCCCGCGACGATCTTCGGCGTGGCCGACCGGATGGGGTCGCTGGCGCCCGGCAAGGACGCCAACGTCATCGTCGCATCCGGCGACATCATGGACCACCGGACCGTCGTCACCCGTGTCTTCATCGACGGCGTCGAGCAGTCGCTGGAAACCCGCCACACGCGGCTCTACAACCAGTTCAAAGACCGGCCGTAATCCGGCCGCCGCCGGATGTCGTGCGCCGTCGTCAGTCCCGGTAATTAAGCGGGGGCTTCTGATCGGCGGGGATGCGGGAGCGGTAGGTGCGGCCCTTCCGGTCCTCGTCCCACTTCGCACGCGCGGCGCGCACCTCATCGGGATTCGTCAGCAGCTCGACCGCGCTGAGCGCCAGCGTCTTGGCGGCGACGACCATGCCCTTGCGGCCGATGCTGGATCCGGCGCAGGCCGTTGACTGCCAGCTGTGGCCGGGCGTGCCGGGCACGAAGCAGGCGGTACGGAGGTAGCCCGTCGGCACCACCCAGCTCACGTCGCCCACGTCGGTGGAACCGTAGCTTTGGCCTGTTCTGGGGGCGCTGACCTTTGCGGCGCGGTCGAGCGACGGCGGCGTTCCCTTGAAGGTCTTACGCAGCGTCTCGGCGAACTTACGCTCCTTGGCGCTGTACTTCACGCCTCCCACGTGGCGAAGGTTCCGGGTGATGAGCTTCGCCAGCGCTTCGTTGGGCAGGATCGAATGACTGCTGTTGACGAGCTTGATCTCGAGCCTCGTCTCCGTCGCCAGCGCGCCCGCCTCGGCGCACTTCAGCGCCCGCGCCCAGATGCCGTCGAGAACCTCCATGTCCGGGTGTCGGGTGTAGACGTAAGTCTCCGCGAAGTTCGGCACGACGTTGGGGGCCGTGCCGCCGTGCGTGATGATGTAGTGGATCCGCGACTCCTGCGGGATGTGCTCGCGGAGGAGCTCCAGCCCGTGCGTGGCCAGCGCCACCGCGTCGAGCGCGGAGCGGCCGTGGGTGGGCGAGCCCGCGGCGTGGGCCGCCTCGCCATAGTAGCGGAACTTGCCGGTGATGTTCCCCAGATTGCCCTTGAGGGTGGCGGCATTGTAAGAACTCGGATGCCACACGAGGATCGCGTCGCAGTCGGCGAAGACGCCGGCGCGGACCATGTAGATCTTGCCCCCGCCGCCCTCCTCGGCAGGACAACCGTAGAAACGGATCGTGCCGGGGAGGTTGTTGCGCGACAGGAACTCCTTGACGGCGACCGCCGCGAAGGCGGATCCGGCGCCGAAGAGGTTGTGACCGCAGCCATGGCCCGGCTCGCCCTCGACGCGCGGCTTCCATTGCGGCACGACCTCCTGGGAGAGTGCCGGCAGCGCGTCGTACTCCCCAAGGATGCCGATGACCGGCTTGCCCCTGCCCCAGGTCGCACTGAAGCTCGTGGGCATCCCGCCGATCCCGCTCTGGATCTTGAAGCCCGCGGCGCGCAGGTCGGACTGGAGGATCTCGACGCTGCGGACCTCTTTATAGCCGACCTCGGCGATCTCCCAGATCTTCCACGAGAGGTCCCCGTAGTGCACCTCGCGCCCCTCCATCCACGTGAGGATCCTGTCCTGCTCATCGGTCTGCCCCGCGGCGGATCGAGGGAGTAGAGCGGCGGCGAGAAGCAGTGGGACGATCACAACGGCGAAAATGGCGCTAGGCATGGGAACCTCCTTTTGGTTGGGCCCGATTGTACACCCGCCGAGGCATCTGCTGGAAGCTTGACGACCCCTCAGTGCCCCCCCTTGGGCGAAAAACTTGGTTGTGATAGTTATAGAGCAGCAAGACACCGATGAAACAGCAAGGCGATGCAACCCTCAAGACCACAATGGTTGTGAGCTATATCGGGTGGCTCGTTGTACTGTTTTTTTCCGGAAACGCAATCGCAGAATCAACGACTGATCAACAATACCAGGCCGCGATGTCCCCTCCGGGGACCGTTGGTTGGGGACCACGATACGCAACCCCGGGGGTCGTATTGACTCTCCGAGAAATCTTTAACTCGAGGGGTTCGAGAGTGGCTGGTTATAAGCTTGAAGCGTCCGGTTTCCCGATTGACAAAATCTACAATCTTTGGATGCATTCATTAGGGAAGGTCATGGATGGAGATGATGCCTCTCTCTATCGTATCGAGGACGCTCCCGCTCCTCCATATGAATATCATATTAACGCTTGGGGTAAACTTATACCGGCAAACGAATTTACAATTTTACTGGACGTATATAAATTCGCCAAGTTTACAGATGGTGAATGGTTTGGGATCGCGTTAATATCAACTGACCGATCCGTTAAGGGGTATGCAGAGGTCATCCCAAGACCGATTGAGGCAACGAAGGGGACCTGCCGCATTTGGTTGAAACGGGTTACGCTTCACTCATACCTGGTTTCAGGTGAAGGCTTTGAGCCTGGTGAAGAGGTGACAGCGATTTCACGCTTCAGACCATCTCTGCTTTCGCGCAGCAAAACCATAGAGTCAAAGCATACAGTATTGAGTGATGGTCACCTACCGACGATCGTCATCCGCCTCACTGCGGAAGGCAAGAGGTATGGTAAAGCCAGCTACACAGTCATTGGAAAGTCCTGTAATCTCACAGTGCGTTATAGGAAAGAACCAGCCGGCCAGAGAGCGTTTGCCACTCACGATCCAGGAAACGCAGAAAGGGAGCCTCAGGCATCAGTCATCCCCGCGCGAAACCGGCGCCAAATCAACTACGTAGAACTCATAGAACGGCACCGGCGCCAAAGGAACCACACCGACCTCATGCAACAACTTGAGGGCGGCCGAAGCGACCTGGGGCAGAGCAAGGATACACCCCACATGACAGAAAAGGACATCAACGCATCTATCAAACGTTTGGAGAATCAAAACTGCTGCAAATAAAGTTCTACCGATTGAGCTACGTTGCCATCACGACGTTTATAACTTGACGGTTCGATCACCCCCGACCGCGTCAAGCCGTTGCTTGAGTCTCCGCCTGTGGGCCAATTTCCGTTGCCGCACGGCCTTTTTTTCCTTGATTCGTTCCTCAGCAATTTGTTTTTGCAACAATCGAATGCGTTTAGCGTAACCGGCTTTTTCTAGGAGAGCGAGCATCTCAGCCTGTTTCGTCTCAACAGCGGTCGTCAGCGCGTTCGCACCACTGTCGGTCATAACTCGAGGATCAGCGTTGTGCTTCAGCAGTATTTCGACCAGGGACCGATGACGCCCCTGTACGGCCAGGTGCAGCGCGGTGACCCCAAGCTTGTTTTGCAAATTCGGATCGGCACCGTTTTCGAGCAGAAGCGCTGAAATTTTCTCATGTTCTTTGCGTCCGAGCATGCACGCCAGATGGAGTGCGGTCCACCCTTTGGAGTTCTTGAAATTGACGAGGGCGCCGTCTTGAACGAGTGTTTTGACTATGTCCACATAGCCCCTGAGTGCAGCGATCTGTAGCACCGGCCGGCCGCTGGACCAGCCGGCGTTCGGCAGGTCGGTGTTCGGCCCAGCCCGGAGAAACACGCGAACGTTCTCGGTATCCCCGCGATTCACCAGATCGATGAACTCATTGGTGTTAAACCGGATGTTCCGCTGGTTCAAGAGATCCAGCGCATCGCTCCGTGGATCGGCCGCCACAGTTCCGGTAAGCCAGAGTCCGGCCAAAACGAGGAAACTCACAACACCCCGCATGACACTCTAACCCTACCTCTGGTTGTATTTTTTGTCGAGGGTGTAATGACCCTGGAGGTCCACAATCTGATGGAAATCATGAAAGGTGAGTAGCCGGTCCAGAATTTCCCGCGTGGTCCCCGTTTGCCGCAAATGAGCAAACACCTCCGCCTGGGCACGGGCTGCCGCAAACAGTCCGGTCAGAGGGAAGACGACCATGGTAAAGCCAAGTTGCTGAAGTTCGTTTTTATTTAATATCGGGGTCACGCCCCCTTCGAGCATGTTCGCCACGAACGGTGGTTCAAGCTGCCGTGAAATTTCCTTCAGCTCATCCAGGGACTGCGGCGCCTCAACAAACAAGGCGTCCGCCCCCGCCTGCTTGTAGGCTCTGGCGCGCCGGATCGCCTCTTCCAGGCTGCCGGTGGCTTCACGGGCGTCTGTCCGCGCCACGATGAAAAAATCCGCAACCCCACGCGCATCACAGGCCGCCTTAAGCTTCTGCGCGTGTTCCTCAAGCGAGATGACTTTCTTGCCCTTCAGATGTCCACAGCGTTTCGGCCACACCTGATCCTCGAGGAAGCAGCCTTTCGCACCCGCTTCAATCAACTCGCGCACGGTCCGCACCACGTTGAGGATGCCGCCGTATCCGGTGTCGGCATCCACAATGACCGGGCAATCCACCGACCTGCAAATCCGGCGGGCGGCCTCGATCACCTCGGTCTGGGTGAGCAGACCCACATCGGGCTCGCCCAGGCTGCTCGCCGCCACGCTGTATCCTGAAACAAACAGGGCTTCAAACCCTGCTCGCCGCGCAACCTTTGCGGACAACGCATCATAGACACCGGGTGCCAAGAGGAATTCATGCTGTTTGAGAAGGGATCCGATGGTGGTCATATCACGGGAAGGACACGGGCCGGCTCTCCTGTCAGACTGCGTCTGCCGGCTGGCGTGATCTGGTACGTATCCTCTAGCCTGACACCGCCCCACCGAGGAAAATACACCCCTGGCTCCACGGTGATCACATGGCCAGCACGCAGACGGGTCTTCTCGCCCGCAGCCAGCCGCGGTCCCTCGTGAACCTCCAAACCAACGCCATGGCCCAGGCTGTGAATGAACCGGGATACCAGGGAGGAGCCTAGCGCGGTACGTGCCAACCGATCCGGCGTGCGCGCTTGACTGCCAGGACGAAGCCCCCGCCTTGCAGCGTCATACGCCCGCCAAACGGCGTCATACATCGCGCGCTGACGCGCCGTTGCCTTTCCCAATGCGAACACCCGGGTCATGTCGCTATGATACCCGTCCACCCGCGCCCCAAAATCAACCAGGCAGAGTTCGCCTCGAACAATCCGGCGGCCAGAGGGAGACCCGTGCGGCAATGCGGTGCGCTCGCCAAAGAGCACGATGGTCTCAAAGGCTGGGGCAGACGCCCCAGCGATGAGCATCCTACGGTCAATCCTTTCGGCAGCTTCCCGCTCGGTCATGCCAGGCTTCAGCAGCCACGGTAGTTGTTGAGCCACCTCAGCGGCTATCCGCCCGGCCAGGCGCAGGGCGTCGAGTTCGACGGAATCTTTGCGCTCTCGTGCCGCTTCCACCACGCCACCCGCAGGCACCAGCAAGGCTATTCCCTTAAGGCCCACCGTAAGCTTTTCGTGCGCAGACACACTCATGGTCAGCGATTCCACTCCCAGCCGGGTGATCCGGTCCCGTTTTAAAAGCTTCATCAGCGAGTTGAAAGAAACATCCGGCTCAAGCACGTTCCAGCGACGGCCTACTTCCCGACGAATCAATTCCCATGACAACGTAAACGGCATGACCGCCACCCTATACGGTGTCACCAACCCCCAGCGAAGATCCTGGATTCCCAGCAGATAACGTACGTTCAGCGGGTGAGTGACCAGCAGGGCCTGGATTCGGCTCGAGGTGAACGCGCGCCGAACCGCCCGGATCCTGTGGAGAAGGGGGTTAGATGAGCTGTGCGCGCTCTGCCAACGTGAGGTAATGCGTCTCGATGTCATGAAGCATGTTTTTGATCTCGAATTCCCCACCGATGAAGAACCGGCCTGCCCGTCCCATCCTCCTGGCCCGCTGCGGGTTCTTCAACAGGGAGATCACCTTGGCTGAAAGGTCAGTCATATCCCGGCGACCCACCACATATCCCGTGACACCATGACGAATTGCTTCGGATGTCCCGCCAGCCGCTGTGGCAACGACCGGTAACCCCGCCGCCGCCGCCTGGAGCACCGAACGAGGCAACCCTTCAAAGAGGGAGCTGAGGGCAAACACATCAAAGGCATGCAAGAGATCAGGGATATCCCGCCTCCACCGAGCAAAAACGACACGCGACCCGAGCCCCAAGCGTTTGGCCAGTTGCACGGTAGTCGTCCGCAGCTCTCCGTCACCGACCATGACGAACTTAGCCTGAGGGACCGCTTGGGCAATTCGGGCCGCGGCACGGATGAAATCCAGCGGATCCTTCTGCGGCTTGAAATTTCCCACCGTGCCAACCACGGCGGCATCCGCCGCAAGGCCCAGCGACCGGCGAACCGCGAGGCGTGACCGCTTATGCCTGCGGTAGGCGGCGATGTCAATGCCGCTCCGGACGATCCGGTACTGCTTTCGTGTGCCGATCTTTTCCTTGAGTCCGCGGGCGAGATTTTCCCGGCTGACGGCAAAGAGCAGGTGCGTATGCCGTGCCGCCAGCCTCTCCAGACCGATATACGCTGACCGCACCGGGGAGGGCTGGTCGTCATGAAACCCCCAGCCGTGCACCGTGTGAATCACCACCGGCGTCCTGGCACGAGCCGCGGCCAGCCGGCCCAGAATGCCCGCCTTGGAGCTATGGGTGTGCAGGATATCAACCTGTTGGTCACGAAGGAAATTCGTGAATGAAAGATAAAATCGCACGTCATCCCAAGGTCTGACTTCCCGGCGCAGGTGTTTGAAAAACACCACCTTGGCATGACGGATCGAACGGGCCTCCCGGTCCAGCATGCCGCCGGGGCCGGCACCCAGGCTCACCCGGAAGCGCTTTCGGTCATGATGCTGAACACAGTAGAGTGTGTTTTGTTGCGCCCCGCCCAGCTCCAGTTTGGTAATCAGATGATGGACGTGGAGCCGCCGCTTCATCCTGACCCGGATCACGAGCTCCGGGTGAACTCGGCCAGGTGGGCGCGGACCCACTCAAACTGCCGTTGGAGTCCTTCTTCCAAACGCACGCGGGGGGTGATACCGAGCTCCCCTTTCAGCAAGGTTGTGTCGGCTTCCATGCGAACTACATCACCCGGCACCGGCGGCTCTTTTCGTATTTTGATCCGGCGCCCATGGATGCGCTCCAGTGTTGCGATCGCTTGATGTAACGAGATCCGTTGGCCCCCGCCCACGTTCAACACCATCCCGGCGCGCCCGCGTTTGCAGGCGGCCACGATCGTGTCCACGATGTCCGAGACCTCGGTGAAATCACGCTCCTGCTCGCCGGTGCCGTACAGCGAAAATTCCCTGTTGGCGAGGATGGCCACTGTCAGTTGGGAGAACGCCATGTTCGGGCGCTGGCGCGGGCCAAAGACATTGAAAAATCTCAGGCACATCGCCGGAACCATGTTCTGCGCGGCATATTGGAGGCAGAGCTGCTCGGCGGCCAGTTTGGTGATCCCGTACGGCGTGGTCGGACGCGTGGGTCCGTCTTCCCGCATGGGAAGAGGGACCGCGCCATACACGGACCCCGACGATGCATAAATCAACAGCCGAACGGAACGGGAGAGCTTGACCGCCTCGAGCAACCTGTGGGTGGCGCTCAAATTATTGTCGATGTATTCAGAAAATTGCGGTCCGAAACTGCGAACGCCCGCCTGAGCGGCCAGATGAATGGCCACCTCCACTCCTTCCAGGAAGGGCTCGAGAGGTGCATTTTTGAGATCGACTTCCGCCAGTTGAAATGATTTTCGCGAACGAGCCGCTTCAAGATTAGCCTCTTTGAGCGCCCGCGCGTAATACGGCGTAAAGCAGTCAACCCCGACGACCTCATGGCCTTCATCCAGCAACCGGTCAGTGAGATGCGATCCGATAAATCCGGCGGCTCCCGTCACCAAGCAGCGCACCGGTCAACTCACCCTGGCGAGAAAATGTGATCCCACACGGGAGCCATACGCGAGGATTTGCTCCGCCACAGACTTCCCCTCTTTGAGCGCATCCTCCATCCCGCCATACGCCCATCCACCGAACCGCCCGATGGACAGGATGCGATTGCTGGCCAGAAATCGCATGGCGGTACCACGCGCCTGCGGGTAGTGGTGATCGAACACGACATACGCACAAGGAAAATCTGCAACATACACGTCCACGATCTCCTTCTCCGGCCCCAGTTGATTTAACGAGCGCAGATCACGCTTGACCCTGGCCACAATGTCTCGATCGGCCGGGCGACGCCCAGGAATGTACGACACCTCAGCCGAGATGATTCCGTGTCCCTTGGGGGCATCCGCCGGATTGATGTTACTGGGGATGCCAAAGCGATAAAACGAAAATTTCCGTTCAGGAAAGTAGATCCAATGACGGTGGTGTTCACGCGGGCTCTTCACGCAGAGGTGGACCGTGAGCACCCCGATCCAGCGAAGACGGGCGCGCGCCCTCGCCATCCCAAGCGGCAGCGGGTCCAGCTTGCCGAGCAGCATTGGAAGCGGCGCGGTTGAAACGAGCACGTCGTAGGGCACGGTGAGCCCGCCGCTGAATTCAGCCAAACGTTCCTTCCAGCGTACGCGGATCAGCCCGGTGTCTGTTTCCACCTGAATCGGCAGCTCCTCCGCCAGGGCACGCGGGAGGGCTTCAATACCCCCATGCCGCGGATGCCACGGATGCGTGTTGTAGCCGATCTGAGTCCGGGACCCTTGAAGGCATCCGCGCACGATGTCTTCCACGTTGAGCCGCGGCAGGAATCGTCCCCACTGGACCGGAAGAAGATTAGACAACCGCGTACGGAACTGCTTTTCGTTGAAGGGAATCATAAAGTGCTCTGCAAACCCGGCACCCTGGGTCCGGCGGACCCACTGTTCAGCATCCTCATGGCGTTTTCCGGCGGAGCGGTTATGCTCCTGGGCCCGAAGAAGCCCCAGGACACAGTCACGGCGAACTTTTTCATCATGGCCATGGAGATGAGCCTGGAACGGATAGGGCGTGTACACATCCTTGAAGTACACCCACGAATTACGTTTGATAGCCATCAAGTTGCCTCTCAACAGCCTCGTGACAAAAGTCTGGATGGCCTGATCCTTGAAATGCAAGTAATGCCCGGTATGGTCGATGGTAAATCCATCGCGTAATTCGGTACGGCACAGTCCGCCCACACGGGACTCCCGTTCAAACATACGATAGTTCCGCTTGAGGGTCAGCGCACAATGTAAACCCGCCAGCCCTGCTCCTACGATGACGACATTCATGAGAATCCGCTCCCTACCTCACTCCCTTTTCGCCCATGTTCACCGAGGCGAGGCGGATCGCCGCCAGCACCGCCGCGACTCCTACAGCGACACCGATCAGGATGGTACGCTCCCAATTCTGGTGAATGACCAGATAGGCCAGGACTCCCAATCCTACGGTTGTCCCGTACATCAGCATCAGCACTCGTACGCGCGTGTAGCCGAGTTTCAGCAGACGCAGTGGAACGTGATCCGGACTCCCCTGCAGCATGGGTTTGTCCTGCTGCCAGCGCACCATCATGACAAACAACGTTTCGAAAATGGGAAAGCCAAGAATGAGCAAAGGGGCGATCACGCCAAGATTGGTGTTCATAGAATAGCCCTCGCCGATAGCCACGGTGGCGAGCATGAACCCAAGGAACATACTACCGGCATCGCCCATGAAAACACGGGCAGGTGGACGGTTATACCACAGGAATCCGAGGGCGCTCCCGGCAAGCGCGGCGGCGACCAGGGCATCGTTGATGCGGAGGTTCTGTTCCGAGATCAGCCAAAAACACATCGCAGCGATGAACGCGATCCC
>CAZPLZ010000088.1:13142-13917 GCA_964587525.1 uncultured bacterium | reverse complement strand
GCACCGGCCGGGCCTTAAGGTTCGTGGTGTCCACGGCCAGCTTCAGCTCCACCAAACGCTTGAGGTCCAGGCGGGCTTCTCTTGGGCCCGAGAGGGGGATTTCGATGGTCGTGGCGCTGGTGGCGGGCAGTTGGCGTATCGTCTCGAACTGATAGCCCCGCTGGTCGGTGAGGGTCACCGTGAGGCTGACCTGCGCTCCTTCGTTAAAGCAGTCAGCTTTGAACGTTTTGAAACCGGACCAATCGCGCGGCGCCAGCGTTTTCTTGGTTCCCCGGGCGGGGGCCTGAAGGCGCAGGGCGGGGTGCCATGCGCCGGTCGGTGAGAGGGTCAGATCGCGGGATAAGAGAAATTCGGCACGGAGCGAGTACCGTCCATCGGTTGCACCTTCCCCTGCTTCTGAGCGGGTGAGGTCAACGAATCCGTCCGTGGCCCAGTTCAGCTCGTCGGGCAGTTCAAAGCTCGTCAGCGGCTTTTCCTCGGGCTCAGGCTGGGGCAGCAGGTTCAGCAGCAACTTGGCTTTCTGGGCCAGCCGACCCCTCATCTCAGCGGCTATTCCGATCAGCTTCTTCGTGGTGACGACGGCATCGGTCGTCCTGCGGGAAAGCCAGCCGGGTTGGTAGAGGTCCGCTGTGCCGGTGACGGTGGCGGTGAAGGTGACTGTCCCGCTGCCGTTGGCGCTGTACGTGAAGGTAAATTCCTCAGCCTCTCCTGGCTTCAACGTCACGGGACCCGGCGGCACCGGCCCGGACTGTAAGGTGGCAAGTGGCGGGGTGCC
>CAZPLZ010000088.1:0-13132 GCA_964587525.1 uncultured bacterium | reverse complement strand
GGGTGCCGGCGTCGATCCAGAGACCTGGGACGACACCGGCAAATTTCACGCCGCCGGTGTTGGAGACGGTCATGGCCACCTCGAACCATTGGCCGCTCGACACCGGCAATGGGTTGGGAGACAGGACGGCGGTAAGCTGCGCCAGGATGAGAGCCGTGAGGAAGCCTTCAGCGACGGCGGCCACTGGCGCCTGGCCGGCAAGGGTTCCGGTCACCGAAGCCGTCAACTTGATCTCACCCTCTCCCGTAATGCTGTAGCTCCAGGTAAATGCCTGTGCCCCGCCAGGCTGGACGGTGACAGGGCCGGCAGGTTGCGGGCCGCCGAGGGAGGCCACGTATGTCGTGCCGGAGATGACCTGAAGGACGGCCGTCAAGCCGGCGACGGGGACCGCACCTGTATTCGAAACGGTCAGCGTGACGGCCACTCGCTGTCCTGGAGCCGGGAACGGCGGGTTGGCTGAAAGCGCCGCCCTCAATGGCGAGATTCTCATGCCGGTGATCGTCATGGTGCTGATCACCGTGCCGGTTTCTGTGACCGTCTGGGCCACGGCGGCGGGTAACGCTTTCGCTGGTGCCCCGAGGGTGAAGACGCCGAGGAGCAGCGCCCGGAGGGCTCTTGAGTTGTGGATCAGGCCGCCGGTTCCATGAACCGGCCCATGGCCTGAAACTTCTTGTACCGCCGGTCGAGCAACTCGGGTAAAGGCATGCTGTCCAGTTCTTTCAAGGCGTTGAGGATGGCGGTCTTGACCTCGCTTGCCGCAGCGGTGGGATCACGGTGGGCACCGCCTGGCGGCTCCGGGATGACGCCGTCCACGATGCCGAGGCCTAGGAGGTCACGTGAGGTCATCTTGAGGGCGGCGGCGGCTTCCGGCGCATACTTGGCGCTCTTCCAGAGAATGGCTGCACAGCCTTCGGGGGTGATGACCGAGTAGACGGCGTTTTCGAGGATCAACACGCGATCCGATACACCGATGCCAAGTGCGCCGCCGCTCCCGCCCTCGCCGATCACCACCGCGACGGTGGGCGTCTTCAGCAGGGACATCTCGAACAGATTCTTGGCGATCGCTTCAGCCTGCCCGCGCTCTTCTGCGCCGATGCCAGGATACGCCCCCGGGGTGTCAATAAGAGAAATCACCGGGCGGTGGAATTTTTCGCCCAGCTTCATGAAGCGCAGAGCCTTGCGGTACCCCTCGGGGTTCATCATGCCGAAGTTCCGTATCAGGTTTTCTTTGGTGTCGCGTCCCTTCTGCTGCCCGAGTGTGACCACCGGACGGCCATCCAGCCTGGCGAGCCCACCCACGATCGCTGGGTCGTCGGCGAAGTGCCGGTCGCCGTGTAATTCGACAAAGTCCGTGAAGATATGACCAAAGTAGTCCAGCGTATAGGGGCGTTTCGGATGGCGCGCGACCAGCACCCGCTGCCAGGGGGTGAGGTTGGTGTATAGCTCTCGTTTGATCTTCTCCGCCCGCCGCTCGAGCTCGGCGAGTTCCTCTTTTGGATTCGTGGGATCCTTCTCTTGAGCCGCCCGGAGTTCGTTGAGTTTTTTTTCCAACTCCAGCAGCGGACGCTCAAAATCGAGCTCAGCTTCGTAGGCCATTGTTGGTTAGAACGTGTAAAGGATCTTCAGCACCCGGTAGTGTTCGTCGGACTTGTGAAACAGTCTCTTGAAGTCCAGCTCGAGGCGCAGGCCGACATCCCAGGAGTAGCCGACCAACGCGTTCACGGAGCCGTCCTGGTACAGGACGTCGTCGTACTCTAAGCCGAGCATGAGATCCTCGGACAAAGCGGCGCTGATTCCGAAAAAGAGGTTGAGATCCTCCTCGTTGGGGTCATAGTCGTCCCAGTTCTTGAACAGGGCGCCGGCGCCGGCGTGCGCCCGGAAGAAGAGCGCCCCAGCCGTTAGGTCCTTGCTCACGACGCCGTACAGGCCTTTCTGCCTGGTCACGTCATAATTCATCCCGTCGTACCCCACGGCGGCCTGAAGTCCGCCTTGAGGAAAGGTGAACAGCTTCAGTTTGGCCACCGCCCTGACCGGCTGTTCATCAAAATCAGCCTCTCCCTCGCCGATCACATTGCTGGCCTTGAGCGCGAGGCCGAGGCTTAAGGAATTGTTGAAGCTGGCCAGCCCTTTGAGCAGGATGCCGCTGCCTGCTGAAGGTCTGAGCGTCTCGGGATACGTGCGGAAATTTAAGTGGAACATCCTCGCGTAGAGGGTGGAGGCGGTTGGAATATCCACGACCTCCAGGTTGGGGGCGAACGTCGCCTCTTCCGGGGAAGCGGCGTACCCAGGGAAGATCCAGCCTGTCGTCAGTTGTATTGCCAGAAGCCAGCGGCACGTGTTCATGCTTATACCTTTAATTGATTTTATACCAGCATGCTGAAAAAGCCACGTCGCGGGTCCTGCCTATTTTTTCCGTAGCCTAGTCGAGCGTGAGTACCAGGGTACCCGTTTGGCATCAGCCCACAGTCGTTCCAGGTCGTAATACCGGCGGGTTGGGCCATCGAAGATGTGCACGATGAGGTCATAGCAGTCCAGCAGCAGCCATTTCGAATTATAGTCTCCCTCGCGGTGGTGCAGCTTGCCGCCGTTTCGCCTTACGGTCTCCTCCACCGCTTCGCTGACTGCTTTCAGGTGCGGTGGCGACGAGGCGGTGGTAATGACCAGATAATCGGCCACGGAGGTTAACCCCGTGATGTTCAGCACCAGCGAGCGCTCGGCCTGCTTTTCGTCTGCGGTCCGGGCGCAGGCGATGGCCAGCGCGCGCGCCAGGCTTGCTCGTCTGGGTACACGGGTGCGGACAGCTTGTGAACGTCGCTTACGGGGCATGGGATCGGTACAGGCCCTGCCGCCGGATGTAGGCGGCTACTCGGGGTGGGAGCTCGGGGACGGACCGTTGGCCTCGGGCCAGCCGTGCACGCACCTCCGTGGAGGACGCCTTCAGCCCCCTGACGGGGAGCGGCGTGAAGCGTTTCCTAAACCCGTGCAAGGGTTGTAAGGCGTAGCCGGGACGGGACACAACCACGAACTGGATTTGCTTCAGCAGCGCCCGGTACCGATACCATGTCTTCAGTTCTACGATGGTATCCGCGCCAATTAAGAAGTACAGGGTACGGCGTGGAAACCGCCGGCGCATCGCTTGAACCGTGTCATACGTGAAGGACAGGCCGGGGCGCCGCATCTCGATGGACGAGACCGCAAATCGTTTGTACGTCTTCACGGCCAGTTTGACCATCGCCAGGCGGGCACGCGCACTTGCCAAAGGGCCAGCGTGTTTGTGGGGCGGGCTGGCCGAAGGGATGAATATCACGCGCGCCAGATTGAGTCGGTGTAAGGCCTCCCGGGCGATCAACAGGTGTCCGTGGTGAGGCGGATTGAATGTTCCCCCAAAGAGTGCGATGGATCCGCCTAATTTCTTGCGGGTATGCAACACGTCTGTTATTGTTCATTATATAAGGGACCCAACCTGATGGTGGAGGACAAAAAGCTCATCTTCAAGACTGCGCTGAGGCATTTCCAGGAGGGCCGGTGGGACAAGACCATTGTGGATTTCAAGCGCCTGGTCGCCCTTGATCCCGGAAACCTGAACGCCAGGAATATCCTCGCCGACGCCTATGTGAAAAAAGGGGCCGTCAAAGAGGCCTATGGGGAGTACGCCTCAGCCGCGGAAGGGCACTCGAAAAAGGGGGAAAGCGAAAAAGCTAAAGTCATTTACAAGAAGATCACCAAGCTGAATGTGAACGGCCTGGACCCGGCCCAGCAGCAACAGTACCGTGTGATTTCCCTTGGGGTGCGCGGCGACGGTGCCTTCGAGGAGGGCAAGTACGAGGAAGCGTTGCAGACGTACCAGGAAATGGCGAGCCTGGACAAGCAGAATATGGAAGTTGTGGCCAAGCTGGCGGAGACCTATGCCCGGCTTGGCCAGAACCGCGAAGCCGTACCGTACTGCTTGACCGTCGCCAAGTACTACCTTGAGGGCCGGCTGTTCAAGCGGGCGCTGTTGTTTTTCCAGAAAGTCACCGAGTTAGACCCGTCCAACGTGGATGCCCGCCTGGAGCTGGGTGAGCTGCTTGCGCGGGAAGGTCAGGATCTTGAGGCCCGCAAGGAGTTTCAGTCCGTGGCTGAGCACTTCATCGCGCAAGGGGATTTGGATAAAGCTCAGCAATGCTGTCAGAGAGCCATTCAGCTCAAGAGCATTGACGCGCATTACCTCTTGGGGGATATCTTTTTCCGCCGGCATCAATACGATGAGGCCCGCAGCGAGCTGGAGAGCTTCCTGAAAATCAAGGTGGATCATGTCCCAGCGCAGTACAGCTTGGCGGTGTGTCTGCTGAACAAGGGTTTGCTGGATGAGGCCATCGGGTGTTTCGGGAAGATTCTTGGGAAGCAGCCCGACCATGTGGGGTCGCTCGAACGGATGGCCGAGACGTACGAGAAGAAGGGGGCGGCGACAGACGCCATCGTGCAACTCCTAAGCCTGGCATCGGTGTTGAGGGATCAGAAAATTATGGACCGAGCGGAGGCGGCGATCCGGAAAGCCCTGACGCTGGATCCGCAGCATCTTGACGCCCACAAGCGGATGGCGGAGCTCTATGAGATGCGGGGCATGAAGCGGGAGGCCGCCAACGAGTACTGTGCGGCGCTTAAGCTCGCCCAGGCCTCGAACCTTGCCACCGAGGTCGCCCAGTGCGAAGAAAAAATCAAGGCGATCGATCCCACGCTGCTGAAAAGCATCGTACCACCGGCTCCAGCCCCAGCGGCTTCAGCACCGCATGTGCCTGCAACTCAGGTTGCCCCTCTCCCCTTGGCTGCGCCGACGCCTCCGCCTCCGACGCCGACGCCTCCGCCACCGAAGCCACAGCGCACCCTGCAACAGCAGGCGCAACGGCTTCAAAGCATGGCGCAGTCAGCGCTCAAGCAAGGTCTGTATGACGAAGCGCTGGATCTGCTGCAGCAGGCGCGGCAACTGATGCCTGAGGATGAGGAACTCAAGGTCACCGTGCAGGGGGTGTTGCGTGAGTATGCGAAAGGCACCCCCTCGCGCAAGCAGGCAGCGACTTCTTCTCCACCCTCGGCTACGCCTGCACCTCCGCCGCAAATCCTTTCATCGCCGGCTGGTGTGGAGGCAGCGGAGTTGCCTGCCGTGCCTGGAGGTGAAGCAGGCGCACCGGGAGAACCCGTTGCCGTCTCAGGGGAAGAGCCAGTGACGCCAACGATGGCGGAGATCTATTTCAAGCAGGGCCATTTGGCCGAAGCGTTGCGTCTGTACGGGCTCTTGCTCAATTCCGAGCCGGGCCGTGCTGACTATCAGGAGCGCATTGAGGAGATCAGGGTGCGCTTGACGCCTGCTGAGAAGCCTCCGGTTAAGCCTCAGGCTGCACCGCGACCCGCCGCTGAGCCACCGCGCGCGACACCAGAGCCGGCTAAGCCAATCCCTGCCCCCAAGCCAGGCAGGGCCAGGCCTCGCGTTTCATATGTATGACTGACCCTTCGACTCGCTAGCGCTCACTCAGGGTCGGACCATGAGCTATGAACAGTTCTACGGGTTAAAAGAGCAGCCGTTCTCCAACGCTCCGGATAACCGGTTCTTTTACGAGAGCGAACAGCACGCCGAGGCCATGGTGCGCTTGATGCATGCGGTTGACACCATGAAGGGGCTGACCGTGATGTTAGGTGATAGTGGAACCGGCAAAACCGCACTGGCGAGGAAGGTGAACGACAAACTCTACGAAGACCCCAGTTACGAAGCTGCGATGCTGGTCATTATTCAAAGCGAAGTTACCCCGGACTGGTTCCTGAAGAAAATCACCACCCAGTTCGGCATCGAGAATCCTGGAGACGACAAAAAGGGCCTCTTCTCTCAGCTCTCCGAGCGCCTCCTCGCCATTCATGAGGAAGGCAAAAAAGCCGTCATCATTGTGGATGAGGCCAATATGCTTAAGAACAAGGCCATCTTCGAGGAGATGCGCGGCCTGTTGAACATGGAAGTGCCGGGCAAGAAGCTGTTGTCCATCGTGCTGGTCGGACTGCCGGAGCTGGAAACAAATCTGGCATTGGATCCACCACTCGCACAACGTGTCGCCATGCGTTTTAAATTGAAATACCTCACGATGCCTTCGACGGCCGCGTACATCCGGCACCGCATGCGGGTCGCAGAGGGCAAAGAGATCTTTTCGGAAGCCGCATTGGTGGAAGTGTTTCATTACAGCAAGGGGATCCCCCGGCTGATCAACACGATTTGTGACAACGCCCTGCTGGAAGGCTACCTCACCCGGAAAAACCAGCTCGACATGGATATCATTCAAACCGTTGCGTCGGACCTGGGGCTTAAGAAAGACGATTAAACTCTCGAGGCACGAAAAAGGGCGCGAGGGGGAGGCGGCCGCTGCCACGTGGCTTCAGGATCGCGGCTATCGCATCGAATCGAAAAATTACCGCTGCCGGATGGGCGAACTTGACCTGGTCGCTTGGCAGCGGGGAACGCTGGTCTTTGTTGAGGTCAAGACCCGCGGTCCTGACAGCCTGGCCGGGCCAGCAGAGGCGGTGAACGCGCGGAAACGCGCGCGTATCATCCAGGCTGCCAGGCACTACCTGCTGCGGTTCGCCTCCCAGCCGCCCGACTGCCGCTTCGATGTCATCGAGGTCACCGCGGCGCTCCAAGGCTCCCTGGCGATCCATCACCTGCCTGATGCGTTCCGACCTGACTGGCCTTGACGTGTGACTCCCACAAGGGTGCTTAGGATTTTTCAGGCGGTTCAGCAGGGCCGGCTCTCGCCCCGGGCCGCAGCGCGCCAGCTCGACTGGATGCCGTTCGCCGACCTCGGGTTTGCACGCGTGGATGTGGACCGGGGTCGGCGGACCATGGTGCCGGAGGTCGTGTTGTGCCAGGGGAAGACCCTGGATCAGGCCGAGGCGATCATACGCAGCCTCTTCCGGCACAACCGGCGGGCGCTGGCCACCCGCGCGCCCGAGGCGCTGCATGCGCGACTCCTCGCCACCGGAGTTCCTGCCAGCTATGATCCGGTGTCTCGGATCCTGACGGCCGGGACATTCAGGCCCGCTCCAAGAGGGACCGTGGGTGTCTTGTGCGCCGGGACGGGAGACATCCCGGTGGCGGAAGAAGCCGCACGCACTGCAGAGTTCATTGGGGTCAAAGTCAGGCGGCGTTATGACGTTGGGGTGGCGGGATTGCACCGGCTGCTGGCCGCTCGCAGGGTTTTGACTTCGTCCGATGCGCTGGTGGTCGTCGCGGGTATGGAGGGCGCCTTGCCAAGCGTGGTCGGAGGCATGGTTGCCGCGCCCATCATCGCGGTGCCCACCAGCGTGGGGTATGGCGCAAGCTATCGCGGGCTGGCGGCGCTCCTGGCGATGATGAACTCCTGCGCGCCTGGGGTTGCCGTGGTGAATATCGACAACGGCTTTGGTGCTGGGTACCTTGCGGCACGCATCGCCAGAAGGAGAAGACGGGCATGACGGTGGCGAAGGTCGCGTACTTCGATTGCTTTTCGGGTGTGAGCGGAGACATGATCCTAGGCGCGCTCATCGATGCGGGCTGCCCGCCGCGTGCGATCGCGCGTGACCTGAAGCGCTTAAGCCTTCCGCCATGGCACTGGACAATTGACCGTGTCAAACGCGGTGGGTTTTATGGCACCCGCGTGGAGGTGAAGTGCTCGAAACCCCCGCGGCGTTTGCTGGCTACGGTGATGCGCTCCGCAACGTCCGCAGGGTTGCCCGCGGCCGTTGCGGTGAAGGGTGAGCGGATCGTGCGCCGGATCCTCACGGTGGAAGGAAAAGTCCATGGGGTGGCCGCCCGCCATGTCCATTTGCACGAACTAGAAGACCTGGACACCATCGTGGATATCTACGGTGTGCTGCTGGCGCTTCATCAACTCGGTGTGGAGAGGATCTACGTCTCGCCGGTAACCGTTGGCACGGGTACGGTCACCACGCAGCACGGTGAGTTACCCATTCCCGCTCCGGGCACGGCTGAGCTCCTGCGCGGCCAGCAGGTGCAGTTCGGCAGCGGGCGTGGTGAGCTGGCGACCCCCACCGGCGTGGCGATCCTGGCGATCCTCGGCACGCCGGGTTTGCCGCCTCCGGTCACCGTCGAGCGGATTGGCTACGGGGCTGGGGCCACAGACGGCGGGCCTTGCCCCAACCTCTTGCGCGTGTTCCTCGGATCCAACCTTGTGGACCTTGCGGACGGCATGACAGAGGACATCTGCCAGATCGACGCGGTGGTGGACGATATGAGCCCGCAGTTGATCGAAGCGTTTCTCGGTCGGGCGTACCGGGAAGGTGCACTGGAAGCCTGGACAGCGCCGGTCCAGATGAAGCGGAGCCGGCCAGGCATGGCGCTAACCGCCCTTGCCGAGCACGGGAAGCTTACCCAAGTGGTCCGGGCTTTTCTCGAGGAAACCTCAACCCTGGGGGTTCGCGTGACCCGCCCGGCCCGCATCCGGCTCCCTCGCCGGATTCACCGGCTGCGCACGCGCTTTGGGGTGCTGCACTTCAAAGTGGCGGGCGCAGGAGCCACGCTGCATGCTGTCCCGGAGTATCGAGAGGTGGTGCGCTTGGCGGAGCGTGCCGGGGTCCCGGCCCGGCTGGTTCTGGAAGAAGCCCGCGGGTTGTGGTGGGAGGTCTCACATCGAAACAAGCGCCACACTTGACAGTTAATTCCTCAGTATGGTACGAATTATGCAGTCGCGAGACGGGGGGTCGAAAACCCCTGAGGAATAAGCGCGGGAGAGGAGTTCTGAGGGGAGGGACTGTCTTGACTCGAGCTTATTGTTTTGTTTAGACTGTAGTTTCGTACCCTGGAGAGCAGGAATGCCCATGTAGCTCAGTGGTAGAGCGCATCCTTGGTAAGGATGAGATCACCGGTTCGATCCCGGTCATGGGCTTATCCACGGAGAGCGAATTCATTAACGTAAAGGAGTTTCAAGCATGGCAAAGCCGAAATTTGATCGCACCAAGCCGCATGTCAACGTTGGGACCATTGGGCACGTCGACCATGGGAAGACGACCCTCACGAGCGCCATCACTAAGGTCCTTCATGCCCAGTTTCCAGCGGTCCAAGTGCGAGAATTTGATTCCATCGACAACGCACCGGAGGAGAAGGAGCGGGGCATCACCATTGCGATCCAGCACGTCGAGTACGAAACGGCGAACCGCCATTATGCGCACATCGACTGTCCTGGTCACGCCGACTACATCAAGAACATGATCACAGGCGCAGCCCAGATGGACGGTGCGATCCTGGTCGTGTCGGCACCGGATGGGGCGATGCCGCAGACCCGCGAACACATCCTGCTCGCGCGCCAGGTGGGTGTGCCGGAGATCGTGGTGTTCCTGTGCAAGATGGACATGGCGGATCCTGAGCTGATCGACCTCGTGGAGGAGGAGATTCGTGACCTGCTCAAAAAGTACGGGTTCCCCAGCGACAAAACTCCTATCGTTCGGGGGTCTGCGTTGAAAGCCATGGAATGTGGCTGCGGAAAGGACACCTGCGAGCACTGCGGCCCGATCTTGAAATTGATGAGCGAGGTGGATTCCTTCATTCCGACGCCAGTTCGCGATATTGACAAGCCGTTTCTGATGTCGGTTGAGGACGTGTTCTCCATCACCGGGCGGGGAACTGTGGTTACGGGCCGTGTCGAGCGTGGCAAGCTTAAGGTCAACGAGGAAGTTGAGATTGTGGGGATCAAGCCGACGCGGAAGACGGTGACGACGGGCCTCGAGATGTTCCGGAAGCTGCTGGATGACGCGCAGGCGGGCGACAATGTCGGCGCGTTGCTACGCGGCATTGAGAAGACCGATGTGCAGCGCGGCCAGGTGCTGGCCAAACCGGGTTCGATTACCCCGCACCGAAAGTTCCAGGGCGAGGTGTACGTGCTGACGAAAGAGGAGGGCGGGCGCCACACGCCGTTTTTCAAGGGTTACCGCCCCCAGTTCTACATGCGCACGACGGATGTGACCGGGACCATCACCCTGCCTCAGGGGGTCGAGATGGTGATGCCGGGCGACAATATCACAACTGAGGTGGAACTCATCACGCCTGTCGCCATGGAGAAAGGCCAGCGTTTCGCCATCCGTGAAGGTGGCCACACCGTCGGCGCTGGTGTGATCTCGAGCATCACCGACTAGGTCTGTCGTTCGTTTGTCCTTACAGAAGTAAGTCGTGCGGGAAGTGGTGCATCTGGCCTGTTCGCAGTGCAAGCGGCTCAATTACACTACCACGAAAGATCGGAAGAAGCAGAGCGGCCGTGTCGAATTGAAGAAGTTTTGCTCGTTTTGCCGCAGGCACCTGTTGCACCGGGAATCCAAGTAATTGGAGGCCTGTAGCTCAATTGGCAGAGCACCGGACTCCAAATCCGGGGGTTGCAGGTTCAACTCCTGCCAGGCCTGCTCCTCGTAGCTAAGTTTCGTGCGAGAACAATTTGAGAAACTCAAACTCTTCCTGCAGGAAGTGTCTCAGGAGATGCGGAAGATTACATGGCCGACGCCGCGGGAGATCGTGGGGGCCACGAGTGTGGTCATTGTGACGACCATCGCGATGGCAGGACTGCTCGCGGTCTACGATTGGTTCGTTTCGCAGGGGATCAAGGTTGTCCTGCGGTGAGGTTCTAGGAATCAATCCTATGGAATGGTACGTGGTGAATACGTATTCGGGGTTTGAGCAGAAAGTGAAAGAACACCTGCTCAAACGTATCGAGGACGTGGGATTGGCCGAGAAGGTGGAGCAGATCCTGATCCCAACGGAGGAAATCGCAGAGATACGTGAAGGCAAGAAAAAGATCTCTCAGCGTAAATTCTTTCCAGGCTACATTCTGGTGCGGCTGGAGATGAATGATGAGCTCTGGCACACGATCCGCGAGACACCGCGGATCACGGGGTTCCTGGGGGGAGACCGGCCCGTTCCGCTTCAGGAAAGCGAGATGGAGGCCATCTTCAAGCAGATTGGTCAGGCGAAGGCGCGGCCTCGGCCCAAGACCGTGTTTGAGCAAGGCGAGCCGGTCAAGATTACCAGCGGGCCTTTCGTGAACTTCCAGGGGGTGATCGAGGAAGTGAACCCGCAACGCGGCAAGTTGCGCATCAGCGTCTCCATTTTTGGCCGGCAGACCCCCCTTGAGGTTGATTTCGAGCAAGTGGAGACAACCTGATGCCGCCGAAAAAAGCGATTGGGATGGTGAAGCTGCAGATTCGTGCTGGCGCAGCCACGCCCGCGCCGCCCGTGGGCCCGGCGCTGGGGCAGCACGGCGTCAACATCATGGAATTCTGCAAACAGTTCAATGCGCAGACCGCCAATCAGGAGGGCCTGGTGATCCCGGTGGTTCTTACGGTCTACCAGGACCGGAGTTTCACGTTTATCACCAAGACGCCGCCGGTATCAGTTCTGCTAAAACGTGCTGCGGGCATTGCCAAGGCTTCGGCCGAACCAAGCCGGACGAAGATTGGTCAGGTGAGTCGGGAGACTGTGCGGGACATTGCCAAGCAGAAGATGCCGGATCTGAACGCCGTCACCATCGAGGCGGCGGTGTCACAAGTGGAGGGCACGGCTCGGAGCATGGGGCTGGAGGTGAAGGGATGACCTCGCAGGGGAAACGGTACGCTGCGGCTGTCGCGTTGTTGCAGAAAGGGAAGAAGTACACTGTGCCTGAGGCGGTGGAGCTGGTCAAGCAGTGTGGAAAAGCGAAATTCGACGAGAGCGTGGAGATGACCGTGCGGCTTGGCATCGATCCGAAGCAGAGCGATCAGAGTGTTCGAGCCGCCGCCGTTCTGCCGCACGGAACCGGCCGAGCCAAGAAGGTGCTCGTGCTGGCGAAAGGCGACAAAGAGAAAGAAGCGCAAAGTGCTGGGGCTGATTATGTAGGCGCTGATGAACTCATTGAAAAAATCTCGAAAGGGTGGACCGATTTTGACGTGGTCGTTGCAACGCCGGATATGATGCGTGAGGTGGGAAAGCTTGGCCGCGTGCTGGGCCCGAGAGGGCTCATGCCCAATCCCAAATCTGGCACGGTGACCCTTGACGTAGGGCGGATTGTGAAGGAATCCAAAGGAGGACGCGTTGAGATTCGCCCCGACAGCTACGGTATCGTGCACCTTGGTATCGGCAGGGTGTCGTTCACGACTGAGCAGCTCGTGGAGAATGCGAACGTGGTCATGGATGCGGTCATCCGCGCGCGGCCAGCAGCGGCGAAAGGCGGGTACCTGAGGCGTGTGTTTCTGGCCTCCACCATGGGGCCGGGGATCGAGGTTGATAGCCACGGCTTTGAGTCGAGGGAGTCGTCATGATGGCTGTGAACGGGAGTCCAGGCCACGTCGAGCGTGTCCATCACGTTGACGAACTCCGTGAGCTGATTCGCGGGTCTTCCGGCATGGTGTTTCTGGACTGCCAGGCCCTTGACAGTGCCGAGACCTCCGAGCTGCGCAAGGCGATGAGGCCGGCTTTAGGCCGGCTCAAGGTGGTGAAGAATCGCCTCATGCGGATCGCGTGCGAGCAGGAAAACGTGACCGGGTGTGAGGCATGGCTGAAATTCAATACCGCCGTGGCGTTTGTGGGTGAGGATTCGCTGCTGGCGGTGAAGGCGATTCAACGCTATGCGAGCGCGCACGAGAGGCTGAAGCTGAAGGGAGCGTTCATGGATGGGCGCCTGCTGACGTTGGACAGCTTGAAAGCGCTGGCTGCCCTGCCCGGCCGGCTGGAACTTTTGACCATGATGGCGATGACCATGAAGGCGGCCCTGACGCGTGCCGCGAGGAGTTTCAGCGGGGTGTACGTCAAACTGGCGCTGCTTCTCAAGGAAGCGGCTAGAAAAACGCCTTCAGCGTAAGGTGTGGATGTTTTTTTGGTTTTGTTGACAACTGTAAGAAATGGAGGCTGGTGATGAGTAAATTAAATTCCCAGGAAGTGCTCGAAGACATGAAGTCCTGGACCCTGCTTCAGTTCAACGACTTCATCAAGGCGTTTGAGGCTGAGTTCCAGGTTTCGGCTCAAGCCGCTCAAGTCGTCGCGGCCGCGCCGGCGGCCGGAGGGACGGAAGCGGTGACAGAGGCCAAGGAGGCTGCCTCCACGGTGAATGTGATTCTGGCCAGCGCCGGGGACAAGAAGATCCAGGCGATCAAAGTGGTGCGG
>CAZPLZ010000087.1:0-13932 GCA_964587525.1 uncultured bacterium | reverse complement strand
TGAGAACACCACGAGCGCCACCGCCGCCACCACACTCACCAACAGCGAGATCCAGATTCTGGCCCGGATGGCGACAAAGCTCACCAGAGCGCCCAGCAAGCACTGCAGGAGAACAGAGAGCAAGAGCTTCGTTTCGATAAACCGGCCGGCCACGATGGTGTCAACCACGTTCGCGTGGATTTCAACCCCCGGCATCGTGATTAAGATCTGCTCCCCATTGGATAGTCCCCGGGAAAACGGCGTGTGAAATGTATCGTGCAAGACCTCGGCGGTGGCTCCCACGAACACGATGGCGTCCCTGAAGACCGCAGGATCGGTGATGCCTTGAAAGACCTGGTAATACGGGATGGTCTCGAACGTTTTCGCCGGACCGCAGTAGTTGATCAACATCGTGCCTCGCCGATCGAGTGGGATCCGCTTCTCGCCGAATTCCAGCAGGCCCGGTTCGAGGTTAATCTCCCCTTTCCCGACGCTCAGGTATTTCCGTAGTGCTTCCAGACTCAGGGAATGGTGCCGCTCATCTTGGATCCGCCATATCAGTCGAGCCCGACGGACAAAGGCATCCGAATCCTGGGGGGTATTGACCACGCCGGAGCTGTAGATTGTGTTGCGCAGTCGCTTGATCGGAAGCTTGAACTCCTCGTACTCGAACTCCTTTCCCTTCACGTGTACCAGTTGGGCGCCCAAGATGACGCTTCCCGCTCGCCGGCATGCCCGAGCAAGCGCCGCGTCCTGCGCAGGATTTTCAACCGTATCCTCCGTGAACAGCATGTCAAACACGATCACTTTTGGCTTGCCCTTTGCAATCTGACGAATCAGCCTGGCGTGGAAATCCCTGGGCCAGATCCAGCGTTCCGGCATCTCGTTGAACGACTCATTGTCGATGGCGACAATGACGATCGGCGTGGTTGGCGTAACAGGCCCGCGCAGCCTAAACAGAAAGTCCAGGCCTCCCAGCGAGAGTCCCTCGAAGAAACCGAACAACCTCATCAGGAGCATGAGCCCCGTCAACCCCAGCCCGAGCAACAGGGACTTGCGCTCGGTTTTTGTGAACTTCACCCGCCGCGCACTTGTCCTTGCCCGTACACGAGGTATTTCTGCGAGGTCAGTTCCCTCAGCCCCATGGGTCCCCGGGCGTGCAGCCGGCCGGTCGAGATCCCGATCTCCGCTCCGAACCCGAACTCCCCCCCATCCGTAAAACGGGTGGAGGCATTGTGGAGAAGGACCGCGGAGTCTACCTGCTCCATGAATTTCTTCACGGCCTTTTTATCCTCAGTGATAATGGCCTCCGCCAACTGGGAGGAGTAGGTGTTGATGTGCTCGATGGCCGCATCCAGGCTGTCCACCACTTTGATGGACAGCACCAGATCGAGGTATTCCGTGTTCCAGTCTTCCTCCGTGGCCGGCTTCATGGAAGGCACGAGGGTCCGTGCGCGCTCGTCACCCCGCAACTCAACTTTGGCTTTTGCAAGGCGCTCCGTCACCTTCAGCAGGAACGCCTTGTCCACATCCTGATGCACCAGCAGGGTCTCGAGGGCATTGCACAAACTCGGGCGCTGCACTTTGGCGTTGTGAACGATCTCCTCCGCCATCTTCAAGTTCGCGGTTTTGTCCACATAGATGTGACACAACCCTTTCCCGTGCCCCAGCACGGGGACCGTGGCCATTTCCTTGACCCGCCGGATCATTTCCTCGCCGCCCCGCGGGATAACCAGATCGACATACGCATCCAGTCTGACCAGCTCAGCCACCGCGATGCGGTCCTTTGTGTCCAGAAATTGGACCGCCTCCCCGGGCAGGCCGGCTTGCGTCAGCGCTTTAACCATCAGACTCGTCAGCACGCGGTTGGTATTCATGGCCTCAGTGCCGCCCTTGAGGAGCATCGCGTTGCCAGCCTTTAGGCCCAGCACAGACGCGTCCACGGTCACGTTGGGACGCGATTCGTAAATAATGGCGATGACGCCGATAGGCACCCGTTGGCGCACGACGCGCAGACCGTTGGGGCGGCGCCATCGGCCGGTGACTTCTCCAACTGGGTCCGGGAGCGCAAGGACATCCCGCACAGACTGGGCCAGCGCCAGGAGCCGTCCCTGGTTTAAGATGAGCCGGTCTAGGAAGGAAGGCTGGGCCCCGGCCCTCTTGGCCTCCTCGACATCCAGGTGGTTCTCCGCCAGCACCGTTTTATGGTTACGTTCGAGCTCCTGCGCGAGAAATTCCAAAGCCTGGTGTTTTTGGGCTGTGGTCACACTCTGGAGCTTGAGGGCGGCGCGTTTGGCCGCCCGGGCCTGTGTTTCGATGACTTCGCGCAGCGCCGTGGTCTTTGTTGCCATTCCTTAGCCCTATATTATACAGTCAAGGTTGCACCATACGATGCTCAAAAAATTGCTGCACACAAGGTACCGGGTCAACAACCTGGAGGAGACCGTCAAGTTCTACCGGGACGTCCTGGGTCTGACCCTCACGCACCGGAGCAAGTCCGGACGCGGATCGGAGCTGGTCTTCTTCAAGGCGCCGGGGAGCGAAGAGGAAATCGAAATCTGCCATTTCCCGCCCTCAGGCTCAGTCACGATGGGACCGGACCTGACGCACCTGGCCTTCCAGGTGGACGATCTTGACATGTTTGAAGCACACATCAAGAAATTCGGCTACACCTTTTCCGACGGACCACACGGGACAAAGGGCCAGGGCCGCATGGCCTTCGTGGACGCCCCCGAAGGCTACGAGATCGAACTCATCGAGCGCTAAGGCACATCCTTTGATGTGCATCAAACTGATCGTTTTTGACCTGGATGGAACCCTGATCAATTCACAAGGGGATCTCACGGATTCGGTGAACGAACTCCGGCGCCGCTTCGGTTTGAAGAACATTTCAGGAAAGCGCGTGGGGGCGCACGTGGGACAGGGAGTTGAGCATCTGCTCCATAACACAATTCCAGAGCGTGCGCGCCTGCAAGATCCCAACTTTTACTCCGAGTTCAGCCGGATCTACCAGCGCCGGTGCACGAACCGGACCAGGCTGTTTCCTGGCACCCTGGCGACGCTCAAACGACTTTCCGGCATCCGCCTCGTGGTTGCAAGCAACAAACCAGGGCGCCTAAGCCGGCAAATCCTGCGCGGCCTCAAGGTCCATCGGGAATTTTCTACCATCCTGGGAGCAGATGACATTCGCCGGCGCAAACCCCACCCGGAAGTCATCCTGAAACTCATGCGCCGGTTCAAAGCCAAGCCGAAGGAGACGCTGATGGTAGGCGACAGCCGGTTCGACATGGAAGCCGGGAAACGCGCGCGCTGCTGGCTCTGCGCCTGTACATTTGGATTCAGCAGCCGCTCCGAACTTACTCGCTGGCGTCCAGACTACACAATCTCGCGTTTCTCTCAATTGCTAAAGGTCGTTCAGCAACTCCAAAATACTGGCTAAAAGCTTAGCAACAGATCGGTGTCTAGACTTTGACTTCCCTGCCGGAGGCAGCGGAGCGGTAGATCCCGTCCAGAATTCGGGTCACCCTGAGGCCCTCCTCGCCTGGTACCAGCGACGGCTTGCCCTCGCGGACGGATCGCACAAACGCCCGAATTTCCTCCGTGTGCGACTCCCTCTCCGGAACCTGGCGCGGCGTGATATCAACGAGCGTCCGGTGCTTCTCCTGCAGGATCATCAGTGGTTCGATGGTGGCACCACCCTCGGTGCCAATCAGCGTCACGTTCCAGACGTCCTCTGGGATGTGCGCCGCCCAGGATGCCTCCAGCGAAAGCGTCGCCCCGTTCTTGAACCGCACGAACCCCACACCTAAATCTTCCACGGTGTACTTCTTTGGATCCCATGCACCCCAGGGGGCGAAAATGTTTTTCCGCTTCCCAAAGTTGCAGTAGCTACCCCCGCTCACACTGATGGGCTCCGGGTGCCCCATAAACCAGAGAGCCAGGTCGAGGATATGCACACCGATATCAATGAGCGGCCCGCCTCCCGACTTGGATTTCTCAATAAAGACACCCCAGCCAGGAACACCCCGGCGGCGCAACGCCTGTGCCCGCGCAAAGTACACCCGGCCCAGCTCCCCTGCGTCTACAAACTTCTTGAGCACTTGCGACGTGCCAGTGAACCGGTTGTTCAGCCCGACCTGAAGCAGCCGCCGGGATTTCCGGGCCGCCGCGCACATCGCCTGGCCCTCCGCCGGATTCATGGCCAGGGGCTTTTCGCACAGCACGTGCACGCCCGCCTTCAGCGCAGCGATGGTGGGCACTTTGTGAAAGGCGTTCGGGGTGCACACGGAGACCGCATCCAGTTTCTCGCTGCGCAGCATCTTCTTGTAATCGGCGTACACTCGAGGAACTCCGAACTGACGGGCGGCTTCGCGCGCCACATTCTCTCGCACGTCGCAACACGCCACGATCTCGACACCTTCGGTTTTCTGGTATCCGGGGAAATGGCAGGCCTGCGCGATCCCCCCGGATCCTATGATCCCTACGCGTACGGTTTTCAATTCTCTTCTGCGAGCCTAGTCGTCATCACCCATATCGGAAGAGTCGTCGAAGCCTGCTCCACCCCCTTCCCCGAACCCGCCATCCATGGCTCCCTCGTCGAATTCGCCGCCGAAGGACTCATCGCCCATTCCTTCACCATCTTCCAGACCCGCATCCCCCCTTTGGCTCTTTTTCCCCAGCCCCGTCACCCGGAAGGTGCCCAGCAACTGCTTTAAGTCCGCCGCGCCGCATTTCGGGCAGGCAGCCGGGTCTGGCTCGCGTATCCACACCAGCACCTCGAACTTGTGATGACAGGACTGACACTCGAAATCCTTGAGCGGCATGGTTCTTTAGTATAACCCCAGACTCCGGAAGATGGCGGTCACCGCCCGCGGCTCATTGAGGGAGTAGAAGTGCATCCCCGGCACCCCATACTCGAGGAGGCCGCGGCACTGGCGGGTGGCATACTCGATGCCCATCTCGATCGTCGCTTCGTCGTTTCCCTCACAACGGACCAGCGCTGCCTCCAAGGCAGGCGGGATCTTGGCTTTGATCATGGGAAGAAATTTGCGCACCCAGGCCACTGACTTGATCGGCAAGATACCCGGCACGATGGGCGCCGTCATGCCGGCGGTCTGCGCCCGCTCCACAAACCGAAAGTAATCGTCGTTGTCAAAGAAGAGTTGCGTGATGACCACGTCGGCACCGGCGTCCAATTTGGCTTTGAGATAGTCCAGGTCCGCCTCTGGCGACACCGCCTCTGGGTGGATCTCCGGAAAACCCGCCACGGCGATCGAAAACCACCCGTACCCCTGGGCTTCCTTGATCAGTTCCACCGAATACTTGAACCCATCCGGATGCGGGCGCCACTCGGTCTCGCCCTTCGGCGGATCGCCGCGCAGCGCGATGATGTTTTCGATCCCCCCGACTTTCAACTCCTCCAAGATGGAGCGGACCTCATCCCGGGACTTGCCCACGCATGTGAAATGGCACATCGTTTCGATGCCATAGTCGCGCTTGAGTTGCTTGACCAGGTCAACGGTCTTGTCGCTCAAGCCCCCGCCAGCGCCCATGGTCACGGAACAGAACGCCGGCTTGAGACTCTTAAACGCCGGGATATTGTTGAAAAACTTCGCAATGGTCTCCGGCGTCCGGGGCGGAAAAAACTCGATGGACAGCGTTAGTTTCCGGCTGGCGTACAGGTCCTTGAGTTTCACGCCGCACCCCTGTACCCGACCTCGGTCAGATCCAGCACCGGTTCCCCGCAATGGCGCGCAATCTCGGCTTGAGCTAAGTCCCGCAGACGGATCGCCTCCTTCCATCCGGCTTCCCGCGGGGTGATGGGGACGCCAATCGTGATCTCCACTCGGCCCGGACGTGGCAGGGATTCGCCATCGCGCAACAGCCGGCGGGTCCCGTGGATCGCGATGGGGCAGACCGGCCGGCCACTTTCCGCGGCCATGGTGAAAGCGCCCAGCGTGAACGGCCTCAGGCCCGTCACCGGGGTCATGATCCCCTCCGGAAACAGCAACACCGAGGTTCCTTTCGCAAGAGTTCTGGCGAACTCGGCCGGGGCGCCGGTTCGCGCGGGATCCAACCGGTCCACGGTGAGATGTCTGCCCCGGCGAAGGATTGGTCCGATGACCCAAGCCTTCAGGAGTTCCTGCTTGGCCACAAACACAAAATTGGCCGCTAACACCGAAGACAGAACGGGCACATCCAGGTAGCTGGCGTGATTCGCCACGAGGACCAGCGGCCCCGTCCCCTTGAGGTGTTCCCTTCCCTTAACCTTCACGCGGATGCCAGCCAGAGGGAGAACCATTCCCACTACCAAGCCAAACAGGCGGCGCACCCACACCGATCCCCGACGGCCCGCCGGCAAGCAGAGCATCGCCAGCCAGAACGGCAGGAGGAGGGCAACGGCCAACCCCCCCAAGTACACGGCGTACAAAGGCCGGCTCAGGGTCCATACCATCTGCCGGAATGAGGCCATAAGCCGGGCAGCGAAGAGCCGCGCCAGTTGCAGCCACACGGCGCTTCGCTTCACATGCAACTGGCCGTTCAGGTACGCCTGCTTGCAGTCGGAACGCCGGATTTTCCCGCTGGAGGTCTTGGGTACGGTGCCCTGGGAGACCACCGCCACCACGTCGGGAGGTGTACCCGTGGCGGCGGCAATCACGGCGATGATCTCTGAGGTGATCCGTTCCCGGTCGGCGGCACGGGTCAGCCGGGATTCAGCCACCACCACGACCTGCTCTGTCCCGGACGCAGGATCCGAGACTCCGAAGGCAGCCACACAGCCCTTGCGCACGCCGCTCACTTCGCCCGCTGCTTCCTCCAGTTCCTGCGGTGAAACGTTGCGCCCTCCGCGGATGATGATATCTTTGTGGCGGCCTGTAAGATACACTTCCCCGTCAGCCCAGTAAGCCAGATCGCCCGAGTCAAGCCATCCGTCCCGTTTGAGAGCCTGTGTCGCCTCGGAGTTACGGAAATATCCGCTGGTCGCCGAAGGGCCCCGGAACTGCAAGTGACCCTCCCGGCGTTCCTCTCTAATGACCTGGCCGGAGACATCCACCAGCTGGATCTCGTTCCCCATAACCGGGGGGCCGCACGAGATAAATCGGAGCGGGTTTGCCTCATCAGCTTGGGCAGGCTGGGCCTCCCGCGCGGTCATGAATGTTTGGCGGGTAATCACGTCAACGCGGGGCACACGACCCAGCGGGGGGCAGGTCAGCACCAGGGAATTCTCCGCCATTCCGTAGATCGGCACCAGTGATTCGGGGCGGAACCCATACCGGCTGAAACGCCGGGTAAACCGTTCGATCGTCTCTGGCATAACTGGCTCACCGCCGCAGAATGTCAAGCGGAGTGCCGAAAGATCCAGCCCTTCCAGGGCGGCATCGGAAATACGCCGTGCGCACAGCTCGTAGGCAAAATTGGGCGCCCCGCTGATCGTTGCCCGCCGGGCGTGCATGGCCCAGAGCCAGCGCTCCGGTCGCGACAGGAACGAAAGCGGCGACATGATCTCCACAGGGATCCCGTGATACAACGTAGCTAACCAGGCACCGATCAGCCCCATATCGTGATAGAGCGGAAGCCAGCTCACCCCCACGTCGGTGGGCGTGAATGCTGCGGCCGCGCCCAGCGCCCGGATATTGGCAAGCAAGTTCGCGTGGGTGAGCAAAACCCCTTTTGGATCACCGGTTGAACCTGAGGTGTACTGGATCAGCGCCAGGTCTCCGGGCGAAACGACGACTGGCGGGAGCGACTGGGTTGGGCGGGACGCCAGCGTTTCATACGTCACGACGGCCCTTAAGGCTGGCGCGCTGGTCGCCAGTGACCTGGCAACCGCCTTGACTTCCACAAATGTGATCAGCAACCTAGCCTCGGCGTTGCGCAGGAGGGTCGCCTGCCGGTGCACGTACTCCTCGATACGGTCGGCCCGGAAAGGTGGATAGATCGGGACTGGCACACCACCAGCTAGCAGGATGCCGAAGAAGGACTCAAAAAACTCTTGACCGGTAGGCAACATGATCGCCACCGTGTCACCCCGTTTCACGCCCTGGCCGCGCAGGCCCGCGGCCAGCCGGCCCGCCCTCGCCAACAGATCGCCGTATGTGATGCGACGTTCCGTGTCATCCGGCTGGCGCAGGAAGATGTGAATGCCCTCTGGCTGCGCGACCCCGCGGAATTGGATGACGTCGTTGAGCGTCACTGCGCCAGCGATGGTGGGACTTCCCTCTGCGGCTGTCGGGGCCAGGGACGCCGTGAGCCGGATCACGGCCCTGCCTGGCGTGGACAGCACGGCCTGGGCCAGGTCAGCGGGCGTAGCCGCCTCAATCATCGCGCTGTCCGGCAGTTGCACGGCGAACTCCCGCTGCAGCCGGATCAGAAGCTCCGCCCGTGCCAGGCTGTCCAGGCCAAGCTCCCGATCCAGGGATGCCTCAGACCGCAATGCAGCAAGTGCCCGGTGCCCGGACATCTCCTTCAGCATCTGCCGGATGATGTCCAGCACCTTGTGTTCAACGGTCTTGCTGTCAATCATGGCCCCTCCCTTCGCTCCGCCATCATCTATAGCGCCCGGTGCAGGATATCTTGCAGCTCCTCGTTGGTGAGCTCCACCGGGTTGGTTTTCATGCTTCCCCCGGTCGCCCCTTTCACCACCCGGGGGATGTCAGCCCCCGTCACACCGAAAGAGGACAGAGGTGGAAATGAAAACCTGGCGCAGAAGCTGTGCAGATCTTGCCCAAGCGCCCCTTCGGCCTCCTGATATGCTGACCGGGCTTGCGCAAATCCCCGGCCCGCCTTCAACGCCTTAAGGTTTGCGGTCGTGACAAAAGGTAGCAGCCGCGCGCAGATCACTGAATGGGGAATCGAAAACAGGGCACCCAGCGGCGAGGCCAAGCCATGCACCACCCCCAGCCCCGCGTGCGAGAGGGTGACACCGGACAGGAAGCTGGCGTAGGCCATGGCGGACCGGGCGTCCACATCGCTGCCGTGCTCGACAGCGCGCGGCAAGGCAGGACCAGCAGCCTGAAGACCGGAGAGGGCCAGCGCGTCCATCATGGGTGAGGCCTTCAGCGACGTCAGTGACTCAAGCAACTGGGTCAGGGCGTCCATCCCAGTGGAGGCCGTGAGTTCGGCTGGGCACCCCGTGGTCAGCTCCGGGTCCACGATCA
This sequence comes from uncultured bacterium, assembly GCA_964587525.1. GTDB lineage: Bacteria > Oederibacteriota > CAKKQC01 > CAKKQC01 > CAKKQC01 > CAZPLZ01. Next base: position 4,795 of record CAZPLZ010000087.1, on the reverse strand, counting down.
CCGCATCTGGAACCAGCCGGGGATCGCGGAAGCTTTTTTTGAAGCCTTCAGCACGGCTGCCAATGACCGCATTGCGGGTCGCCTCGCTGCCGGTGCCCGCGGTGGTAGGCGCCGCAATGAATGGAACCGGATTCCGCTTCATGACAGCACCGGTTCCCACCCCTTCCAGGTAGTCGCGGATCGAGCCCTCGTTGGGAATCATTCCCGCCGCAGACTTACCCAGGTCCAATGCACTGCCGCCGCCAACGGCGATCACCACCTCGCAGCGGGCTTCCCGCCCCTGCCGAGCGGCATCATCCACGGTATCCACATCGGGTTCGCCCGAAGCACTGAATCGGATAGTTGAGATCCCGTGCCGTTGAAGGTCATCTTCAACGCGGGCGAGGAGACCAGACCGCTGAAGGAACGAAGTGCCCGTCACGAGCAGCACGTGGGTCCCCAGGGCAGCCACGATCGAACCTAACTGCTTGATCTCACCCGGGCCGATGAGGACACGGGCCGGCAGACGCAGGTCGAGCGGCGTCTTCACCAGGCCGATTCGTGCTCGGGATAGACGCTGAAGTGCTTGACGCCCCTGCGGGGCTCCGCCATCCAATCCTTGACCAGCTCTTTCCAGGCCAGGTAATGGGCGGTCTGCTGATGAGCGGTAAAATCCTCTTTGGTCTTGTACGCCTCATAGAAAAAAAACTTGGACCGGTCCTCCTCCCCGCGCAAGACATCAAACCGCAGATTGCCGGGCTCCTGGCGGGTGCCGCGGGCATTGTCCAGCGTGGCGGAGAGAAAGGCCTCCTCCTGCCCGGGTTTGACCTTCACGGTGACACACACGACGTACATGACTTACGCTAGAGATTCCCGATCACGCCCTGTTCCAGCCAGGCCATACGGCCTTCCAGCACATGGTTCGCAAGCCGGTATTCCGCGACATCGTCATTGCAGCAGAGGCGGGAAAAGTTCCGGTTCACCCGGTCCCGGGCTTCCCGGCAAAAGACATCCGCGAGCTCCTCCGGCGTCCGGTCCGCGGGATTCCTGTCATGAAGCGATTTCGCCCGGGAGAGGGTGGCGGCCATGGCAAAGAGATCCGTTCCGATGTCCACGATCCGGCCCAGGGTCCGCTGCCGCTTCTCCAGCTTGGGACCAAACCGCACCATACTATGGAACACCCCACGGGCCAGCCGGTGCGAAGCCCGCACGGCGAACCGCATGTGCGTGGCCAGCCGGCCGGGCATCCACCCCGCATACCGGGGCGGCCAGGCCAGATGAAACCAGAGCCTGGGATACCAGACAGCGTAAAACAAAGCGGCACGCAAGGCGGTTTTGATTTTTGCGCCCAGCGGCACCTCCGGCCGGAAGAGGTCATACGCCAGCTTCATGTGCCGGTCCACCGCCTCCCGCGCGATGAACAGGCGCATGATCTCGCTCGTCCCTTCAATAATGAGATTGATGCGGGCATCCCGCATCATCCGCTCCGCCGCAATGGGCTCCTCCCCCCGCGCCTTGAGCGAGAGCGCCGTTTCGTATCCTCGCCCACCCCGAATCTGCACCGCCTCGTCCGCGATCCGCCAGCCCGCTTCGGTGCAGAACAGCTTGGCCATGGCGGCCTCGAGCCGGATATCGGCGCCCCCCTTGTCGGCCAACGATGACCCCAGCCACGTCACCGCGTCCATGGCGAAGGTCTGCGCCGCCATCCAGGAAATCTTGGCGGATACGAACTCATGCTGGCCAATGGGTGATCCCCACTGCACCCGCTCATTGCACCACTTGCGGATCATGGTCAGCGCCCGCTTGGCCATGCCCGTCACCGCTGCGGGCACCGTCATCCGGCCCGTGTTGAGCGTGATCAGAGCCAGCTTCAACCCCTTCCCGAGTCCCCACAGGATATTCTCACTTGGAACCTTCATGTTGGTGAACCGGAGCACGCCGTTCTGAATGGCCTTCAGCCCCATAAAATCGCACCGGTGCAGGACCTCAAACCCTGGCATGGTCTTCTCCACGATGAACGCGGTGATCTGCTTGCGCTCCTTCCCGTTCACCGTGATGGACGGGGTCTTGGCCATCACCACCAGCACATCGGCCACGGGCCCGTTGGTGCACCAGAGTTTTTCCCCGTTGATAACATAAGCGGCCCCATCATCCACCGGGGTCGCGGTTGTCTTCATGTTGGCCGGATCCGACCCCGCATCGAGTTCGGTGAGCGCAAATGCGGAGACCTCGCCTTTCGCGAACCGCGGTAGGTATTTTTTCTTCTGCTCGGGCGTGCCGAACAGCTTAAGCGGCTGGGGCACCCCGATGGACTGGTGCGCGGACAGCCAGGTGGCGGTGGATCCGCACCAGCTCGCCACCACCATGACCGCGCGATTGTAGTTGACCTGCGACAGTCCGAGCCCGCCGTACTCCTTGGGAATCTTCATCCCGAAACAGCCCAGCTCTGCCAACCCCTTCAGCACCTCGGCGGGAATCTCCCGGGTCCGGTCCACCTCGTCCGGATCCAGGCGCTCGCGCAGGAAGACATCCAGCCTGGCGCAGAACTCGTCGCCGATCCGGCGGTCTTCCTCGGACTGTTCGGGGAAGGGAATGATGAGTTCCGGGCGGAACCGGCCCATGAACAGCCCGGCCACGAAGCTGGGATGCTTCCACTCCGTTTCCCGGGCCGCTTCGGCCACCGCCATGGACTCCTGCTGAGTCGCCGCCGATCCCTTTTCCGCTTCCGCCGCGCTCATAGCCCCTTAAGTATATCCGCCGCTACTCAATCCAGGTTTCGCCAAACCGCTCCCGGTACCAGGCCTTGAGCGGACAGTCCTCGTCGCTTGGAACGTAATAGCCCAAATGCGACGATTTGGCCCCCAGGAGCTGCCGGCCAATCGGGGTGCATTTCTCCAGCAGCGCAGCGGGCATTGACTCATAATCGATCGGCTTCTGCCACCGGTAACTATATCCGTAGTACAAGACCACGCGTGTTGCGTTCGAGTAATTGAGAGCGCCCGCGTGCCACAGACGTTGCTGAAAAAACACGGCGGATCCGGCACGCACCATAAGCTGGATCGCCCCTCCTGGATTGGCCTTCCCGTTTGAAAATTTTGGCCCACCCGGCATGAGGTGACTGCCGGGCACCACCATTAACTGCCCCATGTCCGGTTCTAAAAGGTCCGTGAGAAAATAGCCTATTTTCAGGCTCACGAGTGGCCGTACCCCATTAACTTTCGGGCGTGGCACACCGCCATCGTCATGCCAGCCAATGTTTCGCTCTCCCCCGCCGGGAGGCACCATGATCAGATGCGACGTCTGGAGCTGGATGCTGTAATGCTGCAGGAATCGCACCGCCAGTGGGAATGTCGCAGGCCATTCCATCAGCTCGAGAAACGCATCGTGCTCGGTCACCACGGGACGGATATCCAGCCCGAACACATCGCGGCGGTGGGAAGACGCCTCGAGTTTGGCCTTGAGCCGGCCGATCACCTCAAGCAGCGAAGAGACTTTCTCCGGTGCAAGGACATTCTCCAGCACCAGGTATCCATCCTGTTCAAAACGCTCGACCAACTCTGGCCGGACCACCGGATCCTGCGCTTGCGCCGGTACTGCAGCTGCCTTCATCACGTCCATAACGACGGGTACTATACTAGCGTACATCAAGGTTTCCTTTGCGCTCGCTCCCAAGGATTAGACAGCCCCAGCGGGTCATTCTGGTTCCGGCTGGAGGATTTTGATGTCCTTGAAGAGAATGTGGACATCCTGGCCGCCATGAAGCTGGAGGGCCAGGAACCCCCTCAAGCGTCCTGGATCGTCCAGAAGCTCGGCGGTCTTGAAGCCATTGACATGGACCACGATCCGGCGCCCGTGGGCCGAGACCGTCATCCGGTTCCACCTCTGCGGCTTGAACCACCGGTCCACGTCCTTAGGATCTGGTTTCACCACCCAGCCCCGGCCGTTGGTTTCATACAGCCCTCCGGCATCCTGGTGCGCATCGATCTCGGCTTGAAAACCCGTCACGCCGCTGAAGCCCTTCCCCTCGACGCGGAAGTACAATCCGCTGTTCCCCTGCAAGGCCTTGTATTTCAAGTTCACGGTGAAATCTTCGAACACGCCCTCAGTTGCCATATGGCCGTAGGCAGGCTCCGACCTGACATGCTGTCCGATCAGGACGCCGTCCTCGATGCTCCAGCTTCCACCTCCCAGAACACGCCACCCAGCTAGAGTTTTTCCGTCCCAGAGGGGCGCCCAGCAATGGCGGCCCAGTTCACGGATCCGAATATTTCGCCAGCGGACACGAGCATTCTGGCCCCCGTGGACCTGGAGGGCGATGATCCCTTCCAGGTCCACGGAGTCCACCGCGTCGGCGACAGGCACGCCATTGACCCAGGACTTGATAGAATCCCCGACGCAGGCGATGCGGTAGCGGTTCCACCGGCCGAACTTGAAGGCCTTGCGGCCCTTAGGATTGTCCTCAAGGTTCTGAAGCCAGCCGCGCCGCCCTTCGTCATACAGGCCTCCGGACCAGGCCCGGTCCGAGCTATCAATCTCAATCTGGAGACCGACCATGCGCCCCTTCTCCATCAGGCGGCTGCGGATCTGGATGCCGGAATTGCCACGGAGCTCAGGTTTCACCTCCAGCTCCAGAATGAAGTCCCCGTAAGTTTTTTCCGTGACCAACCAGCCCACTCCTCCATCTCCGTTCTCACCCAGGATCGTGCCCCGGTCTACCCGGAACACGGCTCCACCCACGGCCTTCCAACCCCGGAGAGTCTTCATGTCGAAGAGCGACGTGTAGCCATCGGGGGCACCGGCGGCAAAGGCTCCAGAC
>CAZPLZ010000086.1:7431-14016 GCA_964587525.1 uncultured bacterium | reverse complement strand
CGAAAAAACGACGTGACCGTCAAATCAACTGGACTGAAAAAGTGAGGTCAGACCCCCAGACGACTGCTCCGCCGTGCAGGAGGAACGTCATCAGGCACGATCACGAGCACATCGTAGTCACTGTCGGGACCACCATTTCCACGTGCCCGGGAACCGAAAAGGTAAATGCGCTCGGGCTGGAAGGCTTCCGCGAGCCTCCGAACCATCTGATCCAGAATTGGATCAGCTTGCAGTAACTCTCGGCTCAAAGCTTCCATGATGCCTGGATATGTTCCAGTCTCGCGTCTTTCGTGCTGGCTTGAATAGGGATTGTCGTTCATTATAATAGCTGCAATCGTCATTGGCCGGTTTAGCGATTGCCGCACCGGATCAGGAACCTCTACAATGCAGATATGAGCAAACCGGTCATCAACATCAAGCTGACCACCTTGGAGCGCAAAACCATCGGAGTTGAGGCGCTGCTGGATACGGGTTCTTTTTACTCCATCATCCGCCAGGACCGGCTCCCCCAAAAAGCAAAGTACCTGCGCTACCGGACACCGGAGTATTTTCGGGCCGCCGCCAAGGGAAGCCGGCTCCGAGTCGTCGGAGTGACGGAACTGGTCATGACCATCGGCCGCAAGCGAGTGCGAGATGGGGTTCTTGTGTCTCCGGACCTGTCCCGGCAGATGATCGTCGGTGCCGGGACCATGCAAAAATGGGACATCGGCATCCGCAACTTAAACGGGAAAACACGCATCACCGTGGGACGCGACATGCGGGACCCTGACACCACCGAGGTGGTTTGATAACCTAATTGGCCTGCGCCGGTGCGGCCGTCAACTCGTCCGCGCGTCGTTGCCACCCGTCCGCGCCGGGGAGATCCGGGGCGAGACGCACCGCTTCCCGGAAAAGCCGGACGGCTCTCCCATGCTCGCCACGCGAGGCACTGATATCCGCCTTCAGTCCCGTCACCAAGGCGAGCTTCTTCCTGCGCAGCACCTCGATCTCGCCTTCGGAAGCATGGGAGGTGAAATTCAAGAACTCGTCCGCCTCGGCCAGCAGGCGCTCAGCCGGTTCGGCCAAATTGTCGCTGGCGTATTGAAGAGCTTGGGAATAGCACACCGACCCCAGGTCCACCCTGATCAGATGCTCATGCCCGGGGTACCGACGTAAGGCTCCCCGCAAGACCTGATCAGCCTCGTCCAGTTTGCCAAGATGGAATGCAGCTTGCCCGTAGGTCACCAGGCTCGTGGCATCCATCATGCCTTGTTCCACGATTGGCTTGAGAAAGCGATACACGTTCGTCCAATCCCCAATTTGCGCATAGTAATATCCAAGCTTGCCTTGGAACGTCAGAATGTCCGGGTAAGCTTTGACGATCTGCTCAAGCTCTTCAATGGCCTCGGTATAACGACCGTCATTTTTCAACTGAACAGCCCGGCCGTAAATTGATTCTGCGCCAGGGAGAAAAAAGAGAACGTCACGCCCTTCGACTCGCTTCGCTCGCTCAGGGCGCCCCGAGCCTGTCGAGGGGCGCCCCTTAACCAGAAACGCCGCATGACCCACGGTGGCCGAAAAACTCAGCCACAAGAGAGCGGCGCCAAGAAGGATCAATTCAATACTTCTGCGAGATCGTTTTCAGGGTGCCGTCGCTGGGCTTGTGGGCGAGCATCTCCTCTTTGGTGATGACCATCTTGAACCGGTCAAACGCAGCCGGGGGGATGATGCCGGTATCCATGCGGATAGCATCCACGGGGCAGGCCTCCACGCAGAACCCGCAGAAGACACACCGGGACAGATCGATGTCAAAGATCGCTGGGCGTTTCTCGATGGCGGGATCCGGCGCCTCTTCCGCAACGACGTTGATGCACATGGCGGGGCACACCGACGGGCAGAGCATGCAGGCCACGCACTTGGGTGTGCCGTCCGGGCGCTGGGTCAGCCGGTGCACGAACCGGGCGCGCTCCGGCACGAACCGCCGCACCTCGGGGTACTGGATCGTGACGCCCGCCGGAATGTTCTTGCAAAGCCCGATCGCGTGCAGGGAGTGCAGGATGATGTTCTGCCAGAAGTGCCAGTTGGTGAGCCAAAGACCCTTGACGATCTCCCAGACGTACAGCCGGGCCAGCAGGTTGAGATCACGCTTGTGTGCGGCTGGCTTGTTCATAACCCCCTCACCCAATAAGCAGGAGAACCGCACCGGTGAGCAGGATGTTCAACAGCGCCACCGGCAGCAGGTATTTCCATCCCAGATCCAGGAGCTGATCGTACCGAAACCGCGGCAGGGTCCAGCGCACGAGCAGCATGAACCAGCACCCGAAGACCACCTTGCCCCAGAACACCACACTGCCCACGAGTGCCGCCTGCCAGTTGGACAGCGCCGCGTAGTCAATCCCAGGCAGGTGCCAGCCGCCGAAGAACAGAACGGCAATGGCCGCCGAGAACAGGATGGTCTCGATCAGCTCGGACATGAAGAACAACCCGAACTTCATCCCGCTGTACTCGATGAAATATCCGATGATCTCCGATTCGCCCTCCGGGATGTCGAACGGGATCCGCTTGGTCTCGGCGATCGCCGCGGTCAGGAACAGGATGAACGCCAGCGGCTGAACGAACACGCCCCAGTTGGGCAGCCAGGGAAACCACGACAGCCAGCCCTGTTGGGCGTTCGCGATCGTGGAGAGGTTCAAGGTGCTGTACACCATGAACACCCCCACGAGCGAGAGGCCGATTGCGACCTCATAGGCGGCCATCTGCGCAGCAGCCCGCAAGCCCCCCAGCAGGCCGTACTTGTTGTTGGTCGCAATCCCCGCCAGGAACGCGCCGTACACCGTGAGCCCCAGGGCGGCGAAGAGAATCAGCACACCGATCTCGCTGCGCATCACGACCATCGGGATCTCATACCCGAACGCGCTGATGGTGGGACCGAAGGGAATGACGAGAAACCCGATGGTGGCCGCGATGCCAGCCACGATCGGAGCCAGCCAGAACAGGAATTTGTCTGCGAAGGGCGGGATGAAATCCTCTTTGGTCAGCATCTTGATCGCGTCGGAGATTATGTGGAAGAGCCCCAATGCCCGAAAGCCGAAAATATCAGCCCGGTTGGCGCCAATCCGGTCCTGGATCATGGCGCTCTGCTTGCGCTCAGCCCAGGTCATGACCGCGCCGCCAGCCAGCACGGTCCCGAGAAGAAACCCGCTTTTGGCAAAAGCCGCCAGGGCAGCAGCGGCCAGCGCTGTCATGGTTCGACTGGCTTCGGCGCCGCTGCCTTGACGAGGACGCCCCCCTCGCCCAGCGCGTCATAGGAAAGCCCCTTGAAGGCGGGCTCGGATTCCGCCATGACCTTGAAGACAGCCTGCTCGTCTTCTTGGAGCAGCGGGGTCCCGTACCGGCCCAGCATCTCCTTCCAGATCTTCCACTCCGGCATCGAATCCCCCAGCGGCTCAAGCGCTTTGGCAAACCGCTGCAGGCGACCCTGGACATTGATCCACGTGCCGTCCCGCTCCGCGAACGTGGCCACCGGCAGGACCAGCGAGGCTCGCTGCTCCATGCTGTTAGTATTTTGCGCCAGCACAACGAGGTGCTTGAGCCGGTTCAGGGCCGCATCCACGTTCGGCCGGGGAAAGATCTGGTACAGATCGTGCCCGACCACAACCAGCAGGTCCAGCTCGCCGCGCTCAGCCGAATCAAGCACCTCAACCCACCTCGGGCCCGCGCCGTTGAGTCCCAGCACCTCCGCCCCGGCGGTGTTCGACCACTTGTCCCGGTGAATGAGGAAATCGTCCTCGGTGGGCGGGCGGTCCGAGGGGGCGTCGGAGGCAACCAGTACACCCTTCAGGCAGGAGCCGAACAGCTCCCGGGCCAGGTAGAGATCCTCAAGCGAGGAGCCACGCGACAAGAGAACCCCGGTCCGTTTCGGCCCGGCCGAGTCCAGCCAGTGCTTGAAGGAGGACAACGCATCTTCCCAGGACAGCGCTTCTTCCTTGCCGTCCTCGCGCCGCACTGGTTTGAGGACGCGGCCTTCGTCAACAAATCCAAAACGGAAGCGTCCCTCGTCACACATCCAGTACTGGTTCACATTCGGGTTGTGCCGCGGCATGAACCGGTAGACCCGGCGCTGCCCTACTTTGTTGATCGTGTTGGTATTCGTCTCCACCGTGATGTTGCAGCCACGCGCGCAGGACGGACAGACCGAGTTGGTCTTCTCGAGGAACCAGGCCCGGCTCTGGAACCGGAACTCCTTGGCGGTCAGCGCCCCCACGGGACACAGGTCCACCACGTTACCCGAGTACGGGTTGTCCAGCCGCACACCCGGCGCGAGCCCAATCTCTTCCCCGTTTCCCCGCCCGAAGATCCCCAATTCGTGGCTGTGCGACACCTCATCCACGAACCGCACGCACCGGCTGCACATGATGCACCGCTCAGCGTCCAGGACGACGTGCTTGCCGATGTCCACCACCTTGGGCTTGTGGATCTTGGATGGGTCGAACCGCGACTTCATCACACCGTGTCCCATGGAGTTGTCCTGCAGGATGCACTCTCCCGCGCGGTCGCAGATCGGGCAGTCAAGTGGGTGGTTGGCCAGGAGGAACTCGATGACCGCCTGGCGGCCGTCCTTCGCCTTTGTGGAGTTCACGTGCACCACCATGCCCTCGGCCACCGGTACCGAGCAGGAAGCGGCCAGCCGGGGCTGCTTCTCGATCTCGACCAGACACATGCGGCAGTTGCCCGCGATAGACAGCCCTGGGTGGTAGCAGAACACGGGAACGTTGTAGCCCAATTTCTCGGCCGCCTGGAGCACGGTGGTCCCATTCGGGACAGTAATCTCCTGACCTTCGACTGTCAGTTTAGGCATGAGAAACCTCGGATCGTATGCCATTCCTAACGCCGCACTTACCCTCCAGGTGCTCGAGGAACTCGTGGCGGAACTTCTTAACGAGGCTGGCAAGGGGCATGGCGGCACCATCCGCGAAGACGCAGATGGTCTTTCCCACCATGTTGTCGCAGATATTCAGAATGGTTTGTAAATCCTCAGACTTGCCCTTGCCCCGCTCGATGTTCCTGAGAATCTTGGCCATCCAGTCGCAGCCTTCGCGACAGGGCGTGCACTGCCCGCAGGACTCGTGCGCATAGAAGTCAGCGATGTTGCGGGTCACCCGCACCATGCAGGTGGTCTCGTCCATGACCACGATGCCGGCGGACCCCAGCATGGTACCCAACGCGGCGAGCGATTCCGAGTCCATCCTGACGTCAATCTGGTCAGGGGTCAGCACCGCCGAGGAGGAGCCGCCCGGGATCACCGCCTTCAGCTCGCGATCTCCCCGGATGCCGCCGCAGTGCGTGTAGATCATCTCGCGCAGGGTGGTTCCCATCGGCAACTCCAGCACCTTGGGCTGTTTGACGTGGCCGCTCATACAGAACAGCGCCAGGCCGCCGTTCTTGGGACTGCCCATGGCGGCGAACGCCTCCCCACCGAGGTTGATGATATACGGCAGGTACGCCAGCGTCTCCACGTTGTTCACAATAGTCGGACACTGGTAGAGGCCGGACACCGCCGGGAAGGGGGGCTTGAGCTTGGGGAAGCCTTTCTTGCCCTCCATGGAGGACAGCATCCCGGTTTCCTCGCCACAGATGTACGCCCCCGCACCTTTCATGATGATCGTCTTGATAGAGAGTTTCGTGCCCAAAATGTTCTCCCCCAGGTACCCCGCCCGTTCGGCTTCCTCAACCGCCTGCGTGACCCGCTGAATCGGAACCGCGTACTCGCCCCGTATATAGATGAAGCACTCCTTGGCGCGGATCGCGTAACAGGTGATGGCGATGCCCTCCAGCATCATGTGCGGGGTGTTCTCCATGAGCAGCCGGTCCTTAAAGGTGCCTGGCTCCCCCTCGTCGGCATTGACCGCAAGGTAGATCGGCTTTTTGGTGTTCTTGGGAATGAAGGACCACTTGAGACCGGTCGGAAACCGCGCACCACCCCGGCCGCGGATCACGGATTTTTTCACTTCCTCGGTGATATCTTCAGGCGTCATGGTCAGCGCCTTGCGGAGGCCTTCGTACCCGCCCTGTTGTAAGTAAGACTCGAGCGTGTGGCAGTCCGGCTCGCCCCAGTGCTTGGTGACCAGGAGTTCAGCCACGGCCGTTGCCCCTCTCCTTCACGGTCAGCTCGTCAATCAGCGAAACCATGGACTCCGCGGTCACCGGCCCCCGGTACGGCTCCAGGTTGATCTGCAGAGCTGGGGCCATCTCGCAACATCCCAGACATTCGACGGTTTCCAGCGAGAACAGCCCATCGGGCGAGACCTGCTTGTCTCGCAGGCCAAGCTTGCGCTCGACGATCCCAACGAGATCCTGAGCACCACAGAGATCGCAGGACAGGGTGCGGCAGATCTGGAGATGGTACTTCCCCGCCGGCCGCTGCCGGTACAGCGTGTAAAACGTCACGGCCTCGTGCACCTGATTGGCGCCAATCCTGAGAAACTGCGCCACCGCGGCCTGCGCCTCCGGCGTGATGTACCCGTAGGTGTCCTGCACCGTGTGCAGCAGGGCCAGCAGCGCGGAGGGCTTGTGCGAGTACGGCGCGGCCTGTTTCTCGAACTCAGG
>CAZPLZ010000086.1:0-7331 GCA_964587525.1 uncultured bacterium | reverse complement strand
CAGAGCTCACGGTCAAAAGTCATCGGTCCAGTTCGCCCGCGATCATGTTTACGCTGCCAAAAGTGGGAATGATATCGGCCACCATTCCGCCCTCCAGGATCCTGTGCAGCGCCGCCATTGGGAAGAAACACGGCGGCCGCACGCGCACCCGCCAGGGCCGGTCGGTCTCGTCAGACACGACGTAGAAACCCAGCTCACCGTTTCCGCCCTCCACCGCCACGTAGGCTTCCCCGGCGGGCGGCTTAAGTCCATGCCCAGGCATGAGCAGCTTGAAGTGATGGATGAGCGATTCCATGTCGTCGTACACGGCCTGCTTGGGCGGGAGGGTGACGCGCTGGTCGTCCACGTTCACCGGGCCTTCGGGCAGATCTCGCACGCACTGCTGAACGATCCTCAGGCTTTGCTCGATCTCCTCCACGCGCACGAAAAACCGATCGTAGGTGTCACCTTCCGTGCCGAGCGGCACGATGAAGTTCATACGGTCGTAAACCTCATACGGCAGGTCGCGGCGGACATCGTAGTTGACGCCGGAGGCGCGCCCCACCGGTCCCGTGATGCCGTAGTTGATCGCGGTGTCGCGGTCCAGGATCCCCACCCCGCGCAGACGATCGTAAAAGATGCGGTTCTTCTTGAGGAGGCGGTTGGACTCGTCCACCACCTTACGGGTCTCCTTGATCACGTTCGGCAGCTCGTCCAGGAACCGCTGCGTCAGATCACCGGTGATCCCGCCCACCCGGGTGTAGGAGGTGGTGAGCCGCGCCCCGGTCACTTCCTCCATGAGCTGCCAGATCAGCTCCCGGGCCTTGATGAGATAGATGAAGACCGTCAGCGCCCCGGCCTCCATGGCCATCGCGCCGTTGCAGGTCAAATGGTCTGTCACCCTGGACAGCTCGCTCATCAGCACCCGGATGTACTGGCACCGCTCCGGCACGGTGATCCCGAACAGCTTTTCCACCGCCAGCGCATACCCGACGTTGTTGATCAGCGGAGAGACATAATTTAATCGATCAGTATAGGGGATCGCCTGGTTCCATGTGCGGTGCTCCACGGTTTTCTCGAACGCCCGGTGCAGGTACCCGATCTCCACATCCGCCTTCAGCACTTTCTCCCCTTCCAACCGCAATCCAATACGAATCGTCCCGTGCATAGCCGGATGGGCGGGCCCCATGTTGACCTGCATCTCGGTGGCCTCCGTCCCAGGCGGTACCGCTCCCTGGATCTCTCCCGTTCCCGTCTCTGGGGTCACCCGTCAAGGCTCCTTCAGGTGGCCGGGCTTCTCACCAAATGGCGGAACACCAGGGAACACCTGGGCCACGCGCGGCTGTGCTTTAAGCAGCGGGTAGTCCTTCCTTAAGGGGTGCCCGGAAAACTCTTCATACATGAGGAGACGCCTAAGATGAGGATGACCGGTAAACCGGATGCCGTACATATCCCACACCTCTCGCTCCAGCCAGTCCGCGCTGCCGTACAACGGGGTGAGGGAGGCAACGACCGGATCCGTGTCGGGAACCGGCAGTTTTACCCTCAGGCGCGCCCCTGAGTTTTTTTGTCCTGGTTTACCTGACAACTGAAAAAAATAATACACCAGTTCGAACCGGGCAGGCTTGGGACGGCTCTTGTACTTTTGGTAGTCCACAGCGGTGAGGTCCATGAGCGCATCAAACTGCTTGGACGTTTTGAGAAAATGAGCCAGGGCTAGGATTGCACTTTTCTCGACTTGAAGAATTTCGAACGGGGGATCCTGCCAGCCGGCCTGCACTGCCTCTCCGAACTGCGACTGCAATTCGGTGTACAGCGGGCCGGGGTCGCTCACGCTTCCCCTAGCGTTAGGCGGGGCGGTTCAGCAAGGCCCTCTCCTGGGCACGCTGGGCGCTCGAGACGGCCGATAACCCCTGCTGCTGGATTCGCTCCTGTAACTTCATGACGGCGTCAAACACGGACTCCGGCGGCGGCGGGCAGCCAGCGATGAACACATCCACCGGAATGATGGTGTCAATGCCCTGCACGGTAGCGTAGTTGTCGTAGAACCCGCCCGTGGAGGCGCAGGTGCCGAAGGAGATCACCCACTTAGGTTCGCACATCTGCTCGTAGACTTTCCTGAGCACAGGGGAAACCTTGTGGTTGATCGTCCCCACCACCATCAGGAGGTCAGCCTGCCGGGGTGAGAACCGCGGGAACGCCGCACCGAACCGGTCCAGATCGTTGTGTCCCGCCGCGGTGGACATGAACTCCATGCCGCAGCACGCGGTGACGAATGGGAAATTGAACAGCGAGTACTTCCGGCCCCAGCCGACGGCATCCTCCAGACGGCTGAGCACGATGGATTCGCCCAGCGCATGGTCCTCGTCGGTCGTAACCAAGCGCTGCGGCAGGGGCCGGTCTCCCGTCGCCTCGGATGCGAGACTTCGCCCCGAAGCCGGAGGTGGAGATGCCTGTTTTCTAAAGAGACTGAACACTTATCCGCTTCCTGTGCGCGTTATTGTAGCACCAATATTCCTTCGCTTACCGAACTTAAGGGACAGGCTGACCACAGCGCCAAAGGTGCTGCGCACGTCCCCGCTGCTCACCTGGCTGACCGCTCCCCCTTCCCGTTTCACGTGCGTCGTCACCAGCAGCCACAGCAGTGCTAGATCGGCCCTTAAGCCCCCCCGCTCCCAGCCGCTCCCGAGCGAAAAACCTGTGACATCCTGCTTGAAGGACTTGGGGCCAAACTGGGTCACCGCAGTGGCCTCAAGCCCGGCAGGCTGCACCGGGAGGGCATCCGGCTTATTGAAAAAGCCTACCCGCACCGGCAGCTCGAACCGGGGAAACTGAATCCGGTACTCCACACCCGCATGAAAGATAGAGACTGCGTCTAAGGACGGCGTAGCGGACAGGGGGCTGAGGTACTTCAAGTCCACGGCCGCCGTCAGGTGGGGCAGGATGGCAAAGGAGCCGCCCAGGCCAACGCGTATCTTCTCGGGGCGCGTGGCCCGGGCCTGGGAGAGCTTCCCGCCTTCCGCCTGCTCAAAGACGGGCCCCTTCAACTTGCTCTCGTACTGCAGGCTGACGCCTACGCTCCCGGCCGGCAGTGGGCGATAAAAAAATCCAAAGAGCAGGGCGAACCCGCGCAGGTCCTGGCGCACCGCGAGCCGGGTGAGACTCTCATGTCCACCGTCCACGTCCCGGTCGGCACCCACCTCCACCAGCCCGAAACTCGCGAGGTTGAGATACGCGACGCCCAGAGCAAATTGCTGACTTCCACCGAGCATCGGCTGGATCCAGACCGCGCCAAAAGCGTTCAGCAACTCGTCCTGCCTTAAGCGAGTCATACCTTGAAAGTACGTATCAGAGAGCGGCTGACCGCTGGGGGAGAGGGGAAGGGTCAGATCCAGCGGCTCATCCAGTTCAAGGGTACGGCGGTCAAGCTGCCACACCCCGAACCCAATTCGCCCGTTTCCAAGTGTGGGCGTGATCATGGTCCATCCCAACCCCTGTGCCACCGGGAAATGTGAGAGCGTGGTGACCTGCTGGTTAAAGGCACTCCCGGCGAAGACAGAGCGATGCCAGGAAGCGCCAAGATGAACAACCCCCTCCTCGCGCGACACCCCGGCGAGCGCAGCAGGGTTGTCCGCCAGATCGCCTGAGGAATCGGGAATCCCCACGCCCACGCCGCCCATCCCAGCGAAGGCGGCACCGGCCGATGCAGCGGCGGGCATTAAGAGCAACGCCAGGACCAGGAGAGCCGGCATCAGATACACCATATCATCAATACTTATCGCGTCCTTCTAGGATCCCGCGGGCTTCGTCGGACCGGTTAAGCAGCATGAGGGTCACGGCCAGGTTTTGCCTGGCTTCGTTGAGCGCGGGATTCAAGGTGAGGGCCCGGCGCTGCGCCGCTTCGGCCTCCTCGAGTGCGCCCCGCTGGCCCAGCAGGTTGCCAAGATTATTCCAGGCGAGCGCATGCCCAGGATGGATGCGCAGTGCCTCCCGGTACGCCGCCTCAGCCTTCAGCGCATGGCCCATGGCTTTCAAGATCATCCCGTGGAGATACCGCAGCTCGTACAATCCAGGCTCCAGCACGAGACTGCGCTCAACCCACTGAAGCGCAGACTCAAGCGTGCCCCGCTGGCGGGCGGCAACCGCCGCGTACCAGGGCAACCGGACATCCCCGACTGCCAGCTTCATGCCGGCTTCGTACCTCACGCCAGCGTCCCGGTGCCGGCCGGCGCGGGCCAGCGCCTGCCCGTCGCGCAGCGCCGCGCTCACGTAGGCGAGGCGGAAAGGAACCGCCAGCAGCACCGCAACCACCGCCAGACGGACGAGAACGTTTCGAGTCTTACGTCTCGGGTGTCGAGTTGTCGGCACCACCCCACTAGACAACCCGAGCAAGAGCCAGAGAGGCACCACGGTGGGCGGGATATGAAACGGAAAACTCAGCAGGCTGTTCATCAGCACCCCCAGCCCACCGGCGCCGAGCCCCCGCCAGAGTGCCGGATCGTGCATGCGTAATCCACTGGTGCGCCACAGGACGAAGGCGGCAGCCAGGCCCCACAGCCAAAGGCCCAGTCCGATCATCCCCAACTCCGTCAAAAAGTGAAGCGCCTCCAAGTGTGCGTATTCGGTGTAGTGAAAAAACTCCTCGCCTCGGTCGCGGGCCCGGGTTTGGTGCTCCAGGTACACGGTGCGGAATGACCCTGCGCCCCATCCCGCCAGCGGAGCCTCGCGAACAGCCCGGGCAGCGATCTTCCAGGTCCACACGCGCTCCTTAAGGGCAGAAGGGGACAGGAGGTTGTCAAGGGAAGCCGGATTCGCCATGTACAGGAGTGCTACGGCTCCAACGACTGTGCCGCCCGCCAACTTCACAATTCGCCGGGGTGCATGCGTAAGCAGCACGACACCCGCGGCTACGGCCGCTAGCCAGGCAGCCCGTGCCTCGGTGGCCAGCAACGCGCCACCCAGCACAGTGACCACTACAATCCGGATCACGCTGCTTCGAGTTTCGAGTCTCGAGTTTCGAGTTATCAACGCCGCCAGCGCCAGGGCGAACGGCAGAATCAGGAATCCACCCAGCAAGTCCGGATTGCCAATCGTGGACGCCACCCCTTTGTGAAACGGGCTGATCCAGGTTCCCAGCTCCCAGCCGGTCGCCTGCACCAAGCCGAAGGCAGCGATCAGAGAGGAAACAGCCACCAGCAACCCGGCGGCGCGCCGCGCGTCCACGCCGTGGCCCCCGGAGGCGGCAACCCAGACCGGGAGAATGAGCAACGCCACCTCGGGCCACGCGCGCCAAGGCGATCCGGCAGCGGCTCCCCAGCAGGCTGAAACCGCGATCCACACCGCCCAGAGGGGGAACCACCGGAAAGCCGGAGACCAGGAAAACGGACGGCCCAGCGCCACCGCCACCATGCCCAGGGTTAGAAGGATCAACCACTTGGACAGCGGGAAACAATCATGGAACGGGGTCCAATAGGCAAGCGGAAGCAACGTGACCAGCCCAAGGACGGCGAGCTTCCCCACCCAGTTTAGACCCCGTTACGGATGGAGAACCTGCTTCAGGACCGAGGTGAACCGCACCCGGCCCTCCATGCGGGCATGGTTGGACCAACCCTTCACCTGAACCAGCCCTTCCCGCCGCGACTCAATCACCACTCCCCCATCAATAGCGAACGTAACCGTGCCGGAGTATTTCAGCCGGAAGGTCTCGAGCCCCAGTTCCTCAATTCCAATCGGTTTCACGAGGTTGATACGACCATTGATGGACAGCCGGGCCACCCTGGCGTCTTTGCTGCCGGAGCGCTCCATTCCCAAAAAGCTTCCACTCGTCGCCACCTGGAGCTCGCCACCGCCTGCGAGTGGCACCATCTGAAGCCGTTCCCATGTTTCACCCTGATTGACTTGCCGACGCGGCAGCAACGGAAACTCCCCCCCTGGTGGCCAGGCGGCCCATCCCCACAAACTGGATGGGGGCTGGTCGGACTCCAGTTGATCAATTTCCCCTGAAGGTGCACGTAGCAGCAGTGTTTCCACGCGCCGCGGGAACTTCTCCGACTCCACCGCTATGCCGTTAATCTCGGGCGGGGAAAAGTCATACGTCATCCGAACGCGCCGCTTGCCGTCGGCAGACACGCTCTCAATATGTTCCTCCACCCGTGCCTGAAGTTTGATCACCATGAGCTGCGGCATACCCTGGAGAGCGATCCGGCCGCGCAGCGTCTGTTTTAGATCATAGAAGCGTCGCTCGCCTGTTACCCCGCCATAGGCCAGGAGCACTGGCGCGGCCGGCCGTTCGATCTTCGCTGCGCAACCTGCGGCCACAACAAGCAGGAGCATGAAACGAATTCTACACACGTTGAACCTTTACCCGGGGAACGAGCAACCGGATCTCGGCGGCAGTCATGAGGCAGGAACCCCGGTGCGCCAGGTTCGCGGTGGCGGCCGCGACTCCCCACTTGAGCGCATCGGGCTCCTCGGCGCCCGCGGCCACCGCCTGAAGAAACCCGCCCAGCAGCGCGTCGCCACTACCCACCGGGCTGGGACCGGCCAGCCGCATCTGGATGCCCGGCGCAAGCCAACGCCCGGATGGCCCGATCAGCAAGCAGCCGCGGGAGCCGAGCGACAGGAGCACACGTTGCACACCCCAGCTTCGCACTACGTCCACCGTTGCGAGCAAGTCCGGCCACGACCGTGTCGTGCGCCCGATGAGCTGGTGGAACTCCTTCAGGTTGGGCTTGATCAGCCAGGGACGGAACCTCACCCCTGCGCGCAGCCAACGGCCAGCCTGGTCCAGCACCAGGGCCGACGACGACGACGTGGCTAGCCTGAACAGCCCACGGCACCTGGCCAACCCCAGCGACGGCGGCGGGCTGTCGGCAAACACCATAAATCCCGGCCGGCGCGCTTCTCCCCGGACGGCGCGGGCCAGCGCGAGGAACGTTTGCGCTGACAGCCTCATGTGCAGATCGGTGTTAATCACTGTTTCCCGCCGGGGTTCATTAAGCAGCACACAGATCCGGCCCTCGCCAGGCACCGGGATGTGCTTCAAGCGCACCCCGTACCGGCCGAGAAATTCCAGGAGATTGTTCCGCCAGTGAAGCGGGGCGAGCACGACCGCCTTGACACAGCCCCCAAGCTGCCCAGCGGTGCGGGCGGCATTGAGCGCCTTGCCGGCAGGGTAAGAGAACCAGGAAGCCGCGCGGCCCACCTCACCTAGCCCCAGCTTGGGCGTTTCCAGAATGAGATCACGGGTGGGGTGAAGCGAGAACACACAGAGAGAGCGCGGACGCTCAACCACCGACACAAACTCCTCGCCTTAAAGTCGCTGCCCTTGGCCGCCGCGCCGCCCCCGCCGA
>CAZPLZ010000085.1:6175-14231 GCA_964587525.1 uncultured bacterium | reverse complement strand
CAAGGAGTAGGTCAGCGGCATCCCCGGCAGCGGCGGCGCCGGGCTGTGCGTCGCCTGGACCGCTACCGCGGGCCTCAGCGCCGTCAATTCCCCTTCCTCAACGGAGGAAAGATCCAAAGCGCCATCCCAACCGCCAATCACATGGAGCTTGTTAGACACGACCCCGGCGGCAAATATGTATCTTGCCGCCGGCATTCTGACTTTTGCGGTCCATGTGTCGGTCGCAGGATCGTATTCCTCAACCGTTGAAAGAAAAGAACCGCTGTAACCACCCATCGCATAGAGATTTCCATTCACGGCTGCGACAGCTAGCCCGTACCGCGCCGTAGGCATGCTAGCCTTTGTCGTCCACGTATCGGTGGCAGGATGATATTCCTCTACGGTTGGAAGAACAGAAACGCCATTGTGACCGCCAATCGGGTAGATCCTGCCATTCGCAACCCCGGCAGCAAGCCTCGTTCGTGCCGTGGGCATGGGCGCCTTGGTGGCCCAGGTGTTGATGGCCGGATCGTATTCTTCAACGGTCGAGAGAAGAGAGAAGTAATTGTCACCGCCAATCACATAGAGCTTGCCATTCACGACGCCGAGGGCGAAATCCCATCGCGCGGTGGGCAGGGGCGCCTTTGTAGTCCAGGTGTCGGTGGCCGGATCGTACTCCTCAACGGTTGTAAGAATAACCGGGTTATTACTCCCATCGTACTGGCCATCCCATCCGCCAACCGCATAGATCTTTCCGTTCACGACTCCGATCGCTACCTCGCACCGTGCCGTGGGCATGGGCGTTTTTGTGGTCCACGTATCGGTACATGGATCATATTCCTCAACGGTTGACAACATCGCCGGAGAAGCCGGGGCAGGAGGAGGAGCACCTTGGACACCGCCAATCGCATAGAGCTTGCCATTCACGACGCCGACCGCGTGCCAATGCCGTGCCGTGGGCATGTCGGCTTTAGCCGTCCAAACAGGATCCAGAGCAAACGCCCGAGAACCGAGAACGAGAACAACACAGACAATGAGTAAAAACCCGGTACTGACCAGAGAATGGGGGAACATTGAAACGCCCGTGTGACATCCCAGGGAGATTTGGAGGGCTCTCTGCTTGGCTATCATCTTCTATATTACCTCTTGAATCCTTCTTGATGTCAATGGACACTTAAGATGAATCAGCTAGTGGGATGCGCTTTTTCGCCAAGCGTGCCCTTAAAGCGCTGTCAAATCTTCCGCTGGACAATCTCCTTAGTGATACGTTCGAGAAAGGTCTCCAGCGGGGCGGCGCCCTCATCGCCCTTGCCCTTCACGCGGACCGCCACCTTGCCGTCGGCGGCCTCCCGTTTGCCGATCACTAACATGTAGGGAATCTTTTCCAGCTCCGCTTTGCGGATCTTGTAGTTGATCTTGTCGCTCCCCCAGTCACCTTCGGCGCGCACGCCGGCATCCTTCAGGCGCTGGACCACCTGACGGGCGAAGGGTTCCTGATCCGAGGTGATCGTCAGCACCATCGCCTGAACCGGCGCCAGCCAAAGCGGGAACTCGCCTGCATAATGCTCGATCAGGATCCCGAAAAACCGCTCCAGCGATCCAAGCAGAGCCCGGTGAATCATGACCGTCCGCTTCTGGGCGCCATCCATCCCCGTGTAGGTCATGTCAAATCGCTCAGGAAAATTGAAGTCAACCTGGATGGTGGAGCACTGCCACCTCCGGCCGATGGAATCACGTATGTAGATGTCAATTTTGGGTCCGTAAAACACGCCCCCTCCCTCATCCACCTCGTAGGGCAGTTGAGCTTTCACGACGGCTTCTTGTAGGGCTGAAGTCGCCATCTCCCACATCTCATCGGACCCAATGGACTGCTCGGGCCGCGTGGACAGGAACACGGAGAACTCTGAGAAGCCAAATGTCCTGAGGATCAACAGCACAAAATCGATGACGCGGAGCACTTCCTCTGTGATCTGATCCGGCCGCAGGAAAATATGAGCGTCGTCCTGGGTGAAACCACGGACACGCATCAGGCCGTGCAGCACACCGGACCGCTCATAACGGTACACCGTGCCAAGCTCACAGTAGCGCATCGGCATGTCACGGTATGAACGCATCCGCGTCTTGTACATCAGGACGTGGAAGGGACAGTTCATGGGCTTGAGGTAATATTTCTGGCCCTCGATCTCGATGGGGGCATACATCGATTCCCGGTAAAAATCCAAATGCCCCGAAGTTTCCCATAGCTTGGCTTTGCCGACATGAGGGGAAAACACCAAGTCGTAGCCATGTTTCGCGTGCTCCTCCCTCCAGAAGTCCTCGATGACCCGGCGCACGAGCGCCCCTTTGGGGTGCCAGTACACCAGCCCGGGACCGCCCTCTTCATGAAAAGAGAACAGGTCCAGTTCCTTGCCCAGCTTGCGGTGGTCGCGACGCTGAGCCTCGGCCAGCATCCGCACGTGCTCCTGAAGCGCTTCTTCGGTCGGGAACCCCACCCCGTACAGCCGGGAGAGCTGGCGGTTCCGCTCGTCGCCCCGCCAGTACGCCCCGGCCACGGAGGTGAGCTTCACCGCCTTGAGGACGCCGGTGCGCGGCACGTGCGGGCCACGGCACAGATCCACGAATTCACCCTGCTCGTAGAGGCTTACCTGGGGATCCGGGATGCCGTCCAGCAGTTCGACCTTGTACTTCTCCCCCCTGGCCTCAAAGAGTTTCTGCGCCTCATCCTTGGGCACTTCCCGGCGACGTATTGGCAGGTCGCGTTTCGCAATCTCGCGCATGCGCTCCTCGATCCGGGGCAGCTCCTCCACCGCAAATGGCGTGTCGCGGTCGATGTCATAGTAAAAGCCATTCTCCACCGGGGGCCCGATCGTGAGTTGCGCCTGGGGGTAGAGTTCCTTGATGGCCTGAGCCATGAGATGGGCGGTGCTGTGCCAGAAAATTTCCCGGCCCGCAGGGTCCTCGAAGGTCAACGGTGCGACCTTCTCATCCGCCTCCAATTTATAGGCGAGATCCACCGTCTTTCGCTGGTTCTCCCCAAGCCGCGCAGCGATGACCCCAGGAACCTCCCGAAGAATATCAGCGAGCGGTGTCCCACGCTCGCATGAGACAGGATCCTTGCTTCCCTGAATACTGACTCGAATCATGGCAGGCGGGTTATGTGAACAGGAGCTGTTTGGGACGCAGCAGATTCTTGGCGAGCAGGAGCTCTGCGATCTGCACGGCGTTCAGCGCGGCTCCCTTTCTAAGGTTGTCCGAGACCACCCACAACCACAGCGCCTTGTCATGAGTGTGATCCTCGCGGATGCGCCCCACATAGACGGCATCCTTGCCGTCGGCATCGCGAGGCACCGGCCAAGCGTTGCTTGCCGGATCGTCCACGACCTCGATGCCTGGCGAGCGTTGAAGCAGGTCCCGCGCCTGCTGGGCGGTCAACTTGGCACTCGTCTCGACATACACCGCTTCAGCATGACTGCGATACACCGGCACCCGGGCGGTGGTCGCCGTCACCTTGATCGAGGGGTCTTCCATAATCTTTACCGTTTCTGTCGTCATCTTCATTTCCTCTTCGGTGAATCCATTAGCCACGAACGGCCAGTCAAACGAGACATTGAACGCCATAGGTTTGGGGAACACCTGGGCCTGGGGCGGTTTCCCATCCAGGGTCGCGCGGGTGGCGTCTGACAATTCCGTCATGGCTCGCCCGCTCTTGCCGGAGACCGCCTGGTAGGTGGACACGATCACGCGGGTGACCTTGGCCGCGTCGTGCAGCGGTTTGAGCACCATCACCATCTGGATCGTGGAACAGTTGGGGTTGGCGATGATGCCCCGCTGGACGGAAAGGGCGTGCGCATTCACTTCCGGGACGACCAGTGGCACCTGAGGGTCGTTGCGCCAAGCGCTGGAATTATCCACGACCACCGCGCCCGCACGTACAGCCTCGGGCGCCCACCGCTTGGAAGGCGTTGCCCCCGCCGAGAACAACGCGAGGTCCACACCCGCAAATGACTTCTCCGACACAGCCTCGACGGTGAGTTCCTTCCCACGGAAGCGCACTTGCTTGCCGGCGGAGCGTTCGCTGGCAAAAGCCGTCAGTGCCTTGACGGGAAAGTTGCGCTCCTCCAGGATTTTGATCATCTCGGTGCCAACCGCACCGGTGGCCCCAAGAACGGCAACGGCCAGCTCCCGGCCAGCCATCTTATTCCTTATGGTAGTCTTGCTAAGGGTTAAGGCTGGCCATGTAGACGCTGGTTTCCCAGATCGTGCGGCTGCCGCGCCTCGATACCTTGACGATGCCCTCGTCAAGCAAGCGGCGGCAGGTCTCGTTCGACATGATCTTCTGCCAGAACTCCTCTTTGAAGGGCCAGCTCTTCTTGAGCAGGCACTCAACCCGCGGGAACTGGGACCGCGCAACCTCGAGAATCTTCCCTTCGTTGGACAGTGAAACTGTTGGGAAAAAGATTACGCCACTGGGGTTGAGATGGTCCTTGGCTGATGTAAGAACTTGCGTGGTCCAATGGGTGCCGTCCACGCCAGCCTCGCAATAGATCTCGGACGGATACCAGGGGGACAGATGGGCAATTTCCTCGGCCACCCCCGAGACATCATTCAGGATCACATCGAACCGCTGGCCATCCCAGGGTTCGAACAAGTTTCCCTGCCGGTAGTCCACCTCCAACCCGAGACGCGCGGCGTTGTGACGAGCGTTCTCAATCGCTTTTGCGGCAACGTCCGACCCGTACATGTGAGAAACCCGGCCGAATTTTTTGGCGGTCATACCGACCACCCCACAGCCACAACCCAGGTCAAGGGCAGATTTGCCCTCCAGAGGGTGCTGGAGTGCGGCTTCCAGCAGCAAATCTGTCGTCTTGTTCGGCTGGAAGACCCCGGGCATCACCTCAACGACGAGGCCATTGTACGCGTAGGTCGTTAACACCGGCTGCATGGCTCTTTAGACATGAATAATACCATACCCCCACGGGGAGTCGAACCCCGGTCTTCTGGCTGAGAACCAGATGTCCTGGGCCACTAGACGATGGGGGCGTCCTACTTCCGGACGACGATCTTCCTGATTTCTTTGAAGGTGTTGGTCTCTACCACGACCAGGTAAATTCCAGCAGGAACGACATTACCATGAGCGTTGACCCCATTCCACACCGCCTCAAAACTGCTGGCTTTCATCGAATCCTCCAGCACCTTCACCAGGGAGCTCCGGCGAGTGTACACCGCCACTTTCACGTGACTAGGCTCCGCCAGGCTCACCCCAATCCGGGCCGGGGAGCCGCGCCCGGAGGCATTCATCACGTTGTTGCGCACCACCACCTTGCGACGGCCGGCAATGAGCTTCCGCGTGAAGGAGCCGCTGGATGGACACGCGTTGCCCACGACATCTCCTCCGGTCACCACAATCTGTCCGATTTCACCGAACCCCATCTGCCGTCTGAATTCCGCCTCAAACTTGTTGCCACCGAGATAGCGCTGGCGCGCGGTAACATCAAACACGTTGCCGGATTTCTCATGCACCTCGATCCGGGCAAGCTTGTTCCCCGCAACTGGCTCGGAGGCCGTGATTTCGATCTTGATGAAGTCCGTCACCTCAGGATCATAGATCGCCACCACGTCAAATGAAGGGCACACGGTATCCAGCGGCGCGACGCAGAAGCTGGCGGTCATAAGGTTAGACCAAATAATTGTGGACAGGGCTTCGTCGGCACCGTTCGCGGTCAAGGTCAAGACCACGGTTCCCACCCTGTCCGCCTCGTACGTAAACGTAAAGGTCCCCCCCGCTCCAGGCGCAAGGGTGGAATAGACACACGGCACCCAGGCGTACGGACACGGCTGCTGGCCCGGTGGCGGGTACACGAGCTGAACTTTCCCGTCACCGGAAAGCACCGGATTGCCAAAGGGACAGACGTCCACGGCCGGCGCGTCACCGACATTGGTCACGGACAGCGTGATCGTCACCGTGGACCCCTCTGTCACGCAACGGGACGGCAGGAATAAGGAAGCCTGCAGTCGAGGGCCAGCCACGACGCGGCTCGCCAGACATATGACGGCGAGTGGAAGGAGCAACCGGCGGGTCATCTCTTCAGTACCTCCGTCGGATCCCATTGTAACTCGAGAGAAAGCCGGTGCGCCAATCCCACCTCGCTACGTGGCACCAGGGAATAATGCACGGCGGCCGGGCCCCAGCTCAGGCTGGCACCGAAGGAGCTGCGCGTTCGCTCGCGGACCGTGGAGAATCCCCAGCGCACAAAGAATCCACGGGCCACACCGAACTCGGCCCCCAGGTTCCAACCCGACAACTCGCCATCGACCATCGCGTGGTGCCACTCCACGCTGGCCAGCGCCGGAGGGCCCTGGTGCTCCCCAAACCGGAACGCATACGCGATACCCGCCTTGGCCCAGCGGGGCAGAGGGTCGCCCCCACCACCGTAATCGATCGGTGGTCCCAGATTACCCACCGCAAAACCCGCCTTCCATCCAGCGTACAGCGGCAGCAGGACACCGGCGTCCATCGCCAGCCCTTGAGCCTGTTGATCCAGCAGGGTGCTGGTATAGGTCTTCCCGGTGACGCCGGCGAAGATCACCCCGGCAACCCGGCGGGCCACCGACAGGGAAACGACCACATCCGCAGCATTGGCTGGCCTGGACACCCCGAAAGAGTCCGTGACTTCTAGATCGATGGTGGCGTAGGTCAGTTGCCCCCCTACCATGAACGCATCCGATCCCGCGATCACGGCCACCGCCTCCTGACGCTGGCCGGCGGTCTCCTGGGTGTGCGTGAACCCCAGGGTCATCCCCCGCCCCTGGGCCAGCCCCGCCGGATTCAGCGATTGCGCACCCACGCCCTGGGCCACGGCCACATACGCCTCCCCCATACCGGTGGGCCGCGCCGCGGGGATGAAGCGCAGGAACTCGGCTCCAGCCTGAGCCTCACACCGCGGAGCGCACACCACGGCCCAAAGCAGCAACGACGCGAGTGTGGTCACGAATCTCCTTCTCCCGTTTGATTTTACCACCTGTCATTGTTAGCGTAGACTTCGGATACGGCACAACATCTGGAACTCGGGAGGTGCTTGAAGTGGATTCACTCGTTCTGGTCATAGCGCTCGTTGTCCTTGCCTTCGTTCTTTACAAGGTTACAACGGATCAATTTCAAAAAGTACAGGAGCGGTTGGAGCAACAATTAAAATCCGGCCGGGAAGAGCAAGCTCGGACACTCTCGGATGTCACAGGTAGGCTTGAGGAGAAATTTGAAAAACTGCAGTCCTCAAACAAGGAATCCCTTGATAAAAATTTTCAGGATGTCACGGAATCATTACAATCTGCAGAGGAACAGTTGAAAAACGTGCACGCGCTAGGGACCTCATTGAACGAGCTCAATAATCTCTTAAAGCTACCGCATCTGAGGGGAAAATTTGGTGAAGCTTCACTGGACCGAATCATTTCGGATTTTATTCCAAGCCATTTGATTGAACGAAATGCCAATATCCCAGGAGCGGGGCAAGTCGAGTTCCTGATCAAGTTTCCTACGACCAAGCTGCCGATAGACAGCAAGTTCCCCAGGGAGCAGGTCGAGGGGCTGTTCAACACCAGCGATCCCGCCAGCCTCACCGAGGCGCGGAAGAAGCACCAGGAAGTGATCAAGGCAGATGCGGTAAGGATTTCCAAGTATATCGCCCCAGAGCACGGCATCGAGATGGCTTTGATGTTTCTGCCAAGCGAAACCCTCTACCTCGAAACCATTCGTGACGAGAAAACCTGCGACTATCTGTACCAACGCAAGGTGTATCCCTCCAGCCCGAACACCCTCGTGATGACCCTGAAGAGCATCGGCATCGCGCATAGCTACTACGAAATGGCTAAGAGTATGGAGAAAACCATTGAACAGATGCAATTGGCCAAGAAACATTTCAACAATTTCAAATCAAAATTTGATGCTATCGGTAAAAGCCTCACGGATGCACAGGAATCGCACCGGGTTGCAGATGGGCATTGGAATAAGTATGCCTCATCCGTCGCCAGGCTCACCGGGAGCAGCATGGATTCGCTGGAAGAAGATAGCAAGCCATCCCCC
>CAZPLZ010000085.1:0-6165 GCA_964587525.1 uncultured bacterium | reverse complement strand
TGGTGGAATCGAAGTAACCGATGAATGACGAACTGGGGTGTGAGGTTCCGGCGTTCA
Source organism: uncultured bacterium (assembly GCA_964587525.1). Taxonomy (GTDB): domain Bacteria; phylum Oederibacteriota; class CAKKQC01; order CAKKQC01; family CAKKQC01; genus CAZPLZ01. The sequence continues at coordinate 6,108 of CAZPLZ010000085.1, read as the reverse complement.
ATGCCTCGGCGGATGAGATCGCTGGGGTGCTGAAGACCGCCCGGGCGATCGCGGTCGTGGGCCTCTCCCCTAAACCGGAGCGCCCGAGCCACCAGGTCGCCGCTTATTTAAGAGCCGCTGGCTATCGGATCATACCAGTGAACCCCAACGTCGCCGAGGTGTTTGGGGAGAAGAGCTACCCCGCCCTGGATGAGGTGCCCGGGCAGGTGGACGTTGTGCAAATCTTCCGGCGGCCCGACGCCGTGCCGGAGATCGTCGAAAAGGCCGTCCGCCGCGGCGCAAAAACCGTTTGGATGCAAACCGGCATCGTGAACAATGCGGCGGCTGAGGCAGCCCGGTCAGCCGGCCTTCACGTGGTCATGAATCGCTGCATGATGGCCGAACACCAACGCTTTACAGCGAGGGGGAGAGGGAAGGAGGGGTAGCCTGCAAGACCCAGAGGGCCTCAGGGTAAATCGAAATGGAGGGGTTTTCCACCAAGAACGGCTCTCCGTCAACGTGGGCCGGCAACCGGCCCTTCGCCTCGAGGTGAGCCTGCTTCACTCGAGCTCGCACCGGGCCAGGGAATTTTCTCGCCCAGGAGACCGGCAGCAACGACAGGAATTGGCCCAAGCGCGCCCCATACCCTTTCCAGGGAAAGACTGCCATGTCGAGCCAGCCATCCGTGGGAGCGGCATCCGCATTCATTATGAGACCTCCGCCGTAAAGAGGAACATTCGAAAAGACCACCTGCTGAACCTCCGCCAGCCCGCTTGAGTTCCACTTCACGCTGTACGTCTTTGGCTTTAAGGGGACCTGTCCGAGCGCGGCGAGCCAATACACCATCTGTCCCAGTTGCTCACGTAAAACCCCTTCGGCGCGCTCGCAAATTTCCCCATCAAGCCCTACGCCGGCCAGCCCCAGAAACACCCGGTGGCCAAGCCTGCCAACATCCCATCGGACAGCCCTGGCCGTTAAGAGGCGTTCCACCGCCTTGACGGGATGCGTGGGGAAGCCGGCCGAACGGCACATCAGGTTTTCCGTTCCGCCCGGAAGCATAGCCAGCCAAGCCTTCCCTCCAACGAGTTGCGACCCGATGTCGTTTACGGTTCCATCCCCGCCCAGCGCAGCCACGACAACATTTTGTCTGGACAGATCCCAGGCGATGCGCCTCCCCTCTTCCGGTGTCTGAGGCACATGAAACCTCGCAGCCACCCCCGCCTGACGAAGCGCTCCCTCTACCGCGCGAGCGGCTCTCCCCTTCCTCCCCGCCCGCTGATTGACCAGTACCTCCCAGGGACGGCTCCTCCCAAGGCCCGATTCAGGATCCACCATGCCACCGCCGGAAAATGAGTCGCGTAACGTCTGCACCTGTTTCAACTCGCATCGCTTTGTATGGTATCGTAACTGAACCACACATCACGTGAGAGGAACCAACAACCCACAATGAAGAAAAAGAGAGACGAGGAAAGCTACCTCACCTACCTGAACAACCTGATCAGGGATGGCACGTGGAGCAACTGGAGCAGCTGGGGCAAGTGGAGCAATTGGGGCAGTTGGAGCAACTGGCGATTTCTGCAATCCAGCGAACAGGGCCGGACGGCAGAACTGGAACATCGCGAGCTGCCGCCGCAGGAATGGGATGACGTTTTCCGGAAGTGTTACGAGGGGCAGGAGTTCAAACGCGTCAAGGCCGCCAAGGCAGCGGGCCTCTACCCCTATTTTGTCCCCATTACCGGGGAGCAGGGAGCAGAGGTCACCATCCAGGGAAAACGATTAATCATGCTGGGGTCCAATAACTACCTCGGCCTTACCAGTGATCCCCGAGTGAAGGAAGCCGCCCGGGAGGCTATTCTGAACTACGGCGTGGGCTGCACTGGCTCCCGCTTCCTCAACGGCACCCTGGACATCCACATCAAACTTGAAGAGGAGCTGGCTCACTTCACCGAGAAGCCGGCCGCTCTCGCCTTCTCGACAGGATTCCAGGCTAATCTCGGAGCCATCGCTTCCCTGGTCGGCAAGGACGACGTGGTGCTCACGGACCGCCGCAACCACGCCTCAATTTTTGATGGCTGCCGCCTGGCGTATGGAAAAACCGTTAAGTTCAATCACAATGATATGCCAGACCTCGCGCGAGTGATCAGCGGCATTCCCCACAAAACGGGGAAACTGATTGTGACAGACGGGGTCTACAGCATGGAAGGAACGATTGCCAACCTTCCGCAAGTTGTCGACCTTGCACGTCAACACCGGGCCCGGGTGATGGTGGATGAAGCACACGGGGTCGGCGTCCTGGGGGCCGGGGGCCGGGGCGCCTGTGAGTATCATGGTGTCCTTCATGACGTGGATCTCATCATGGGAACATTCTCTAAATCTTTCGCCTCAATCGGCGGGTTTCTTGCGGGCGAAGAAGACATCATCGCCTGGATCAAGCACAAAGCGAGAGCCATGATCTTTTCAGCAGCTCTGCCCCCGCCTGCCGTAGCCACAGTGCTGAAATGCCTGGAGATCGTCCGGTCGGAGCCAGAGCGACGCGAACAGGTCCTCGCCAACGCGAGACGGCTGAAGGAAGGTCTCCGGAGCAGCGGCTTCAATGTCGGAGACTCGGAAACCCCGATCATTCCCGTCGTGGTGGGCAAGGATGAGGACTGCCTCATGCTCTGGAAGATCCTGTTTGAACGGGGGGTGTTCACGAACCCAGTCCTCAGCCCTGCGACCCCTCCCGGTTGGGCGCTGCTCCGTGTTTCCTGCATGGCCACCCACACCCCTGAGATGCTGGACCGCGCCCTCGAGATCTTCCAGGACGTCGGCAAGCGCACCCAATTCTGTCCGGGCAATAATTAATTACAACGACACCAGCTTGCTGACCATCCAGGAAGTGAAAACCGCCTCCGACCGGAGGCGGTTTGTTCGTCTGCCGTGGGCGGTGAACCGGAACAACCCCAACTTCGTCCCTCCCCTCATCGCGCAAGAGATGTTGCTCGTTGACCCTCAACGGCATCCCTTTTACCGCGAGGGCGAAGGGCGTTTCTTTCTCGCGAGGCGGGATGGCCAGCTCGTGGGCCGGATTGCGGCGATCAGAAACCGGCCCTATGAAGCGTTCTGGAAAGAGCCTTGTGGATTTTTTGGCTTCTACGAAGCAACAGAAGACGGAGAAGCAGGTGTTGAGGTTACCCGTGCCCTGCTCGGTGAAGTCCGCCGCGCAATGTCCGCCTGGGGTCTGACCCATTTTTTGGGACCAGCCAATCCCAGCAGTAATTACACCTGGGGTGTGCTCGTGGAAGGGTTCGACCTGCCCCCCAAGATCATGATGCCGTACAATCCACCACGCTACGATGCGTTGCTTCACGCCTCAGGACTGGCCGCCGCAAAGGACCTCCTCGCTTTCAAAGTGGAGGAGGGGGCATCCGAGAAGCTGAACCGGATCCGCAAGATCGCAGCCCGTATCGAATCCCGCCACCGCGTCACCCTGCGCACGATCAACATGCGGAAATTTGAGGATGAGGTCGCAGTGATCAACGAAATCTACAACGATATCTGGGAGGAGAACTGGGGGTTCTCTCCCATGTCCAGCGCCGAGTTCGAGCATATGGCCAAGGAGATGAAATCACTCATGGATCCTGACCTCGCCCTCATCGCCGAAATTGACGGCAAGCCAGCAGGTTTTTGCCTGGTCCTTCCGGATATCTTCGAGCCCTTAAGACATCTCAACGGACGGTTATTCACCCCGTGGGCATTTCTGAAGCTCATGGTGTACACCATGATCTGGCCGAAAATTCGCTCCGCGCGAGTCTTGGCACTCGGGGTGCGCAAAGCCTACCGGACCCTTGGCCTGGGAACAATCTTTTATACGCGCTTGTTCGACGTGGGCCCGGCGAAAGGCTATCGCATGGGGGAAGCCTCCTGGATCCTAGAAGACAACAGGCCCATGGTGCAGGCCCTGGAAATGATGGACGCCCGCTGCTACAAGCGCTATCGCGTCTACCGGGGGGAAACTGACACTGGCACATCCGCCAGCTGAAGATCCCCCTCTCCCTCTCCCCCCCAAGGGGGGAGAGGGTAGGGTGAGGGGGGTCAGAGCCAACCCTGCTGGCGATACCACTCCCAGGTCTGCCGGAGCCCCTCCTTAAGGGGCGTGCGCGCTGACCAGCCAAGCTCCGCTTCAGCCCGGCTGGTGTCAGCTTCCCAGCGCGGGGCCAGCACATCGGTCAGGCGGTCTATCACCGGGCGGAGGGGCGGCCAGAAGCTGAGCAGGCGGGGCTGAGCCAGGAACTCCGGCAGCCGGACACAGAAGGCGCTCCGGCCGATGACCTGGCCCAGTTGAAGCCCGAACTCCTCCCAGGTCACCGCCTCACGGCCAACCAGAAAATAGCTTCGGCTCCCCTCCCTCCCTTCTCCTACATGAGATGGAGCGTGGACATTGGCAGGGCGTGCCGTGACAGCGGCCAGACAGGCATCGGCGACGTCGCCAGCGAAGACAGGCTGGAAGATTCTCTGGCCGCGGCCGAGTACGACCCGCAGCCCTTTCGCTTGAAGGCGGAAATAGAGGAGAAAAGCCCGGTCGTAGGGGCCGTAAATGGCTCCGGGCCTTAAGATGACCCTATGTTTCAGGCTTGAACCTTCCCGTTCGACGACCTCTTCGGCCCCAAGTTTGCTGCGGCCATAATGCGAGCGCGGGGTCGGCGGCTCTTCCTCCTTCCGGGGACACAAACCTGGCTGCGTTGGCCCGGCGGCCGCCAGGCTGGAGATGAGGACAAACGTTTCTACCCTTTCGCGCACCGCAGCCTGGACGGCACACCTCGTTCCCTCAATATTGACTTGGTTATACTGCCAGGGATTCGGGGCGCGGATGACACCGGCCACATGGACGAATGCCGAAGCCCCGCGGGCGAGTTCAGAAAGAGCTCTCACACTGTCCAGGTCCCCCTCCACCCACCGGGGCTTTGCAAACTCAAGACGGGAGCGGTCACTCTTCGGCCGGGCCAGAACCGAAACGCTGGCGCCTGCTTGGGTCAATGCCCGGACGACGTGCACGCCGAGGAAACCCGTCCCGCCTGTCACGGCGACCCGGGCCCCAGCTAGAGGGAGGTTCTCTGCCACTTCACGATATTGCCCGCGCGCAACCCCGAGGCGAGCACAGCGCTGTTAGCATACAACGACTGCCCAGCCCGCTTCCAGTGGGCCTTCTCGCCTAGCTCAATTGGATGCCTCCTTAAATGGTGGTCACCAGGATGACGAAAGCGGCGGCCATGACTGCACCATAGGTCCACCACTTCCCCGAAGACCGCTGACGCGGGAGCTCAAGCGACGGCGGCGGAACACGAGCTTCGAGGAGCTTCGCACCACCTCGCCCGTCCTCACGCACAATCTCGCCAGCCGTTTTCTCCACGTGAGCAGCCGTGAGCAATTTCCTGACAAGCCGCTCCGCCACCCGCTCCGCGTCCGCCACGTCTGGCATGCTTTGAGATTCGGACGCGGTAATGCGCCCGGTTTCAACATCCACGAGCTGTGCAGACACAACCCGGCGGCCGACAAACAAGCCATAGGCGCCCATCAGCACAGTTCTCACGTCGAGGATTCTCCCAAGTTTGACCGCGCAGACTTCCGACACGCAGCCCGTTTGCTGGAACGCTTGCTCGGTAAGTACCTTGTCCATGTTGCTCTTGTCCACCACGGCGAAGGTCTGTGACTTCACCACCGCCGTCCGGACGAACTGCGCAACGATGGCCGCATTGTCCAGAGAGGTGTTGTAGGCTCGAAAGTCCAGCACAGCGATCGTGGGCTGCTCACTGGCGTGCACGCCGCCAGAAACCACGGCGAGGTGACATGCCAGGAGCAACACCTGTGAAACTGATGTTTTCCGCATCAGTTCACCCACGTTCACCGGTTCCACCCGATCAGAAACGAGATGCGAAAGCCATTTGCATTCCGGACAGCCGCCAGATTGACGGGGAAATTCATCTCGCCGGCGCGCAGGGTCGTTCCGATGGCCCCCGCCATTCCCACGCCCCCGGTGATCACGTCGTGCACCTCACCGGTCAACTTGTCTTTCTTCTCCTGCACGATCGTGCCCCCATTCGGCCCAAAGCCTATCTCCAGACCGTTGGAAAAGCGCACGCCGATCAGTAT
>CAZPLZ010000084.1:0-14232 GCA_964587525.1 uncultured bacterium | reverse complement strand
CGGTGCCTCAGCGCTACCGATTCCTCCCGTCTTCCCGGACCGTCCTCACGACCTCCCGCACGCTGCCAAAGCGGTTCGACATCGCGATCGTGCTGGAGTGCGCGACACTGAAGCGCGCGGGCACCGGCGGGCCGCTCGCACGCCGGGCTCACACCATCATCAACATCGATCATCACCTGAACAACCATGCGTACGGCACGTATAATCTGGTGGACCCGGCGGCTCCAGCCACCGTCGTCCTCGCCGAAGCCCTCCGGCTAAGCTTGGGCGTCCCACTGACCAAGGCCATCGCCACGAACTTGTACGTCGGGCTGTACACAGAGACTGGCGGTTTTCGCTACCACAACACCACGCCGGACGTGCTACGTCTCGCGTCCCAACTCGTCGAGGCCGGCGTCAACCCCCGGGACGTCGGCGTGCAGATCTATGAGCGCGAGCCGCTGCGCCGCTTCAAGTTGCTTGCGCGCGCGCTGGAATCACTCACCGTACGGGAGAACCTGTCGTGGATGGCGGTGACACGGGACGATTTCGCCAGCACGGGGACGACCGAAGTGGACACCGAAGATTTCGTCGAGTACCCACGGGCGGTCAACAACGTCACGATAGCCGCCTTCCTGCGCGAGACCGCAAACGGCGATGTACGGGTCAGCCTGCGCGCGAAATCGGACATCCCCGTCAACAGGATCGCTGAGCACTTCGGCGGAGGTGGCCATGCCTACGCGGCGGGCTGCACCCTTAATGGGGTGACGATCGAGGAAGCCCGTCGCCGCTTGGCCGCGGCATGCGCAAAACAGATGAAGGGGCATCGCAAGCGTTCCCGCTAATACGTTGAAAATCGGCATCTTTTCCGACGTGCACGGCAACTTGGAGGCGCTGGAAGCCGTACTGGACGCTCAAGCGCGGGAGGGGGTACAGCGCACCTGGTGCCTCGGTGACCTGGTCGGCTACGGGGCCAACCCCAACGAGTGCGTGGCCCGCGTGCGCCAGGCAGCAGACGTGGTGGTGATAGGCAACCATGACGCGGCCTGCGTGGGAGCGGAAGACATCACCCACTTTAACCAGCATGCCCGTGAAGCTGTGCTGTGGACTCAAGGACAGCTCACCCCCGAGCACGGCGAATGGCTTAAAGCGCTGCCGTTCACGGAATCGGTGGAGCAGGTGCTGCTGGTGCACGCCTCGCCCTTTGAGCCGTCCAATTGGCACTACATCCACGCCCAGATGCGGATGGTCGAGATGAGGAACGGGTTCAACGCCACGCAGGCGCACTGTGCGTTCGTCGGCCACTCCCACCAGCCGTTGATCCTGATCAAGAAGGGGGAAGAATTTTTCCAGTTCCTCGGCGATCACTTACACCTGGAGGAGGGGAGCCGCTACCTCATCAACGTGGGCAGTGTCGGCCAGCCACGGGACGGCAATCCCAAGGCATGCCACGTCATCTACGACACAGACGAGCGCACCGTTACCATGGCACGAGCCACGTACGACATCACAACCGCCCAACGGAAAATCAGGGCCGCCGGGCTGCCGGACATCCTGGCCGACAGATTAGAAGTGGGAACATAAACAACCAACCCCCTCACCCTACCCTCTCCCCCATTAGAGTGGGGGAGAGGGAAGAGTGATCTTTATGAGCTCTCTGCTGTTTCTGACCTGTTTCGCCATCTACCTCAGACTGATGGCGCCGACAATTGCTCTTGAGGATAGCGGCGAGTTCGCCACCGCTGCGATCACGCTCTCCCTCACTCACCCACCAGGTTACCCCCTGTACCTTATGCTCGGAAAACTTTGGTCCTTGCTGCCAGTCGGGTCGCCGTCATTCCGGCTGGCGCTCATGTCCGCCGCTAGCGCCGCGCTGGCGGCCACGCTGGTCTACGCATTCATCCGCAAGCTTCAACCCACGCACGCGCTCGTGGCGGCTTCCTGCTCCCTCGCCCTGGCGTTCGCTCCCGCGCTGGCCCTGCAGGGCGCGCTCGCGGACAAGTATGCCCTCAACCTGGCGCTCATGTGCGGCGCTTCCCTGCTGTGCCTGCACGCCTGGCGGGAGGGGAGCCGCTGGTTTCCACTCCTCGCGCTGCTGGCCGGCCTTTCGCTCTCCCATCACATGCAGACCCTCTACCTCGCCCCAGCCGCCGCCGCGCTCCTCTGGCGAGAGCGCCGCCAGCTCACCCGACGGCGAGTTGGCCTGCTCATCCTGCTGGCCATCCTGGGTCTGTCCCTCAAACCGGTGGCGCTGCCGCTGTGCGCCCGGGCCTCGCCTTCCCTCATGTTCGGCCAGCTCGATTCCGCGAGCCAGGTGCACCGCTATCTTTCAGCGAAGGATTACTCCGGCCGGTTCAAGGCTTACACGTCAGCGCAAAAATTCAGCCGGCTTTGGACACACGGGATCACGGAGCTTTGGCGCCAAGCCGGCCCCCCTATCCTGGCACTCGCGCTCCTGGGAGCGTACGGGCTGCGGTTGAGGGCGTGGCCAGTCCTCCTGGCCGGCGCGGCCGGCACGGCGTTTGCCCTTGCCCTCGTTTCCAACTTCAATATCGCCGGCGTTGACTACTACCTGCTGCCCGTGGTCGCGTTCCTGTGCGCCCTAGCCGGAGCGGGGCTCACGAGCCTGGAGCAGTGGCTCGGCCGGTTCGGCCGGCCGCTTGCCTTAACGGCGGGACTCTTCGTGACCGGTTTCGCCGCGTCCCAGGGGTTGCCCGCCGCCAACCTCTCGCGCTACTACGGCGCAGTGGACTGGGGACGCAATCTCCTGCGCAGCCTGGGCCCAGGAGCCGTGCTCGTCACCCAGCATGACGACGATTTCTATCCCCCCATGTTCTTGCAGCGTGTGCTCGGCGAGCGCGGCGATGTGATTCTCGTGCACCGGCCCTTCCTGACCCGGTTGTGGTATCACGCCCAGGCGGAGCGGATCTACCCTGGATTTACCATGCTGGACCCCAGCCTCATCCCCTGGGGCGAGACCGTACAGCCCGAAGTGCTCATCAACCTGTTCCTGCGCTCACAGCTTGGAACACGCGAACTCGCGTTCACCTATCCCGCTAAAGCCGAAACGGCCGGCGGCTTCCTCCTGCAGCCCCAGGGCTGTGTGTTTCGGGTCGGCCGACGGGAGGACGAGACAGCGCTGCCCCGAGCACAGGAGTTCGCGGCCACCTTAGGCCGCTACCGCTTGCGCTCCGCCTTCGGACCCTACCCTGAAGGCTCTCGCTTTCAGGAAGTGGCCGGGGCGTATGCAACCCTCTGGGCCCAGCTCGCGCTGCGCTGGTGGGACCGAGGCGAGAAAGCCGAGGCCCGGGCCTGCCTGAAACAGGCGCTGCGCTTTCCCTATACGCGCGTCGTCAGAAAGGACCTTGCGCGCGTGAAACGGACGATTTTCTAGAACGCTTGCCGCCGGCCGGGGATGGTGGGGGCACACTCGGGATGGCCACCACGGGCGATCCGCCCTGGTTCATGGTCAATTCCAGATCACGGATGAGATTCCGGATCTTCGCCGCCCGCTCAAACTCCAGGTTCGCGGCGGCTCGACGCATCTCCTTTCGCAGTGCTGAGATCCGCCGGGGGAGCTCGTCAAGTGTCGCGTACTCCTGCCCATCCTCCATGGCCACCGGCACGGTCAGATAATCCTGGTCGTACACAGACGAAAGAATGTCATTGATGCTCTTTTTGATGGTCTCAGGCGTGATGCCGTGCTCCCGGTTGTACGCCTGCTGGAGGGTGCGGCGGCGGTTGGTTTCGGCGACCGCCTTCCGCATCGCCTCGGTGGGAGCGCGCGCATACAGGTGCGCCTCGCCATCCACATTGCGCGCCGCGCGCCCCATCGTCTGGATCAGCGAACGCTCGGAGCGCAGGAAACCCTCCTTGTCCGCATCCAGAATCGCCACGAGCGAGACCTCAGGGAGATCAAGCCCTTCGCGCAGAAGATTGATGCCCACCAGGCAATCGTAGATCCCCAGCCGCAAGTCACGCAGGATCTTGACCCGGTCCAGCGTGTCGATATCCGAGTGCAGGTACGCGACCTTAATCCCAGCGGCACGCATGAACTCCGACAGATCCTCGGCCATGCGCTTGGTCAGCGTGGTAACCAGGGTGCGCTGGTTCCGCTTCGCTCGCTCCTTCACGTGCTTGACCAGATCCTCGATCTGCCCGTCGGCTGGCTTCACCTGGATGGCGGGGTCCATGAGCCCGGTCGGCCGGATGACCTGCTCCACCACGCGGTGGTGCACCTTCTCCAGTTCGTATGGCCCTGGGGTGGCCGACACGTAAATGGCCTGCTTCACCCGCGCCTCGAACTCCTCAAAAAACAGGGGGCGGTTGTCATACGCCGAGGGCAGCCGGAATCCGTACGTCACGAGGTTGTCTTTGCGCGCCTTGTCCCCTTTGTACATCCCAAGAATTTGGGGAATGGCGATATGCGACTCATCGATCACGACCAGGGTGTCGTGCGACAGGTACTCCATGAGCGTGGAGGGCGGGGTCCCCGGCAGGCGGCCGTCCAGGTGCCGTGAGTAGTTCTCAATCCCGTGGCAGTAGCCGGTCTCCCGCATCATCTCCATATCGAAATTCGTTCGCTGGATCAGACGCTGCGCTTCCAAAAGCTTATCCGCGCCTTTAAGCTCCTTCACACGCTCCTCCAACTCGTGCTGGATGGAATGCAACGCTCCTTCCAACTGTCCGATAGGCATGACGTAATGCTGCGCCGGGTAGATGGCCACCTTCTCCATCCGCCGCAGCACGTGGCCGGTCAGCGGATCCACCTCCGCCAGCGCCTCCACCTCATCACCGAACAACTCGACCCGGATGGCAGACTCGGCCGACGCCGGAAAGATCTCCACGACATCGCCGCGCACCCGGAACTTCGCCCTCGTGAAATCGATGTCATTACGCGCATACTGGATGGCCACGAGCTGGCGCAGCAGGGTGTCGCGTTCCAGCTTCTGCCCCTTCTCAATCATCACCAGGAGCTTCTGGTAGTTTTCCGGCGAACCCAGCCCGTAGATGCAAGAGACCGAAGCCACGATGATCACATCCCGCCGCTCGAAGAGCGCCGCGGTGGCCGCGTGCCGCAATCGGTCCAACTCTTCGTTGATGGAGGCGTCCTTCTCGATGTAGGTGTCCGACTGCGGCATATAGGCTTCGGGCTGGTAGTAATCGTAGTACGACACGAAGTACCCGACGGCATTGTGAGGGAAAAACTGCTTGAACTCCGCGTAGAGCTGCGCCGCCAGCGTCTTGTTGGGAGAGATCACCAGCGCGGACCGGTTTGTCGCCGCAATCACCTCAGAGATCGTATAGGTCTTGCCGCTCCCCGTGATCCCCAGGAGCACCTGGTGCGGAGCGCCCGCGCGGACGCCCCTGACCAGTTCGGCAATGGCGCGCGGCTGATCCCCAGACGGCTTGAAACTGGAGACAAGCTCAAAGGCCATGTCGCTTGTTAAAACTTAAGAACTTCAGCTCGAAATTCGGGCTCGGAGACTCGCCCCCCTCAGGCTAATGAGGGGGTGGCACTGGCCTTACGTGGTGGGGACGGGCTGGCGGTTGAGTTCGCGGGCCGTCTGGATGGCAGACTCCGAAGCTCGATTCAACCGCCAGGCTAGCCCGGTGAACTTGAGCGCGCTGATCCACCACTTGGAGGGATCCCAGTGGTACCAGGCGATGCCATTGCGGTAGTCACCCTGAAACGCATGGTGGAAGTTGTGATATCCCTCGCCGAACGTGAACAGCGCTAGCCAGCTATTATCCCGGGAGCTGTCCTTCCTGGTGTATGGCTGGGTTCCCAGGTAATGCGACGCCGAGTTGATGAGGAATGTGCCGTGATGGCAGACCACCACCCGCAGGAACCCTCCCCACAGGAGCGCGCCCACGGGATGGCCGTACAGAAAGCCGATCAGCAACGGCAGGCCGACGCTGACCGCAACCGTCAATGGAAGGTAGTACCGGTGCTGCCACATGACCAGTGGGTCAGCCCGCAGATCCGGCACATTCTTGTACGTGTGTTCCCGCTTGTCCTTATAAAAAATCCAGCCCATGTGCGCCCAGAAGATGCCCTTCATGATGTCATACGGATCCTCATCGGTATCCACAAACTGGTGGTGGTTCCGGTGATCAGACGCCCAGTGCAGGACCGAGTTCTGCACGGCTGCCGCTCCGAAGAGCAGGTAAAACATCTGCACGGCGGGATGGCAATCATACGAACGGTGAGCGTAGTATCGGTGATAGCCCGATGTGATGGAAAGACCCGTGAGCACGTAGAGGGCCACAAACAGCAGCACATCCGCCAGGTGAAACCCGTCATAGGCCACATACCAGCAGATCCCGCCAATCGCAATCACCGGGGTCAGAATCAGAAAGGCCCCATTCACCCAGGCAATGTCTCTATGTCTTTTCATGAACTCACCCGCCATCATGGTTCGACTCCCTGCGGTCGCTCACCATGACCCTGAGCGAGCTTTGCGAGTCGAAGGGTCACGATGCTCAATCTTAGCAGTCCGCCATCATTTTTGGCAGTGGGAGCAGAAGACGCTGCTACGGCCGCCGATCTGTACTGCCTTAAGCGGCGTGTTACACCGCATGCAAGGCTCCCCACCCCGGCCATAGACTTTGAGGCAGCCGCCGTACAGGCCGGGCCGGCCGTACAGATCCACGAACGCCTCGTCAAAAGACGTCCCACCGTACCCGATGGCCGTGGACAGCACCTGCCGGATGGCGTGATAGAGCTCCTTCAGTTCAACAGGCGAGAGTTCGATCGCCAGGCGTGCTGGTCGTACCCGCGCGTGGTACAAAATCTCATCGGCGTACACGTTCCCAATGCCAGCAAACAGGCGCTGGCTCATCAGCAGCGGCTTCACCTTGCTCTCACGGGCCTTAAAATCACTCGCAAACTTGTCCCAGGTCAGCGCCGGATCCAGCGGATCAGCTCCGACGTTGGCGAGCTCCTTTACGTCATTGACAGCCTCCCTCCTGACCAGTTTCAGGAATCCAAACCGCCGCGGATCACGGAACACAAGCTGCCGCCCGTCGTTGAGGTGAACGGTAAGATGCCGGTGGTGCGGCTGCGGCTCGGCAGGCGGCGTCAGGAGGATCTGCCCGCTCATCCCCAGGTGGGCCAGGAGAACCCACCCGCCTTCAAAACAAAACAGCAGCGTCTTGCCACGACGCTCCACCATGTCCAGTTTGGCCCCCTTCAGCCGCTCCGCTACCGCGCGCGCCGGCGTCCTGAACAAGGAACTGGGCCGAGCCGTCAGGGTTTCCCAGCGCGCACCGTCCACCGCCTCGGCCAGTTGCCGCCGGATGGTTTCGACCTCGGGTAGCTCAGGCATCGTCAGGTGGGACCGAAGGTTTCGCAGCCCTGAAGTGCACTTGAAGAGTCAGAACCAACCCGCCGAGCCGCTGGTCGGTCTGCGCATGCGGCGGCTCAACGCGCTTGAGCCGCTTGGGCGCAGAGACCCACACGCCATGCTCACGAGTTCCAAAACTGATATCCTTCTGGCCGTAGTACCCTCCGATGAAGGGCAGTGGCACCATGGCGGAAAACGCCTCCTGAGGCTCCGGGACCACCTCGGCGCCGATGGCCCAGACTTCCCACCAGCTCTTGGTGTCCGCGGGAAGCAGCTCTGCCGATTTATCAGGAAAGCGGCCGGCCGCTTTGAGAAATTTGAACGTCCGTGTGGCCTCGCCCTGGCTTGCAAACCGTCGCCCTTCGATCGCTGGCCGGCACGCCAGCCCCTTGGGTTTGGTGCTGATCAGCGGCACCTCCCCTGCGCGCAGCGGCAGCCAGAGCACCGGTAGCCGGCGGAAGGAGCCGCTGGGGTGCCGGGGATCCCACACCGTCCAGAACCCGCGCTTTCCCGCTGGAGTCACATAGAGATAGATCACAGGAACGCCGTTAAAAGTGGGGCGGGCAGGGATCCCCGCGGCGCGCAGCATGGCCGTCAGCGCTCGAACCAGCTCGAACGCGTTGCCACGCCTATCCCGCAGCACCTGTGCCGCCGTGCGCCAGGACGTGGGGCACGGAAGCGACGACGGATCCTCCGTCAACGTCTCCGCAGACCAGGAGCCGATTGCGTCCAGCACCTTGGCCGTCCGTTTCCGGTCCCCGGCCTTGAGACCCTTCACCGCTTCTGCCAGCGCGCGCTTGACTCCCGGCGCCCACACCGGAATGGCCTTGCGGGATTCCAGAAACACCTTGCGCTTGAACGAAAGCCGCTGAGGATCAATCCGCGCGTTGTCCGGGATCTTTGGCCAGGCCGCGGCCCGGGCCTGCACCAGCGCGCACACCTTAAACTCCAAGGCTGGCGCCGGGCCTGCCGGCAGAACAGCCACAAACGCCAAGGCAACGATCAGCCTCGTTACCATTCGAACGTTTCCCGCTGACTCACCCCGCGAAAGGACTGGTTCATCTCCCCACCGACGAAAAATTCTCGCCGGCGGTCCTCATCCGGATCGTCCGGCAGCCCGAACCACCGGGCCTTCAACGTTCCCTTGTACCGGGAGGTCCGGTATGCCAACTCCGTGATAAAGCCATACGGGCGAGTGTCCAGGCTGGAGATAGGTCGCCCCACCAGGCGCGAAGAATCCAGAAGAATCGTGCTCCAGTTAAAGTAGAAATTCTTGGCAAATCTCTTCCCGATGGTCAACTCCGTGTCATCCAGCACGCTCGCCGCAATCGACTGCTCGCCACCGACCCTTGCCACGCGCGGTGTAGCCTGGGTTGCCGGTGAGAGAGCCTGCTGGCGTCGAGCGGCTTCGCGCCGGCGGCGAGCGAGCTTAGATTTTCTCACCGAGACATCGGGCTTAAGGCCGACAAGGTTCAGCGGCCATGTGAACAGTTTCACAACAAACGCGCCGAGCTGGACAACTATAAACCTGCCGCCAGCACTCGCTGCCTGGGATTTCAGTTCGCCCTCTTGGATGGCGGCAACGAGCGCTTGCTGGCCAGTCAGCGCCCCAAACAGCGTGATCTCATCCGGTATAAACAACACCGACCGGCTCAACTGCCGCGAGCTCGCCGGCTCGTCTTGCAGACGATCCGCCGCCGCGCTCGCCGCCACCTCACCAACCACCATCGGTGGCTCAGCCATGAGTCGGTAATTAAAATTCAGGAAAGGCTTTTTCTTCCTCCTGGCTAGCTCTGACGGAGAGAGCGGGGTCAGCATAAGCCTGATCGGCAGCTCTTCAACGAAAGCACTTTCACGCGTGGGGGTGAAAAGGTACTGACCATAGAGCACAGTCTCACCGGTGACGTTCACATTGGCCTGAAGTTCTTCATCACCTTCAAACTCGATGTAGTTCTCCTTTCCCGCCTCGCTCACCACGGTGAAATCGTGGTGAGCGAGGGAGAGTCTCCCCCCGGCTTCAATGAGCAGCTTTCCTTTCGCGGCTACCTGATCTCCCCGCTTGGCGATCTTCAGCGCACTTCCCTCTTTGATCCTGACGTCAAATCCAACTGACAGTCCGCCCACGATCTCCTTAAGACCGCTTAAGCTGACATACCGCTTGCCAATCTCCTTGAAGGTGGCCTCCTCCGACCCCACCGCCTTGAAGATGTCGCCCCATCCCCGTTCCAAAAACGTTTTAGGTTTGTACGTGACATCCTCTCCACACGTCATGAGGCCCTGGATGTTCAACGTCCGTTGCGCCCATTCGGCCACCGGGTCCCGCCTCGCAGGCTCGGGTCTGTCCTGCACCATCCCCGAGTACCTGATGACCCCACTGGACAGGTGGAGCTCGGCCGGCTGCCCCTCCTCTTGTCCGGTGATCAGAATCGCATCGTCGCCCAGCCCCTTGATAAGGCGCGCGATAAGTCTAGCCCGGATTTGGGCCACCCCCTCCAAGCTTAGCGGCAGACCCTTGATATCCTCCTCTGAGCCCGACGCAGCCTCCGTCCACGTGTTAAGATCCAACTCCCCCAGCTTCCACCCCGCCATGCTGAATCTTCCATTCAGCACCTGAGACTGCTTGTCCACGGTGATAGTTATCCTAATAATCCCCTCGCTCTCCCGCATCCGGGCATCGAGGTTCCAGTGGGTGATGGGTTTGCCGAACAGGTGGCCGTTGAGCTCGATGCGGCCTCCACTCCCGGCGAGGGTATAACTCCAGCTTGGATAGGAGGTGGTTCCGCCAAGGTCTAGCGTCATGGCAAATTCGCCATCGGCCCGTTTGATCAGGCCGAGCCGCCGGAGCACATCCATGCGCCCCTTCACGCACTCCAGATGGAGCGCGATCGGCTCCTGACCTTCCTTTGAAAACACAGCAATGGGCACAGCCCCGTGGACGGTCACCCGGGTGTCCTCCAGGTCCCAGAACAGCTCCAGGGGGGTCTCCTCCGGAACTTCCAGCCGCTTATTCCGGTACACGAGCTTTGGCACCCAGATCTGGTCACCGAGCACGAGCTTCCCGAACCGCACCCCAGTCCCGATGGCTTCGATCGTGATGACCAGTTTTGTGAGCGGCCCCTCGATAAGAATCTTGCCGCTCGCGCGCCCTGCGAAGCTCTTGGGCAGCGTAACGCCAGCCAAAGCCAGAATGAGCGGGAGGCGCTCCTGCACGTCCACTTGGCACCCCTCGCAACGGGCCCCGTCACCGACCACGATGGTCCCCGTAGCCACCACAGTCCGATTCACTGTCCACGCCTCGGCGACAATCTTGCCACCCTTAAACTGCGCGTCAACGACGAGGTTGCCGACCGGCACGCCTTTCGCTCGCACCTTGGTCAGAGCAGCATGGGCAACCCCCGTCAGGTGGGAAAGCGGGCCTTGAAGATTGACGGACAGATCCGCGCGGCCGGTGAACCGATTCTTGTGCCCGAGAGGTGAACGGGCAACGTTGACGCCTTCACCCTTCAAGGAAAAGTCCAGCTCTTGGACACCGGTGGCCAGCGCACGCAGGGTGCCCTCGCCCGCGAAGATTCCCTCCCACAGCCTGGCTGTAAGGTTCGTGAGCTTCAGGGTACCGGCGGAATACCCCGCCTCAGCGACCACATCCTTGGCAAGCACACCCGGGATACCAAGCTCCGGCGCGGTGAGGCGACCGTAGAACAGCGGCGCACGCCCCGTACCGGTTGCGGAGAATTCGAAGGTGACTTGACCTTCAAGATCATCAGGCAGACCTGGAGCGAGGGCTTGCAGAGCCTGAACCGGCACCTGCTCTAATATTCCATTCAGGCGTAGCTTCCCCAACCCGAGATTCTCCAGGCTTCCAGCCGCGTTCAGGGCTCCCGAGAACACCCTCGCGCCCAACCGCTCAAGGACAATCTGCCGGCCGTTCAGGGCCCCGGCAGCGGACACCTCGGTCACGAGGGGAGAACCCCGCACCGTCAGGCTGCCGTTATCGAGCTTCAGCGATCCCCGGCCTGTTGTCTTCCCGATCAGCTCGTCGAGCGTCATAAATCCACCCTTCACGTTCAGCTCGGCCGTCAGCCGGCCTCCGACACCGACCGCCAGCTCCGGGTCCGCCAGCCGCGCCAAATCGCTGAACTGTCCGAGAGCCAGGCGATCGATGGACAGCTCGCCTTTGAAGGTCCTTAAGCCCAGGTGGCAGAACCCACTGGCAACGAGCGTCCCTTCGGGAGCGACGACGAACTTCACGCTGCCTTCGATCCGCGGCAACCCCCGAAGGTCCAGGTTCCCGCCAAACCGCTTCACCTCCAGGACTGGCCTTCCAAACCGTGTCAGGGTGATCGTGCCGTCCGTCACACGCATAAAGGTTTTAGGCAGCGGGAGCGCCGCTGCCGGGCCGGATTCGACCGCCCCCTCATGGTCGAGCCGGGGCTTCCCTGGAGCTGGCTTGGGAAACACCTCTTCGTGAGCCAGCTCCACACGCGGTTCGACAACCTCGACGCGCGTGATCGCCGTGGGCCACGACTTGGGAGCCAGCAGGAGACGGATAAGCTTGTACTTGATGATGACCTCCTTCACAGCCACCGCCGAGCCTTCCCTCACTGAAGTCCCTTTGGCCACCACCAGATCCTTGACGGAAATATACGAGATCAGGTTGGTGTCCACGCTTCCGAAGCTCACGTCCCGCTTCAGGGCCGCCGTAAGCTGGGTCCGGAGCACGTTCGGCAGCACGCTGCGAATCAGCCAGCCGTGCACGACCCACAGCAGACCTGCAGTCAGCAACGAAAGAGCCACCAGGACGAGCGGCACGCGGGATTTCATTGTGGGGGGGAGGGGAGGTTAGAGGGAGGTTATTACCAACCTTCGATCACTTTTAAGACAACATCCCCGGCGAACTCTCGGAGCATGCGGCGCTGGGCATCCTGCTCCGTCTCCACGGGCAGCCCCGCTGCGGGCACGACCACGAAGTTGACGAAGCGTTCCAGTTTCCGGACCGTTCCGCCCCAAGTGGCTGTGTCCTTCGGCCCCTTCTCCACCCACAGCACTTTCCGCTGGGTCATATCCGTGAGCGAAAGGTCCGCTACCATGCGCAACCGGTACTCCTGGATGACATTGTTCTCATCAAAGCGGGCAGGCTGCTTGACATACTCGATGATCGCGCCGTCCAACAACCCGTCGGCGCCCTCCCCCGCATCCAGCACGCTGAGCCGGCCATCCAGGCGGAAGGCCCGGCGCAGCTCTTCAAACAGGTAAGCCGGCAGCATGTCCTCGTTCGTCTGGTTCTTGAATTCCCTCACCACCAGCGTTTGGATGCTGGAGGGGAGATTGCGCTTGACCGTCTGCTCGCAGCCCGCCAACAGGACCCCCAGCACCACCGCGGAAGCGATCCGGCCAATCATCATCGCTCCCATCATATAACGAGGTTCACCAGCTTGTCCGGGACCACAATCCAACGCCGGATCGTCTTTCCATCCAGCAGCGAGCGGATCTTGTGGTCGGCGAGAACCTTTGTCTTGAGGTCTGCCTCAGGCAGCCCCTTGGCCACCTGAAGGGAGCTGCGCACTTTCCCGTTCACCTGCACGACCACCTCGACGACATCTCCAGCAGCCAGCTCGGCGCTATACCTCGGCCATCCAGCCTCAAACACCGAGGGGTGCTCCCCCGCCCGCTCCCACCACTCCTCTGCCAGATGGGGTGCGAACGGCGCCAGCAGCAGAATGAGGCGCTTGATCGCGAAGCTCGCGCCCCGACCGCCCCCGGCGTCCACGCCGTCCTCAACGAGATCAGACAGCGCATTGGAAAACTCCATGAGCGCACTCAAGGCGGTGTTGAAATGGAACGCCCCCCCGGTGTCGTGCGTCACGCGCATGACCGCTTGGTGCGTCTTGTGCCGTAGCGCCCGTTCGGTGTCGTTGGCGGGCACAAGGTCCTGCAGGCTGTAGGGATGCACCTTCAGCGCCGCGCGGTGAGCGTCGACGAGCCGCTCCACCCGCTTCAGAAACCGGGCAATCCCCTCGATGCCGGTGTCGCTCCACTCCATGTCCTTCTCCGGCGGTGCGGCGAACATGAGATAGCCGCGCACGGTGTCACAGCCATACCGGGCCACGATCTCATCCGCCGAGACGGTGTTGCCCTTGGACTTGGACATCATTTCTCCATCCTTCAACACCATCCCGTGGGGAAAGAGGGCGGTGAACGGCTCGGGATCCCGCACGAGTTTCATATCGTAAAGCACCTTCTGGAAAAACCGTGAGTAGAGCAAGTGCAAAATGGCATGCTCGATCCCCCCGACGTACTGGTCCACCGGCATCCAGTGCCGGACCGCGTCGCCGTTGAATGGGCCGCCCGTTTCCCGCGGACTTGTATATCGAAGGAAGTACCAGGAAGAGTCCATGAAGGTGGCCATCGTGTCGGTCTCGCGCCGCGCTGGGCCACCACACCCCGGGCATGGCGCTTCGACGAACTCCTTGGCCCGCGTCAACGGCGAAATCACTCCCGGAGAGTAATCCACGTCGCGCGGCAAGAGCACCGGCAGCTCACGTTCCGGCACCGGCACCACGCCGCACGTTGAGCAATGGATCACGGGTATGGGAACGCCCCAGTAGCGCTGCCGGGAAATGAGCCAGTCCCGCAGGCGATAGGACACCGTGGGCGACGCGAGCTGGCGCTGCGCAAGATGATCCACAATCGCTTTCATGGCCTGCCGGCTGGGCATGCCGTTGAACTGGCCAGAGTTCACCTGGACGCCGTCTTCAACATACGCCGCTTCCATCCCCGCAGGGTCCAGCTCAACCCCTTCGGGTGCAATCACGGCCCTGATCGGCAAGCCATATCGCTTCGCGAATTCGAAATCCCTCTGGTCATGCGCGGGAACGCCCATCACGATTCCCGAGCCGTATTCCAG
>CAZPLZ010000083.1:0-14309 GCA_964587525.1 uncultured bacterium | reverse complement strand
CAGCCGTGGGGCACGGTCAGGATCCCGTGGTCGTAGGCGTACCAGCCCATGCGGCGGGTCTCGCTAAGCCCTCCGCACTTGGTCTGGTCCGGCTGGATCACATCCAGGGCCCGTTGCTCGATGTAGGGCTGGAAGGTCTGGCGCCGAGTGAAGACCTCACCCGTGGCGATGAGGACGGGAGAGTGCTGCCGTAGCTCCTTGAAGCCCTCCAGGTCATCGGGCCTGAGGGCCTCCTCCATCCAGACGATGCCGTAGTCCCCCAGCATCCTGGCCGTCTCCCGGGCCCAGGTCACCCCGTGGGGCCAGAACTGCTCGCTGGCGCCCACGTCCACCATGAGCTCCACGTCATCGCCCACCGTCGCGCGCGCGGTCTTGATGAGCAGCTCGTCGGTCTTGCGGTCCACCCGTCCGAAGGGCCTCCAGCCCATCTTGATGGCCCGGAAGCCCATGTTCGTTTGTCGCTGAAGTTTTTCCTTGAGTTTCGGCGGGTCATCGAAGAGCATTGACGCGTAGGGCTTGAGACGGTCCCGGTAGCGGCCCCCCAGCAGTTGGGAGACCGAAACCTTGAGGGCCTTGCCCATCAGGTCCCACAGGGCGATGTCCAGGCCGCTGATGGTGTGCTCCACGGCCCCGCCCCGGCCGTGCCAAAAAGTGTTCTGCCGAAGTTTCTCCGCGACCCGTTCAGCCTCGTACACGGTTTCCCCCACCAGGAGGGGTTTGAGCACGGTCAGGGAGGCCTCCACAAAGACCTTGCTGGTGAAACAGCTCCCCAGGCCCGTGAGGCCCTCGTCGGTCTGGATCTCCACCAGCGTGTTCATCTCCTCGTTGGGATCCGTGCCCCCGGGCCAACCCGTGTCCTGGGTCGCCCCCCTCAGGGGAAAGGTCTTGACGTCGGTGATTTTCACGTCCCCAGCGTATCATGGGGGACCGAGAGCCGAGTGGCTCTCAAGATAAGGAGGTGGGTTTCCTGAAACCCTGGGTCCGAAAACGGGTAGTCAACTTCGGCTTGATCGGCGGTGGGGAGGTGGCCTGGCACCACATGGCGGCCCTGAGAAAACATCCCCGAGCCCGGATCCTGTGGCTGGCGGACGTCAACGGCCAGGTCCTGGCACGGCGGGGACGTCAGTTCCGGGTCCCACGCCTGACACGGAATTTCCGGGACATGCTCAAGGACCCCGACCTGGATGCCGTGGTCGTCTGCACGCCGCCCTTCCTGCACCGGCGCATGGCCCTGGAGGTGATGCGGGCCGGCAAGCACCTGCTGCTGGAGAAGCCCATGGCCACAACCATTGGGGAAGCCCGGGCTATCCTGAAGGAGTCTCGAAAGCACCGGCGCCTTCTGGTCAGCGACTGTTCGGCCCGGTTCGCCCGGCTCAATCCCCGGTTTGGGATCGTTCGCGACATGATCCGCGGAGGCCGGTTGGGCCGGGTCTACCACATCCATCACCAGACTGCGAGCCACCAGGGACGCATAGGAATTGAGATGCAGCTCCAGTCCGGTTGGTTTTTGGACCGGTCCAAGGCGGGCGGCGGTCCGCTGATGGACGATGGAGTCTATGACCTGTCCTTTCACCTGGGGGTGGTCGGCGACCCGAGGTTTCTTGATGCTCAGGCCTTTTGCCGCAACCGCATGGACCGGAAACGGCCCAGCACCAGGGTCTTCGACGTGGAGGAACATGCGGGCGCCTGGATGCGATTCGCCGGTGGTCTGACCTACTATTGGGAACGTGCCATCAACGCCCACAACCCGGCTCCCAGCCGGACCCGTATCTACGGAACCCGGGGAGGACTTCAATTCACCTATTCAGCGTACGGCGGAATGGACGGGAAACAGGCCGAGCTGAAGTTTTACTACGTGACGCGGGAAGGCCGGGGCCGGGCGGCCTCCAAAACCCTCTGGGTGGATCTGTCCCGTCGGGGTGACGGCTACGGGGAGCTGGACCGGGCCTTTGTGAACGCGCTGGTGAGCGGAGGCCCTCCCCCCATGCCCTTGGAGCTGGCCCTGAAGAATCTTAAGATCATCCAGAGCATTTATCGAGCTGCAAGATGGTGACCTCGAAAACTTTGAGCAGCGATTCCTCGAAGATCCGTCTCATTCGGCTGAAAGTCGCCCCCGTAGGCGAGCAGCACCTTGAGCCCGGTGTAGGGCGTAAGATTAACGCGCGTGCCGGCCATAAGGGTATTCTAGGCGAGAGGGATATCCCGTGATTACGATGCTGACGATTGGTTGCTGGAGGTGAGGAATTGAAACGTCCGAGATGACCTGGGATGTCTACGCTGGCCGTATCCTGGAGTGGTGGTCGAAGGGGTTCCCTGCAGACCGGCGGGCAGGATAGGGTTCGCGGCATGGCTGCATCGTGGCCGCCCGTCCCGGACTATCCGGGGGACGCGTTTGCGAGCACCGCGCGGTATTACGCCCGATCCCCGGCCGCCGTATCCACAGGTGCTCCTCGATGACCTCCTAAAGCGGGCAGGGATAACAGGGAAGGACAAGTGGCACGCCATCGTCGAGGACATCCGCCAGCGACCCGCCTACAAAGCTCCGCCGACCCCTCTGCACGTGGTGCTTGGAGACATTCAGACGCACAAGCAAGTATTCCGCCAGGTTGGCTTCGTGGATGTCGAGGATTTCAACTTCACCGTCAAGCACGTCTGGACCGTGGACTCGATCGTCGGCCACCAGTTCTCCTCTTCCGGCTACTCGCCGCGGATCTTAGGTGACAGGGCCGAAGCCTTTGAAGCGGACCTGCGCCGTGAGCTCCTCGCTTGCGATCCTTCCGGCCACTATCCCGACATCTTGGAGTTCGGCTACACCCTGGCTAGACGACCGAGGCGGTAGCGTCGTGAAAGAGTTAGCGATGGAGAATATCGAGATAAAAGCGCGGTACTCTGATCTCAGAAAGGGCAGCACTATTGCACGAAGCATGGGCGCCAGGTACGTAGGCAGGTATGTCCAGGTCGACACGTACTTTCGGACCGTGGAAGGGCGGCTCAAGCTTCGGGAGTCAAGTGGCGGCGTATCGCACCTGATTCCATATGTGAGAGCGAACGTCAAAGGACCGAAATCCAGTTCCTACCAGTTGATATCCATTCCAGAGCCACAGATGGTGAAGCGCATCTTTTCCCACCTCCTTGGTGTTGACACATCCGTCCGAAAGGTACGTCGCGTTTACTTGAAAGGGAATATGCGAATACACCTGGATGCAGTATCGAAGCTTGGCAACTTCATAGAGTTCGAGGCCGTGATAAAGAAGCCCTCGACGACAGCTAGGAAGCGAGCACGCCAAAAGGTTGCCCTTTTCATGAGGAGATTTGGTATCAAGCCAGCGCACCTGGTGCGCCAATCCTACAGGGAACTGATGAAATTCGGTCCATAGTTGGTTGGGGCTGGACGTCCGTCCTGATCGCGTCGTGGTGGACTTTGGCGTTAAGCTGAGATGGAAAACAATGGGTAAAGCACGAGTCGACTACGATGAAGTGGCGTCTGGCTACGACCAGCGCTATGCAATCGACACGAGGCGAGGGGTGCGGTCCGCGCTGCAATCCCTGGTGAATGAGAGTCGTGCCGAGGTGGTTCTTGAAGCTGGATGTGGTACGGGCAAGTGGCTCGCGGGCACCTATCAAACAGATCTTGATCGCTTCATCTCATATGATGAATTGGTCCTATGGCTACAGGACGTCGGCTTCCAGCGATTTGCCAGGAAGAAGGTAGAAAAGATCAGGGAAGATATTGTCGGAAGGAGAATTCTTGACCATTATTTTCTTGGAAAGCAAAGTACTTCACAGTTGATCCTTTTGAGTGATCGTGAATACGAGAGAGGGTTAGCGCGAGTGAAGGAAGCCGTGTCCAAACCTGATGACCAAGGGAAACAACTTGACTTCAAAGTGGATATATCACTGTATATGACTACTGCTACTAAGGGTTCCATTGCTTGACCAAGGTATGAAGGTCTGAACAAACATGTCCAAGGTGCATGTCTTTGCTGATAGCACGCAGAGGCTATTTCCTAGGTTGCTGGATGCATTTAATTTGGCCATCAGAGCCTTCAGGAAGTGGTAAGTTTCGTAATAGTGGGTGTACGAGGTTCAGCTGGCGTTGAACTGAATCTTTCGTTTGTGATAGCTTATATCCGACATGAAGATGTAAGTCTCTCCTCAGAGATCTCGGCGCAACACCGAAACATTCAATTACGAAAATTACTTCGGAGGGACTTTCATGTCGGGTTTATCAATCAGCCTTCACGGGCTCACATACGAACTTCCTAATGGAGAGAAATTATTCACCAACCTGGGCGGTTCGTTTTCCAAGCAGCGGATAGGCCTACTCGGCGATAACGGGGTAGGAAAAAGCACACTGCTGAAGATCATTCTTGGTGTGCTTAAACCCTCGGCAGGAGCCGTCGTCGTGGATGGAAGTGTGGGTTACCTGGCTCAAAATTTCATCCTGCAGGGTTCCATGACTGTGGCCGAAGTTCTCGGCGTGCAGGGCAAGATGGATGCCCTTCAACGTGTGAATGCTGGCTCATGTGACCAGGCGCTCTTTGATCTCATAAATGATGACTGGGACATTGAACAAAGGGTCACGACGGTACTGGATCAATTTGGGCTGAAGATCGGGTTGCAACGCGTGTGCTCATCCTTAAGTGGTGGCGAGCAGACCAGGCTCAATCTGGTCAGGTTGGTGCTACAGAGAAATGATTTCCTTTTGCTTGACGAGCCCACGAACAATCTGGATTCAGTCGCCGCTGAAGCTTTGTATGAATTTATTAGCACCTACAAAGGGGGAGTCATTGTTGTTTCCCATGACCGGGAACTCCTAAGGCGCGTGGATGCCATTGCCGAGATGTTTCCAGACGAACTAAAGTTCTATGGAGGCAACTACGATTTTTATAAAGAGCAGGAGAAGATATTCGCCGAAGCCCTGGACCAGGACATCAGAACAAAGGAATTGGAGTTGAAGAAAGCCATGCGCGTGGCACAGATCGCTGATGACAGGATCAAGAAGCGCGCAAAGGTTGGCAGGGCGCACGGTGTGAAAGCAAACTTGCCTAAGATCGTTCTGGGTGCATGGAAGGACAGTGCGGAACGCCACCGGGGCGCAAGCCACAATTTGCATGAAGGGATCCGAGAAGAGCTGAAGATGGATTTAGATGACCTGAAGAGCAAACAAAAAAGGGAGAACACCATCAAAATCGAACTCCCTGGGACACGTATCCCTAATTCTAAGTGCGTATTTTCCCTCCAGCATATTTCCTATGGATACGGGGCAGGTAAGCAACTGTTTTCGGATTTCAGTTACACCATGAGTGGACCTCAGAGAGTTGCCATCCACGGCCGTAATGGGACGGGAAAGACCACGCTGGCGCGAATCATCATGGGTGAAGTAAAGCCCCGGTCGGGCGAGGCCCGGCTGATGGTTCGGTCCTTTGGATATCTCGACCAATTCACGGCGCGCCTGGATGCGAGCACCACGCTTTTGGAAAATATGAGAAGTGTCAATGACACGATGTCTGAGTCGGACATTAGAATTTACTTGGCGCGGCTGCTCTTTCAGCGGGGTGCGGTGTACAAGCCTGTAAACGTTCTGAGTGGGGGAGAAAGAATGCGCGTAGGATTGGCTCGGGAGTTCCTAAAGAAGGACCCTCCTCAACTGTTGATTTTGGATGAACCCACGAACAATCTTGACCTCAACAGCATAGAGAAAATAGAGAGCGCGTTGAATTGTTTTCAAGGAGCCTTGATTGTCATATCCCATGATGAAACGTTTTTGAGAAACGTCGGTGTCAATAGTACAATTTCTCTCGGCTAACGCGATCTTAAGATGAAGAACTACAAGACACTGTTGAAGAAGTATGAAGGTGTGAACGTGGTATTTATCCATCACGAATGGGGCCAAAACGCCATCTCCCTTTATAATCAGGTTGTAAAGATGTGGAATAGTATTGATATCGGCAGCAAAATAGTAATTCGCTCCTATAAGCAATTGGGTATAAAAAGTGCAGTGCAATTTCTTAGAAAGCGTGGTCTTAATCCCACGATAGTCGGGAAAGGGGCCGGTAATCTACGACTTGTCGAGTTAGAAAAAGATATCGATAAGTATTTTGAGAGGATAGATACCAAAGAAATTATCAGCTTCACTTTTAACAATCGGGAATACCAAGTTAATGTTGGTGATGCCATTTTTTCAAAAGCCGGCCTGGATAAGGGAACGCGATTTTTACTTGAAACATTTTTAGATACGAAAATTAATCTAAATCACCGTAAAGTTGCTGATTTAGGTTCAGGATGGGGAGCGATATCTTTAATTTTGGCCAATGAATTTCCGGAGATACGAATTACCGCGTATGAAAAGGACGATGCTTCTTTCGAAATGTCACGGATAAATCTCAGAACGCATCCAAACGTAAAAATTGTAAAAGAAGATTTAGCTCGACGTCGTGCTAAAAAGATTGAAGAGGATCGGAGGACATTTGCATATATAATCTCCAATCCACCGTTTCACTCGGCAAAGGAGGAAAGAACTCTGATTTTTGAGAATGCGAATAAATTACTGGAGCCAAGGGGGGAAATGTTTTTTGTTTCGGAAGGGAACTTCGTGGATAGATTTCGGAAAACGGCTAAGGATTATTTTTCGGTTCTAGAAGAAACAACTAGCGATCGTTATGTCGTTTTTAGATGTAAGAATAAAAGAAGGAATGTTCTTCTGTTGTGAAGCCGGCAAATGTACGTTGTGAGTATCTGGTTAACCCCCTTGGCGTAGATGCGGTCCGGCCCCGCTTGAGCTGGACGCTGGAATCAAAGCGCCGCGGCGCGCGGCAGTCTACCTACCGCGTCCTGGTTGCTTCAAGCAGGGAAAAGCTAGCTGTCTTTAAGGGTGATCTCTGGGACAGCGGACAGGTGTTTTCAGACCGCCAGCTACAGGTGGAATATGACGGTAAGCCTCTTGGGTCACGGCGGCTTTGTTTCTGGAAAGTTGGTGTGTGGGACGAAAATGGCCAGGGCCCCGTCTGGAGCAAGCCGGCCATATGGTCAATGGGTTTGCTGAAAAAGAGCGACTGGCGAGGCTCCTGGGTCGCGGACGAAGAGTTGGGCCGTTTCCCCGACCTAGCCCGCGCGGCGCCCGCCGCTATGCTGAGGCGGGAGTTTTCTGTCAGGGGGGCGGTGCGGCGTGCCCTAATTTATGTCACCGCACGAGGCGTATACGAACTGCGGCTCAATGGACGGCGGATCGGCGACCATCTGCTTGCGCCCGAGTGGACCGAGTACGACAAGCGCATACAGTACCAAGTCTACGACGTGACCGGGTTGGTGAAGAAAGGGGCGAACGCCCTTGGGGCGATCCTGGGAGAGGGGTGGTACGCGGGGAGGCTGGGACTTACACCTCCGCCGGGCCGGCATGTTTACGGGAAGTACCCCCACTTGCTGGCGCGTCTTGATATTGAGTTGGCGAGCGGGCGGCGGTTGTTCATCGCAACCGACAGCCGCTGGCGAAGCACCCTCACCGGCCCGATACGCTCGTCCGACATCCTTGATGGGGAGGTCTACGATGCCCGCCGCGAGATGTCTGGATGGGATCGGCCCGGTTTTGATGACATAGGCTGGAAACCGGTCAGCATCGAAAGGCTGGACGGGGTCAAGCTGGTCTGGCAGTGCAACGAGCCCATCCGCGTGATCGTGGAGCTTAAGCCGGTTGCGCTTTCCGAACCTAAGCGCGGCGTCTATGTCTTTGACTTGGGACAGAACATGGTCGGCTGGTGCCGGCTAAAACTCCGTGGTCCTAAAGGTGTCTCCGTGACGCTGCGTCATGCCGAGATGCTGAATGACCATGGCATGATCTACACGATAAACCTGCGCAGCGCGGGACAGACAGACCGTTACATCAAAAAGGGAAGCGGCCTTGAGGTTTTCGAGCCACATTTCACCTACCACGGCTTTCGCTATGTCGAGGTGACCGGACTTTCGCGACGTCCGTTGAAGAATGACCTTGTCGGCCGTGTCTTCTGTTCATCGGCGCCGGAGACCGGGAAATTTCAATGCTCAAACAGTCTGGTCAACCGCCTGATGAAAAACATCCTTTGGGGGCAGCGAGGCAATCTTCATGGAATCCCCACTGACTGCCCCCAGCGCGACGAGCGCTGCGGCTGGACGGGTGACATCCTCGCCTTCTGCCAGACGGCAATTTATAACATGGACATGGCCGCTTTTTTCAGCAAGTGGATTCGCGACCTTCGTGACGCGCAGTTGCCCGATGGCCGATTCCCTAACTTTGCGCCTCGGGGCTCGTGGCGTGGCGGGACAGCGGGTATGGGCGTGCCGGCCTGGGCCGACGCCGGCACCGTCGTTCCCTGGCGTGTCTACCAGAACTACGCCGACCGGCGGGTGCTCAGGGAACATTTCGATTCCGCCAGGCGCTGGGTGGATTACGTGCAGCGTATCAACCCGGGCCTGCTGTGGAAGAAGGGGCGTGGCCATGATTACAGCGACTGGCTGAACTCTGACACGTTTAAGTTTCCCGGTATGCCCCGCGTACGTGGCACTATGGACAGGGAAGTCTTCGCCACTGCCTTCTTCGCTCACTCGTCAGAGCTGGTCGTCAAAATGGCACGAGTCCTGGGGCGAGAGCGGGACGCCGACCGTTATGACCGGCTCACCCGTCACATCAAGGCCGCCTTCCGCCGCGCCTTCGTACGAAGGGACGGCCGCATCCAGGGTGGCACCCAGGCCGCCTACGCCATGGCGCTGGGGTTTGACATTTTGGATACGAGAGACCGGCCAAAAGCGTTGCGTCATATGATGATGGAGATCAAGCGTTATCGCGGCCATCTCACCACCGGGTTCCACAGTACACGCCTGTTGATGGAGGAGTTAACGCGCAACGACCTTCACTCCGAGGCCTGCCGCTTGATCAATCTCCGGACGCCCCCGTCTTGGGGATTCATGATCGAGCAGGGGGCCACCACCATCTGGGAGCGGTGGGATGGGTACGTGAAGGGGTTCGGCTTCCAAGACCCCGGTATGAACTCGTTCAACCATTACACCTACGGCTCGGTGGAAGAGTGGATCTGGGGGAACATCGCCGGGCTTCGGCTCAACGAGGAGCGACCGGGTTATGAGCATTTCCTGGTGCGGCCTCGGCCCTGTCCTCAGCAGGGTTTCAGCTGGGCTCGAGGGGATTACGATTCCATCTGTGGCAGGATTACCATCCAATGGCAGGTCGGGCGGCGAAGGATCCGAATGAAAGTCACAGTCCCTCCAAACACCTCTGCCACTGTCTATGTCCCTACAAACAGCCCGGGGAGCGTCAAAGAGGGCGGACGATCTGTTGCTTGCTCCGCGGGAGTTACACTCCTGCGAATGGGAAAAGGCGCAGCGGTCTTTCATGTTCTCGCCGGGGACTATGATTTTTCTGCCCATTACTCATTTAAGAGATTAATCTAGCTGAAGTCGATTGCGACGTTGTCGGCGACCCCGCCCAAAATGTGGTAGTTGCATCTTGTCTCTTGAAGGATTGAGCCTGGAACGAGCGTGTTCACCGGACCGTGGGCCGCTAGCCGGGCGATGAACCGTTGCCAGGAGACCCCGCCTCCCTGATCGCCGTCCAGCCAGAAACTGCGGTGGCGCGCCCCGAGGATCTCCCGGGGACCGATTGAGGCCGCTTTGGGCGGCACCCATGACCAGTCGCCGCCGAACGTGTGCAAGGCATTTTGCATAATCGTCATCGGGTTCAGCTCGACGATCCGGCCGTGGGCTTGTTTGTAGGCGTTCAGGTCGTTGCCGAACTCCAGACCGAGATGTGACTCCCAGAACGCGATGTGGCCGCACCAGCCGATTCCGCCATAGCAGCAGTCTGCCCCGCCTGCGTCCTCGATCATTTTGTAGTAATCGTTGATGTTTTGGTGCGTGGGGAAGTGAATGTTCTTTTCAGGAGGCCGGAGATCCTCACGAATCCGCTGGAAAAACGACTGCCGCATGGAGGTGGCAAATGATCCTGCCCACTCCGGTGGGGCGGTCCGACCCTGGTCATCAGCATATTCGTCCATGTTGAACGTGACCAAATGTTTGCAATCGATATTCTGGCGATTGATCATCTCGACTGCGATGGCGTACTGAGGAACAGGCCCCACCGGTAGGATCAGCACGCACTTCCGGCCTTCCTGGGCCGCCTGGGCGATCTGTGACACGATGTCGATGGCGAACCTGCTGTAGAATTGAACCTTGTCCTCGATGATCTCGATTCTAAAATCCTTGTTCGGGTGCTTCGTGAGGTCCTGCTTCTTAATTGCGCGAACGCGCGCACACGCTTTCTCATCGCGAAAAGGAATGAATTGGGCCATCGTGTAATGGAATGCCATGCTTGCTCCTCCTATCGGAACGTTTTGACCAGGGTTTTTCCCAGGGCCTGGGTCAGAAGGTCGTGTTTTGGATAGGCGTGTCCTACATGTTGATTAAAGCCTTCGGCGTATCGCACTGACCTACGTTTGAAGTCGCGCGCCCGGTCGGCAGACCATCGCCTCATCGAGAGCAGGTACTCATCCTCGCCGTGCTGTTCGCGCAGCCAGGAGCGTTGTGACTCGTGGGCAGCGAGCATGCGCTCTTTGGTTTCTATGACGTTTGTAATATTGACCACCTGCCGTGCTGGGAGGCGCTGCCCGCGGCTGTCGGTGTGCTCGATCGGATCGGCGTGAAGGATCACCGGCAGTTGATCGCAAGGCGCCTCCTGGGGTTCGGTCTTCCAGTTGGGCATGGTTGAGGCAAAGGCTGCTTCACGGGCAATCCGGGCTGTTTCTTCATGGTCAGCCATATAATCTGATGGAGCGTGCGTTACGATCACCTCCGGCCGGACCCGCCGGATCAGCGCACAGACGCGCCGTTTGGCTTGCTCGCCATACACAATGGTCAAATCATCAAATTCGAGGCAGTGATATGGCGCCTCCAGAATAGCCGCGGACGTGGCAGCTTCGGCGCGGCGGACATTGGCGATCTCTGTGCGGGAAAGCTTCATGGAGCCGAGATCTCCGGGGGTCATGGTTGCCATGTGAATGTGCCATCCGGTTTGCTTCAGCAGGGCGAGTGTGCCTGCACAGGTGAACTCGATGTCATCGGGGTGCGCCATGATGGCCAGGACGCTGGGCATAGTCTACGAAAGTTCGGTCAGTCGAACAGGTCTCCCCTTGGCGGCCGAAAGGTCGGCGGCAAAGACCACGCGGTGAGTCGCGAACGCGGTGTCGAGATCGGTCAGTGGCATGGCTCGGTTTTTTCTGACGCTGTCTATAAACGCCTGGAATTGTGGTTGATAAGGGTGGTCACGGACATCACCTGAATCCACGAGTGAGGTTTCCAAAACGCTCCAGCGGTGCTTGTCCATCCCCGTGAGCTTGGTCGAGGTGATGCGGTTGTCCAGCAGGCTGCCTTCGCTTCCAACGAGATGAAGGTGAAAGTAGTAGGGTTGGAAACAGTCGATACAGGAGGCCACTTTCCCGATTTTTCCACTCTTGAACTTCAGGATCGTCGTGCTGGTCGTGGCATATTCATAGGGGGCAAACGTCTTGCTCTGAGATTTCGTACGGTAGCTGGCCACTTCTTCCACTCGATCACCCATGAAGAACAGGAGGGCGTCCACCGCGTGGCAGCCTGCGCTCAGCAGGGAGCTTCCTCCGAATGTTTTCTTGATGTTCCAGGCGAACTGCTTGTACCAGGGGCCGATCCCATGATAGTAATCCACCTCCCCGTAATGCACGTCGCCAAGGAGTTTCCGGTCGAGGATGGAGCGAACCATGGTGAAATGTGCGCTGAACCGGCATTCAAAACAGACGCAAACTTTCACCCTGGCCTTGCGAACCGCGCTGCGGACAGCCTTAGTGTCTTTGTATGTAAGGCTGATGGGTTTCTCGAGGATGAGATGTTTACCGGTTCTGGCGGCTGCGATAGCTTGCGCAGCGTGGAATGGAGGCGGAGTGCAGATATCGATGACATCAATGTCTGGGTCAGCAAGCATCGAATCGTAGTCGGAATACGCTCTGAGGGGGATTCCGTATTGCGCCTCCAGGTCGGAAGAATTGCGTTGCCTTCGGGAGCACACCGCGGTCACGCTGGCGCCCTCGACTGCTTTCAGGGCCTCAATGTGTGATCCAGCGACCCACCCCAGCCCAACAATTCCAACTCTCAGATCGTTCATGGGATCCTTCCTTGGCTAGCGCACCTCAGGCACGAATGGTAGCCTCTTCAGCGATCAACGCGTCCAGACCAGCACGATAATCCTTGGTACGGGAAAAGACCAGCGGATTTTGCCGGTTGTCTTCGAGCACGTCGCCGATCTTAAGCTTTGCAATCTGCTCCTTGGAGAGGATATTGCTTTTCCCGTTGAAGGTGCTCCCGTCGGGCATGAAACCACATGTCATGGCCCGCCGCCAGCCCGGGGTCATGTTGGCGTTGGCCCCGTGGATGAGCAGCCCGTTGTGAAACGAGCAGCTACCCGCTTTCATGGGCGCGGCCACAGCCCGGACTTCCTTGTACTCGGGAAACGCCTTGAAGATATCGGGCATGCTGTCGCCAATTCCGACGTTGTCAAACCTTCCGTGCTTGTGGGCGCCCGGGATGAAAAACATGCAGCCATTTTCTAAAGTTGCGTCGTCCAGGGCGATCCAGATGGAAGTGGCGTGAGGGGAGGAAAATGACCAATAGGGGTCGTCCAGGTGCCAGGAGGTAGGATTCGCCCACGGCATCTTGATCAGCGCTTGATCATGCCAGATGCGCATGCCATCGACCCCTTCCAGGTCGCACGCGATCTTGCCGATCCGCGAATCCAGTATGAGCTTGCGGACTTTGAGTGAATCCTGCCACAGGTTGAGCCGCTGGATGAAGACCTTGTCGTAGTACGAGTCGCCCGATTGCCAGTCTGCGTTGGCGAGTTTACTGTTCTCCCTGGCCGCCACCGCTTCGTCCACCGCTTCTCGCCAGGCGGCGAGCTCCGCGGCATCGAACATGCCCGCGAGGACCACGAACCCTTGCTTGCGGTACGAATCAATCTCCTGCTTGGTGATCTCAGTTCGCATCTTGTTCCTCCCGGCAAGTTTATACCATATACAATGGCTGAGGATTGACATGAGGAAAATCATGATCGGAGCGGTGCTGGTCATTGGACCGTACGTGGCTTATCTCTATTGGGGTTTTGAGCTGAAGTGGCTTAAGTTTATTTATTTTTTGGCCGTGCTGGTCATGGGCGGGGTGTTTTTCATCGGCATCGCGGATGATATCGAGCATGGCCGGGGATACAAGAAGGGGCATTTCTATGAAAGCGGGGCAGGAATTTGGGGAGGCGGAGGCGGATTTGGCGGAGGTTTTGGCAGATGAGGTCAGCAGGGCTGATCGTCCTGCTTGCAGCGGGCTGCATGGGAGGAACCCTGGCGGTGAGCGATAAGTCCCGGCCGCAGGAGCTACTTGGTCTGCAGGAGTTTAAGGGTGGGGCGCCAATCACGGCTGGCCGGGCAGGATCGGGCGCCGTGCCCTACGTTCCTGCCAAGGAACTGTGGCATCGATTTCACATTTTGGTCTGGCAGTTCAAAACTGACGCCGTGGAAGATCTGATTCTGTACCGGGAGCTCGGCTTAGGAGGTTTTCATATCGACCGGGGTGCCGGCCAGGACGACCGAGTGGCGTTCGCAAAGAAGAACAGCCTTCCGTACTATGTCGACCACGTCGCCGATAAGGGGTACTTGCACCTGACCGACAGGCACGGCAAACAGACGATCTTAAAAAAGAATCACGTGGTGCCGCGCCCCAACAGCCTGGCGGATCCCGAGATCATTGAGAGACTCAAAGCTTTCATTCGCGCCAATGTTACGACCACCAGGGAAGGGCCTGTCCTGGCATACGCGCTGGACGATGAGGTGAGCATAGGGTCATTTAACTCACCGGCCGAGGTGGACGGGTCGCCTCTGTCGGTAGCCGAGTACCGCCGGTGGCTGAAGGATGCTTACGGCGGGATTGACAGGCTGAATGCAACATGGGGCACGAAGTTGGGCGATTTCGACGAAGTCCAGCCAGTTTCGTTCGAAGATGTCCGAAAAGACCATGTTGCCCCTCCATTGAGCCGCTGGAACCTCGCTCGGTGGTGCGATTGGCGCAGCTACATGGACACGCAGTTCGCGGCGGTTTTGGGCGATCTGGTGCGGTTCGCTCACAACATGGATCCCACCGCACCGGTCGGTGTCGTTGGCGGTCAGCAGCCAGCACCCTATGGCGGGTTTGATTATTCAAGGCAACGTCCCACCTATTGGGTAAAGGCATAGCTGCTAGCGTGAGGGCCTGGG
>CAZPLZ010000082.1:0-14448 GCA_964587525.1 uncultured bacterium | reverse complement strand
ATAAGGTCGTAGAGTTCTTCACCAAAGAACGCATGCCGTTCAAACTACTGAAAGACGGACAAGCTATCGTTATTGACGGTCAGCGTGAAGAGATTGTTGGGTAATCCAACTTGAGAGGTGGGGTGTCCTGTTTCTAGAGGGGGTGGTGAAGAGGTGGGTATGAAAGTGCTTCTTCCGATATTCGGCGTTGGGATGTGGCCCTGGAGGACCGCATCACAGGGGCTTCCCCTCCGGCTTCAGGAATGTGTCGAGGCTGACCTCCCGATAGTCCTCGGTGTAGCAGGGTCCCGGGACCGACAGACGGCAACCCCGGACTGAGCGAAAGGCCTTTATTTCTTCCGCGTCGAGCCCGGGAAGGCGGAGCACACTGCGTTGGATCAGATCCTCGACAGGCTTCGCGACCCGCACTTTCACGTTTGCATCGTCGCTGCTATAGAGGAGGACGGAACGGAGCTGTCGTCGCGCGTTTGTGAGCAGGGAGGGAGGCAGACCTTGGGTGTCACCGGGGAAACGTAGGCTGGCCGGCCAGAGCAGACGGTTGACCTTGCACGAGAGGACGCCCTCAAGCATGCCGCGAGTGGTTCCATCGGTGACGATCCACTGTGAGCCTGGCCAAATGTCTAGTTCGCCCCAGAGCTCCATCGCGTTGTGCCACGGAACGTTCCATCGGTGAGCGGGATTCCCCGCTCCGGGATCTTTCGGGGCAAGGAAGCTGAAGTAAGGAGGATACATGGGGTTGGCCGCCAGGTTGGCGCGATGGATCTCATAAAAAGCTGTGACGCAAGCCAGCACGACGTACCCCGCATTCAGGATCCCATCCTGAGGTTGAGAACTGACCACGCCCAGGCGGTCGGACCCGTCGAAGCCCGGAAACAGGGAGAGGAGGTCGAACTGGAAATGTTCGGGACGCAGCAATTCGGAGGTGTGCATGGATTATCGATTACTTTCCTTTATCTAAACTTCTGGGGCCACTACCAAAATAGGCAATAATTAGCGCGCCACCAATCATGGAAATATTTTTCATAAATTGGGCCATCTCCGCTTGTTGTGCGACAGGATCAGTGACCGCCCAGAAGTTGTGCATTATGAATGTCACGGGTATCAAGAACAATATGATGAGCCAAGCTCCAAGCTTAGCCTTGTAGCCAAGAAGAACACTGAGACCACCCGCTAAGGCCAGGACTCCTGCGACGGCCACCGCGAGCCCGGGCATGGGTACTCCTTTGTACGCTACATAACCGGTCATATTGGAATGCTGAACGAAGTGATTGATGCCCCCCATGACGAGAATCAAACTGTACAGAATACGTCCGATCAAAGGGATGTTCTTCATGTTTTGTCTCCTCCTGTGTGCTTGCGCAATATGATCATCTTAGCGGAAAATTTGGCTGTTTTGTGTGCGCCGTGTTATTGAGCGAAAATCATATATTGGAATGGTAATGCCGCTGCCTAAAGAGGATTCAGGGGTGAGCCCGGGCAGGTCCTGGGTCAAAGCGTCCCGCACCGGGCTCGTGGTGGAGGACGAAAGGCCGGTCACCTTGCGCGGGATCAACTTGGGCGGATGGCTCATCATCGAAGGATGGATTATCGAGTTGAACCGTGACCTGCCAGAATCAAAGCATATCCCTGACGAGCGGGCGTTGTGGCGAATTCTGGAAAAGCGATTCGGGTCAAAGGGAGTCAAAAGACTACAGCGTGCGTACCATGACCGGTGGGTGAACGGAGATGATTTTGCGCGTATTAAAAAGGCTGGATTTAATTTCGTCCGGGTCAACTTTTGGCACGAATGGTTCAATCACGACAAGAAACCACATTTGATCGATTCAAAGGGGTGGAGATACCTGGACAAGGCGGTGGCTTGGGGTAAGGAGCACGGCCTGTGGGTGATCCTGGATATGCACGGGGCTCCCGGGAGTCAGAACCCGTGGGACCACTCCGGGGTCGCCGGTCGTAACGAGCTATTCAAGAGAAAGCAGTTTCAGGACCGCACCGTCATGCTCTGGCGCGAAATCGCGGCCAGGTACCAAGACGAACCAACCGTGCTGGGTTACAACCTGTTGAACGAACCGAACGGCGGAACTCCTGAGCAGATCGCTGGACTGCATGACCGGATCTATCGGGCCATTCGTCAGGTGGATTCGCGCCACCTGATCATCATGGAAGACGGGCTGCATGGCCTCGAAACGATGCCTCATCCGGACAAGTACAACTGGGGGGACGTGGCTTACTCGGTGCACTTTTATTTGTTCGACGCACGCAGTGACGAGCCGCATGAGAAGTTCGCAAGCGAGACGGTGCGGCGCTGGCGCAGGCAGCAGATGATCTTCGGCGTGCCGCTGTACGTCGGGGAGTTTAACACGATCAATCCGCAGTGGGGGATAGGCTCCGTCAGGCGTTACGTGAAAGCTTTTGAACAGTACGGCTGGGCCTGGTCGCCATGGACGTACAAGAAGATCGAAGCGGGGAACACCCCATCGTTATGGGGGATTTACCGCAACGAGGAACGATGGAGGACGCATGTCGATGTCTATAAGGCGTCGAAGAGGCAGATTCTGAGATACTTCCAGCACATGGAGACAAAGAATCTACAGTTGAATCGGCGATACCTGCAAGCCCTTGTGGACCCTATGGGTGATCAAGTGGAAAGGGGGACGTAGTTTACATATTAAGATATTCTTGAAATCCTCCGTTGGCTCGTCGACAATGGGCTATGCCTCGGCAAGGAAGAATCGACGCACCAGGAGTTCTTCATCATGTGATTCAGCGTGGGATCGAGCGAGGAAGAATCTTCAAGGGGACGTCCGACTACCAGGTCTTCCTGGAGCGCCTTGGCAGGATACTTCTGGAAACCAAGACTTCGTGTTACGGATGGGTCCTCATGCCCAACCACTTTCACCTTTTCGTACGCACGGGACAGGATCCACTTGGGCGTGTAATGCAACGTGTGTTGACGTGGTACGCGGGTTATTACAATCGCCACAACAAGAGGAGCGGTCACCTATTTCAGAACCGCTTCAAGTCGATCATCTGCGAGGAGGAACCATACTTCCTGGAGCTGGTGCGATACATACACTTGAATCCGGTTAGGGCTGGGCTGGCCAGAACTATGAAGGACTTGCTTCGGTATGAATGGAGTGGTCATGGCGCACTGATGGGTGTTCGTCGATGCGAATGGCAAGACACCGATAGTGTGTTGGGTGGGTTCGGAAGGGGCGTGCGGCAGGCACGGAGGAGGTACTGGGAATTCCTGAGCGAGGGGTTGTCGCAGGGACATCGAAAGGAGTTTGAGGGAGGGGGAGTCCTACGGAGTATGGGAGGCATGATTGAGTATGTGAGAGCTGGGAAGAAGACCAACGGTCGCTTGGCTGGAGACGAACGGATTCTTGGCAGTGGCGAGTTTGTGGCTGAGATGCTTGCGGAGGCTGAGAAGGTCGAGCGCAGGCAAAGTCGCCTTAGGCGAAGAGGATGGGATCTCGCATCGATCACCAAGCGGGGGGCTGAGGAGGCCGGTTTGACGCCAGACCTGGCGCGAGGGAAGGGCAGAACGCCGCGAGAGTGCAGGGCGCGTGCGCTGGTGTGTTTCTGGGCGGTGAGGGAGTTGGGATATTCTGGCGTTGAGGTAGGGAACCATCTTGGCATCAGCAATCCGGCGGTTTCGTTGAATGCTCGACGCGGCCGCGACATCGCGCGCAAGGAGAAGCTGTCGCTCGATGAGAAGTGAGGATATTAATATACAAACTATGTCCCTCTCCTCTCTGCCTTAAACGTCAGGCGGGTCAGGGAAAACGCAGGCAACGTAAGCTCAGCTTTCGACCCTTTTACTTGAAGGATTGACGCGCGGGGCACCACGCGCGCCGGTTCAGTCAGAGAGTTCCGGTCGTGCATGGACTCGCCAGCGAGCGTTAGTACATCAGCCAATGGCGCAGCAGAGAAGTCTCCCAGCTCGATCGAAAGAGCAATGGGGCCGCACGTGGCGCAGCGATGAACGAGCATGACGATCAACGATTGGCCACCCACTTCCAGAACCCCGACCACGTCCAGGACCGGGATATTGTTCACCGCCGGCAGGCGACTCTTCCGGAATTCGGTCTTCGTCGAAAATGTCCCGCATGCCAGGCGCACCTTGACCGGATTTCCGCCCGCCAGGGCAATCCCCATCGCGTGCGCGTAATGGCAGGGATCCGCCCAGACCCGCTCCTGCCGCTTGTTGAGTCCGGCGCCGTGGTTCACGGTGGCCGAATGGGTCACCATCTCCGAAAATTCACCCAGCCTGATGCACTCATGAATGATGGTGGTCGTGTAGAGCGCCTCGGAGATCGTGGCCTGGGAAGGCATGGTTTCAGGGGTCATCTTCGCTCCGCTTGAGACTTCCCCCCTGAAGTGCGAGAACATCTGTAGCTCGGTAATCGCCAGCCGGGGCTGCTGGATGCCAGCCTCCAGCATGCTCTTCTCCAACCCTCGATACATCCCACCCAGGAACGACGCT
The DNA here is from genome assembly GCA_964587525.1 of uncultured bacterium. Lineage (GTDB taxonomy): Bacteria > Oederibacteriota > CAKKQC01 > CAKKQC01 > CAKKQC01 > CAZPLZ01. The sequence continues at coordinate 9,962 of CAZPLZ010000082.1, read as the reverse complement.
TCGCCCATGTAAGCATGGAACAGTTCGACGGGATCGGTGTGTTGGTCGACATGCACGTCGGCCAGGATGTGATCGCTGATGCACTGGGCCGAACCGTGCGTTTCTTTGACCAGCCGCTCATTCCATTCGCCACCGGCGCCCGTCACCTGATCGCCCATGGCGATGATACGCAGCGACGGATCCACCGCGAGCATCGCTTCCCGGTAGCGCAGATAGCGATCGACGTACCCGCCTGCCGTAGTCCATCCCACCTGGTGGCTGAACCACAGCTCGTTGCCGATCTCCCAGATCTTGACGCCGAACGGCTCCGGAAACCCATGATCGATGCGCCGCTTGCCCATCGGGGTTTCAGGCCTGCCGTTGCAGTACTCCACCCAGCGGGTAGCCTCCTCCGGGGTGCCGTCTCCGGCGTTGATGCAGATCATCGGTTCACACCCCACCGCCCTACAAAAGGCGATAAACTCGGCCGTGCCAAATAGATGATATTCCAGCCCGTCCCAAGCGGGATTCATCACCGTGGGCCGCTCATCCCGGGGGCCGATGCCGTCCTCCCACCGGTAGCCGCTTACGAAATTCCCCCCTGGCCAGCGTAGCAGCGGCAGCTTCGCCTCTCTTAAGAAGCGGATCACATCCGGATCCGCGCCCCCGATGTGGTCATCCGGATACAGCAGCAGGCGTTCAATCACAAGATGAGCAGGCCCATCCGCCGTGATGGCCACGCGATAGATCCCATCCGCCGGGAGGTCGTCAGCAATGCGAAGCTTGCCTGTGTACGTTTGACGCTTGGGCCCTAGGGAAATACTCACCTGGGCAAGAGTTTTTCCGACCATTCCGCGTCGATCTAATGACGCGATGGATATTTTTATGTCAACCGGGTCGACGGCACGGGCGAGCAGCGTGAATTCATAACCGTTGGTACGGTGAAGAGGCAGATACGTGTCCTGAGCCAACCCCTGAGGAACGTTCCCGTCACTGCGCAGCACCTCAACCCGCTGAGCGCGGTTATTACGCGGGCCCGTGTCCGGACTGAAGCGGACATTCTCTTTGGAGCCCAGACGAATCCATCCGAACGCCAGGCCGCTTTGATAGCTCTCCATGACCGCCTCGGGGCTAACCCACCCTTTGCGCTCCGCCGACCTGTTCGCATACCACTTGACGGTCTCTAGCGAAGCGTCCACCAGCACCCCACCATTGACCAAATCGGTGCCTGAGACGAACGACCATTTCCCGAACGTGGGATTGTGCAGGATCTGGGCTTCCATCCCGTTATAGATGTTGGAACCGAGATGTTCGCAGAACTTCCCGTAGAGATACGGGGGGACCCGGTGCGGGGCACACGCGCTTGCGTCAATGGCCAGCGACGCCCGGGACGTATCGCCCTGGGGAGTATGTTCGAGATATGTAAAGTTCGTTGACACCCTTGCCCTGACCTCCTAATTCGTACCACATTTTATAACTTTCTCGAGTCGTGTTCCTGGGGTCCGATATCTCCTTTAGGAGATATGTATCATGCTGAGAGCGGCCCTCAAATGACTGAAAGAACTCGTCACATCGCACTCGCCCTTACGGCAATTCTGACATCCGCGCTATTTCCATCAAACGCCGTCTTCGCGGAAAAACATCCTATCGTGCTCGAGAGCACCGCGTGGCGCATACAGATCGACCCCGGCACCCTGGCCTTTTTCGGTGTTCCGAACGGTCTGGACGGCGTGTGGATTTCCGCCGGACAGGAAGCCGTGCCGGTCGCGGAGGTCGAGCGTGGAAAAAACCGGGCCACATGGAAGCATCCCGGCAGCGGCCTTGTCTTCAGGGCGGAGCTGAAGGATGACGAGTTCGCCTTCGTCATTCTCGCGGCCGGGCCGGGCAGCTTCACCTGGCCGGTGGTGACAAGCGGACAGGGCACAACCGGCTTGATCTGGCCCCGCCGCGAGGGATGCTTTGTGCCTTTCAACGACCGCAAGTGGATTGATTACCTGGTGGGTTACGGAGACTGGGACACGCTGGAGGGTCTGGGCATGCCCTTCTGGGGTATCTACCGTCCGGCCTACACCATCACGTACATTGTCACGAACCCCTACAACAACAGCATTCGATTTCACAGGAACGGTGGGAGAGTGCGGCTGAGTTTCCGGCACGAATTCATGGACAACCGATCCTCCCGGGAGTGCAGGTTCGTGGTCTCGATCTCGCGGGGCGATGACCCGGTGGCGGCCGCCCGGCGCTTCCGCAAATGGCTGAAAGATCGTGGCGAGTTCGTCAGCATGGACCGGAAAGCGCGCACAACCCCCAAGGTAAGACGGCTGCTGGGAGCACCCCACGCGTACCTGTGGGGAGACGGCCTGTTCACCCGTCATGACGTGCCCGCCCGTAAATGGAAGCCCTTCTGCCAAGAACTCATCCGGCAGGCCCGGGGAGGTGGTCCATCACCGGGAAAGAGGATCAAGCGCCTGCTCAACCCGCGGCGCTGGGCCGAGGTCGAGAAACTGGCCGGCCTGAAGTGGCCGTACGACTACCTTAAGAACCAGGTGGCGGAAGCACTATCGGGTCTCCTGGAAAGGCAGGATTTCTACGAACCGGAAAGCTGGAGTGGAATTACGCTGCCTGGTGAAGCCAGAGAGCTTCTATCACGCGGGCAGAAGACCTTGTCCAAAGAAGAGCTCTGCCTCTTGAACGCGCACCTGCTGCGCGCGGCATACCCCGAATTCACCGTTGAAGTTGATGAATGGGGTGACGGCGTATCAGTGAAAATGCTCCGGGTATTGCGCTCGGCTGGACTGGACCGGATGCGGCTCTGTCTCGGAGGCTGGCGAGGCGCGATGCGGCGCCCCGAGGTGGCCCGGAAAGCGGACGAGCTGGACTATCTATTCGGTACGTATGATTCCTACCACAGCGTTCACAATCCTTCCCTCAAGGGGACGGACGCAAGCTGGGAGACGGCCCAGTTTGACCGGCAGCTCTACGAGACCGGTGCGGTCGTCCGGAGAAACGGAAAGAAGGTAAGGGGATTCAAGAAGCGGGGGTACAGGCTCAGTCCGATCGCGGCCCGCCCCTACGTCGAGCGCCGGGTGAACCGTGTTCTGGCTGCGGTTCCTTTCAACTATTACTTCATTGATTGCGACGCCTACGGCGAGGTTTGCGACGACTATTCACCCCTGCACCCCGCCACGCAAGCCGATAGCGTCGAGGCGCGGAACGACCGGATGGCCTGGATCCGCGACCGGCACCGCCTGGTTATCGGTTCCGAAGGGGGCAGCTCCTACGCTGCCCCGGTGATTCACGTAGCCGAAGGGGTCGTCACGCCACCATTTGGCTGGGGCGACCCCGATTTGAAGAACAGGAAGTCTAAGTACTACCTGGGTGCCTGGTATCCGCCGGATGGCCCGGACGTGTTTCTCAAGCAGGTGCCCATCAAGGAAAAATTCCGTCGCCTCTACTTCGACCCGCGTTTCCGGCTCCCGCTCTACGAGATCGTTTTCCACGACTCGGTCGTCTCCACGCACCACTGGTCCGCGGGCAAGTTCAAGTTTTCCGGAGTCATAGATACGGTTACGCTGACGGAGCTGCTCTACATGGTGCCACCCATGTACCACCTGAACTTGAAGTCGTTCAAGCAGCGCCACGCCGAAATCACGAAGCACTATGCTTTCTTTTCGCCTTTGCACGGGGAGCTGGGATTCTCGCAGATGACGGACTTCGACTGGCTGACGGCGGACCGCCTGGTTCAGCGCACGGTGTTCGACGACAAAGTCGAGATCATTGCCAATTTCTCGCATTCTGCCTTCACCTACACCGGGAAAGACGTTGCGGCAGGAAGCGTACTCGTTATGCGGCGGGAGACCGGCGAGGCAAGAACGTATAGCCCGTAGTTGGCCTCAGGCCATCTTGTAGGAGGGGGACGTATCTTAATAGCTACATCGGGTTTTTCTATTGGGACAGGTGTATTGACTGCTCTAGGCTATTTACATCAATGTGGGTACTGGAGCCGAACCCTGATGACAAGACCTCCACCCCTGACCCACACTCCCGCTAAGCTCAGCTATGGCTTCCAAGAGCAGTGGATCTCCATGGGCGCGAACCACGTAGTTTTTTGGGATGAAGAAACCTTGGCCCTGGAATACCGGATCTTGATCGCCGACGGCTTCTGGGACAGGGATCGCATCGAAGCCCGGGTAAAGGGCTGATCGAATGGGAAAGTTTCTGTCCCTGGTTCAGAACGCTTATGAGGGTCCCAGCCACACCCGCGAATACCGCATTCTGAACCACGATCTCAAGAAGCAAGAGTGCAAGTTCGAGGTTCAGGCCACGGAAGCTGAGATCGACCAAATCGCGAAACAGGGTTTTCTGGTGCGGCCCAAACTGTTCCGGGGCGAGGCTCTGGAGATGCTCAGACGGACCGTGGACGAAATCGAAACAAGGGAGAGAGCTCGAGGAGAGGCCAAAAATACCGACGCGCGCAGGTATGGCGGGGTGTTCTTGCGGGACCTCATTGATAAGGATTCTCTGTTTCTGGATTACGTCCGAACCGCGGCCCTGCTTTCCGTAGCCCGGGCCCTGTTGGGGCCCCGCATCGAAGCCGCGTTGGGCTGCCGCATCAGCATGCCGGGGGAGGAAAACCAGGAAACCCACTGGCATTTTCATCAAAGAATCAACATGGACCCCCCTCCGCCTTTTCACAGCCCCTATCAAAAGGTGGACTGTTTGGTTTATCTCGACGACCTGAACGACGAGTCGGGATCTCTCTGTGTGATGCCCCAGAGTCACCTCTGGGAACGCCGCTATTTGCCCGGGGAGAATTTCGAGGACATGGACGGCCAGGTTGAGATCAAAGTCCCGGCTGGCAGCGCCGTGATCATGAACACCAACCTGTGGCATCGGGGAAAACCTAACACGTCCCGGGGTCACCGGCGGCGGGTTCTGATCTTGGGTTATAGCCTGGTCACCATGAACCAAATCCGGCGGTCGCGTCTACCCAAGGGAGGAATAATCGAAAAGGCCTTGGAAGACGGCGATCCGGAGCTGGTGGAACTGGTGGGCGGGGCCTCGGGCTACACGGAGTGGTCCGGCAATCTTCCCTAGGCCCGGGATCTAGGGGAGGAAGGAAACGGAGCCAGGTCAGCCCCGAAGTAGAACCTCGCTTACATATTTCCGTAGCCCTGATCCCTACTCCCTCTCGTATTCCACCCTGCCACCGATGATGGTCTTGTCCACCCGGATCCGGTGAATCTCGTCCGGCGGCGCCCGGGTGGGATCGGCCGCGAGGATCACGAAGTCCGCCAGTTTGCCGACCTCGAGCGATCCCCGATTCTTCTCCTCAAAGCAGGCATGGGCGCTCCCGAGCGTCCAGACCCGCAGGGCCTCCATGACGGACACCCTCTGCTCCGCCCCGTAGACTTTTCCCTCCGCGCTCTTCCGCGTCACCATGCTCTGGATGCGCAGCATCGGATCCGCGGCGCTCACTCCGTAGTCCGAGTTTCCCGCGACCGGGATTCCCAGGTCGAGCGCCGAGCGATTCGCGTGCATCCACTTCCAGCGCTTTTCGCCGTACGCCTCCATCTTGTCGCCGTGCTCGTACACGTAGGAGTGCAACGCCAGGACCATGCCCAGCTTCTTGACCCGCTTGAGAATGTTCTCGTTCACCACGCTGCAGTGCTCAATCCGGTGTCGCGCATCCTTCCGGGGAAGTGCCTTGAGCGCCTTCTCGAAGGCGTCCAGCACCATGTCGATCTCGCGGTCGCCGTTGGAATGGACCGCCGCCTGGAAGCCCGCCTCGTGAACCTTGAAGATCAGCCGGTCGAGACTTTTCTGGGACCGACTCGGGGGAATCCCGGTGTAATCCCTTTCCCCCGTCTTCGGATTGATCGTGTCGTACGGCTCGTAGAGCCAGCACGTCCGACCCGAAAGTGAATTCCCGTGGAACATCTTCACAGCTCCGAGCCGCAGCCTGTCGTCACCGTGGCCCGTCTTGCGCTCTACTTTGTTGAGCCTCGATAGATCCCGGCTCTTCACCATCATGGTGACGCGCACGGGCTGCCCGGCTTCCCGCAGGTCCTCGTAAAGCTCCCACTTCGAGTAGCTCGATCCGGCGTCGGCGATGCTCGTGATCCCTTCGCTCAGGAACCGCCGGAAGCACCTCAGATACGCCTCCACCCGTTCCTTCCGGGTGGCCAGAGGCGCCGGGGGCAGGCCTTTCCACACGCTGGACTTCGCGCGCTCCCGACAGACGCCCGTCGGGACGCCCTCCTCGTCCCGGTCGAAGCTCCCTCCGGGGGGATCCGGAGTCTCCCGGGTGATGCCCGCCCGCTTCAGGACATAGGAGTTCACGGCGCAAAGATGCCCGCTGGAGTGTGAGATCCGAATGGGGTGGTCCATCGACGCCTGGTCCAGGTCTTGACGCCGAGGGTGCCGCCCGAGCTTCGTATCCTGATATCGGCGGCCGAAGACCCACTGCCCTTTCGGGGTGATCCGGGCCTTTTCCTGCAGCGCCCGGATGAGATCGTCCATGGTCTTGACCTTCGCGGGGGTCAGATCCACCACTCCCATTCGGGACGTGACGGGATAGATCGCATGAGGGTGCATGTGGGCATCGAAGAACCCCGGCGTGATCGTCCGCCCGCTGGCATCGATGACTTTCGTCTCCGCATCGATGTGAGCCCTGATGTCGGATGTCGTTCCGACGGCGATGATCCGCTCCCCTTTGGAAGCCAGGGCTTCCGCCCGGGGCCGTCGCGAGTCGATCGTGATGATGTTCGCGTTCAGGACTACGAGGTCGGTCGCTTCCGCCGGGTCCGGCCCCGATGCGGCGGCGCAGACAACGGTTGTTGCCAGGAGTGCTGCCGAAAGAAAAGCGCGCCGTTTCATCGGTCCAGTCTGTACCATCGGGGGGATAAGAAGAAGAAACGCCCCTTCCCACCCCGTTGTTGGAGAGTTTACGGTGTCGGGGCTGGCTTGGCAAGCAGCGTCGCCACGACAGCGTGGCGTAAACCGCGGGGGCGGGCCGGTGAGCATCCGTTTGGTCCGGGTTACAAAGGAGTGCAAGAATGAAGTCTCGCGCGGCGCCTGGGGAACCGGCGAAGGATACCGAGATCGAAATGCGCGGCAGCCGACAAAGCCGCTGTATCAAGGAGGTCCTGTGAAAAAAACGCGAACTTTAACTCTGATGGGAATCCTGGTGGTTTTGTTCTGGGCCGGCGTTCCGCCGGCGCAAGCGAAGCGGCCCATGACCATCATCGACTTGCTCAACGTCCCTTCGCTGAGGGACCCTCGGCTCTCGCCGGACGGAAAGCAGCTTCTCTATGTCCTGGCGGAGGCCGACTGGGACGCCAACAAACGCATCTCGCACATCTGGCGGATCGAAAGCGATGGGACGGATCTGGTTCAACTGACAAACGGCAGCGACGGTGAGTCTGCGCCCCGATGGTCCCCGGACGGGGAGTCCATCGCGTTCGTCGCCAAGCGGGGGGAGAAGAAGAAGAGGCGCCAGATCTACCTGCTCAGTAACCGGGGAGGCGAGGCCCGGGCCCTTACGAAACACGACACTTCCGTCTCTGGAATCTCCTGGTCGCCAGACGGGGCGTTCATCTACTTCGTTGCTCCAGACCCCAAGACGGAAGAGGAGAAGGAGCGCGAGGAGGCCAAAGATGACGTCTTTGCTTTCGATGAAAACTACAAGCAGCGTCACCTCTGGAAAGTTGCCGTTGTCGACGGAACCAAGACGCGTATGACCGTGGGTGATTACTCCATTCGGGGTTACGAGCTCTCCCGAGACGGTACCACCATCGCGTTCCATCGGGCTCCGACGCCGCTTTTCGATGACTCGGACGACGGTGAGATCTGGGTGATGAATGCGAGCGGCGATGGCGCCCTGCGGCTGACGAACAACGGTGTCGTCGAGCGTGGTGCGCAACTTTCACCCGACAACACGCAGGTGTTATTCCTCTCGGACTCCAATGAGGCCTTCGATACCTACTACAACGACAAACTCTTCTTGATTCCGGCCGGAGGGGGACGGCACCAGCTGCTGCTTCCCGACATGCCTTACGAAGTGAAACAGGCGAGCTGGTCCGCCGACGGCAAGTCGATATACTTCACGGCCAACACCGGCGTCCGCGTTGAGCTCTTCCAAGTCGACGTGGCGACCGAGAATGTGACGACGCTCACCGAGGGAGAGCACACGCTTCGAGGATGGACCTATTTCTTACGCGGCGAAGGCACACGTCTTTAGCGTTGACGAGCGCACCAATGCAGGAGACGTCTGGATGCGGCCCGAGCGTGGAACGACGCATACGAAGATCACGAAGGTCTATGATTTTCTCGACCAGGAATTCCAGCTACCACGACAAGAGGCCATTCGGTGGAAGGGCGACGATGGAGAGACCGTCGAGGGGCTTCTCTTCTACCCACTGGACTACAAGGAGAGAAAGCGCTATCCCCTCATCGTACAGACGCACGGAGGGCCGGCGTCATCCGACAAATTCGGCTTCGGCCGCTGGCGCAGCTACACGCAGGTCGCCACCGCGATGGGCTATGTTGTCTTCCAGCCCAACTATCGCGGGAGCACGGGGTACGGCGATCGCTTCTTACGCGACATGGTCGGCCATTACTACCGCCAATCGCACTTGGACGTCATGGCCGGCGTGGACTACTTGATCGAGCGCGGGCTTGTCGACGGGGATCGCATGGTGAAAATGGGATGGAGTGGGGGAGGCCACATGACGAACAAGATCATCACCTACACCGATCGCTTCAAGGCCGCTTCCTCGGGTGCGGGCGCGGTCAACTGGATCTCCATGTATGGTCAAAGTGACGTTCGTATCTACCGCACGCCGTGGTTCGGCGGCACGCCCTGGCAAAAGGATGCTCCGATCGACGTCTATTGGGAGCACTCGCCTTTGAAAGACATTCACAGAGTGAAGACGCCGACCCTCATACTTGTGGGGGAGAACGACGTGCGCGTTCCTCCGCCCCAGTCCGTCGAGCTCTATAGAGCCCTCAAGAGCAATGGCGTTCCTACCCACCTCTACATGGCTCCGCGCGAGCCACACCGCTGGGGTGAGTTGCGCCACGAGCTTTTCAAAGTCAACGTCGAGCTGGATTGGTTCGAAAAGCACGCGATGGGAAGGGAATACACGTGGGAGGAAGCCCCCGGCAAGAAGAAGGAGACGAACGAGTAGCAACCAACGCAGGGGATTTCAACACTGCAGTGACGTAGGAAATTAGGCCAGGTATTGTGAGTCGTAACCCCGTGCATGAGCAACCAACTTGGTAGGTTGGGTGTCGTGTGCGGGCCGTCCCCAAGGTAACCAGATTGCATCGGAAGATGTGGGGCTGTAGAGTACTGCCAACCTGAGACCGAGCGACAGAACCGATCCTTGGGGCCGCTGATGTGTGTTCCCAACGATTTTGGAGGCCAGCGATGAATCACATATTCCAGCAGGCGCTACTTGCCATCGTGCTTGTATTTTCCTTTGCCGGTTGCAAACCGGTTTCGGAGCCCGCAACCAGCAGCACTAAACCGGAGGCTACGCTCACGGACAAGCTTGTCATTGAGGGGGTAGGCTTTGCTACCCCGGAATCCGTCTTGTACTACGCTGACGAAGACGTTTACCTGGTCGCTAACATCAACGGCAGCCCCTTGGCTACTGACGGCAATGGCTTTATCTCGAAGGTAGAGCCAAACGGAACCGTCGCAACTCTGAAATGGATTGACGGTACCGCGAAGGGAATCGATCTTGACGCGCCCAAAGGTATGGCGATCCAAAACGGCATCTTATATGTCGCTGACATAACGCATGTGCGTCTCTTCGGGCTGCCAAGCGGCAAGCAGAAGGCCACAATCACCATTCCAGATAGCACCTTCCTCAACGATGTTGCCGCCGGCCCTGATGGGACTGTGTTCGTGACAGATAGCGGCCTCAAGGGTGGTGAGAGTGGTTTCGTAGGATCGGGCACGGACGCTGTATATA
>CAZPLZ010000081.1:0-14470 GCA_964587525.1 uncultured bacterium | reverse complement strand
GAACAGGAGCTTCCCCATAGGCCTCTTGTATATCAGGTAGCCGAGGGTGAGGGAAATCCGGTGCTCAAAATCGGTGTCTCCCAGCACGCCCTGCGCGAAGGCATAATCCAGCTTCAGCGCCATCTTGCGTCGATACCGGGTGCGCACGCCGAAGCCAGCGGCCATCCGTCCGTGGTCGTAACCCGCCCGCAGCAAAAAGGCCCGGTGCACATCCCACTCCACGCCGCCGCTGAACCGTTCGTAGGATCCCCTAAGATCGCGGGCTTCGGCCACGATCAGAAAAGGGTTTAAGTCCACCGCCCCACCGACCCGCAGCGAGGATTTGAGCCTGTCCGAACCGCCGGTGTCCCAATCGAGGGTAGAGCCCGCGATGTCGTTCGTGACGAGCGCCAGCGCCAGCCGCCGGTACGGCCGGTAGGTAAAGCCAGCATCCATGCTGAACCCCTGCGCGCTCAAGGGGCCGATGGAGTCCAGTATGAATTTCACCGCGATCCCGACGTCCACCACGGGGAACAGCCGGCCGGCGGCGGCGAAGGTGTAGAGCTGGGAGAGCGCCGAGACCACTAAGTCGGGCGCTCGCGTGTTGGAGCGCCGGAATTCGATATCATCGCCGGCGCTGAAGTACAAGGCGCTCAGCCCCAGCGAGAGCGCCGGGGTGACCCAGCCGGCGGCACCCAGGAAGAAAAGGTTCTGCTGGAATGGGAGCAAGGCGCCGTCCAGGCTGAACGTGAAGGGCTCCGCGAGCTGGGCCAGGCCGGCCGGATTGGACAATGTGGCGGTGGCTTCGTGGTCAATCGCAGCGATCCCCCCGCCCAGGGCCGGTGCGCGGGCGCCGATTGGCATCCGGGTAAACGCCGCCGCGGCTGTGCTCGGGGTTTCGGCTGCGCCGGATGAGGCCAGGAGCAACAACAGGGCAGATACGAGAAGCTGTTTCAAACGGGGGGAGAGGGTGGGGTGAGGGGGCGTCAGCATGGCGATCAGCGCGCGAGGACGATCTTCTTGATGATGCGTTGTTCGTTCACCTTGATCCGGGCCAGGTAGACCCCATTGGCCAGCTCTCGGCCCTGCTCATCTTTTCCATTCCATACTACGGGATCGTAATAGAAATCACGGGTTCCAGTCTCCTGGGCTGAGAAGGATTTGGACCAGACGCGGTTGCCCAGCACGTCGAAGACCTCGACTCCCACCACATCCCCCGGGCTGGCCTTGATCACGATCCGCATGCCTTCGAGGTCTTGGGCCGGGGAAAACGGATTTGGGTACACGTAGGCCAAGTCCCGGCCGGCCGGGGGAATGTTCGCGTTGAGCGTGAGCGCCCGATACATGTTTACCCGGCCATAGCCGAACTGTGGGTCCCAGCCTGCGATGCCGAGGTCGTCCGCAGTACGCCTCATGAGGCTCTCGATATCATCCGGCGTGCGGGAGGGATCCTGGCCGAGCAACACCGCTGCCAGTCCGGCCACGATGGGGGAGGCCACGGAGGTGCCGTTTGCTACGCAGTAGATGGAATCCGTGGCGCTGCCCGGGGCCTGGATGCCGACACCGGGCGCTGCGAAATCGATGTAGTCCCCGAAATTGGAGAAGGAAGCGAGAGCGTCGTTGGTGTCCGTGGCCGAGACACCGATCACGTACGGGTAGGCTGCTGGGTAGGATTTGTTGCTCGTACTTTCGTTACCCGCGGCGGCGATGAGAACCACCCCCCGCTGGTGGGCGTACTCCATGGCATCGGTCCCGGTCTGGCTTGGGCCCCCACAGTCGCTAGCACTCACACAGCTCCCCAAGCTCATGTTAATGACAGCCGCGCCGTTGTCGGCAGCCCACGTGACAGCTTTGGCGATGAGAAACTCGGAACCGGCGCAGTCGCCAACGGCGCATCCACTTACGGCCGGGCCGTCAATGACCTTTAAGGGCATCAGTTTGGCCTTCCAGGCGACGCCGGCGATGCCGGTGCTGTTGTCCGTGGCCGCGGCTGCAATTCCGCCTGTCAGCGTGCCGTGGTTGCAGTTGTCACCGGTGATTGTGTTGGTGAAACCGGTGATTGTGTTGGTGAAGTTGTAGCCGGGGATCAGTTTTGACGCAAGATCCTCGTGGGTTGGGGAGATGCCTGAATCAACGATGGCGATCGTCACCGTGGCGGCGCCCTGTGCGCCCGGCACATTTTCGCTCCACGCCCGGGCGGCTTCAATCTTATCGAGCGCCCATTGCGAGGAGGGAGAATAGTCATTCGGCAGTGCATAGGCTTTCACGACCTGGTTTGGCTCGGCCAGCTCCACATTGGGATTGCGCTGCAACCGCTCAAGGGCAATTTCCAACGGTAGCCCGGGAGGGAGCTTGACCAGCCGGACGCGCAGGGCAGGGATCTGGTCCACCTGCCGGGCCTTCAGTTCATTGAGCGCACGCGCCGCAGCGTGTTCGGGAACACCGGGGTGGAACCGCACCATCACATCGTTGGGGATATGTCTTCCCCAGGCTGGCGAAGCGCTTCCCAGGAGGAGTGCAAGTACAAGAATGAACAAAACCAGCCGAGGGACGGACTCGAACCGTCGACCTGCGGTTTACGAAACCGCCGCTCTAGCCAACTGAGCTACCCCGGCATGAAAGAGTCTTTCGACTTCAGTCGGCTCCAGAAGGAGAGACTTGGAGTTTCTTTTTAGAGTCCTTCCATGCTATCAAGCCAGCACCGAGGACGGCGAGGCCGATACCGGCCACCTGGTAGCCGACGGTTAGTTTGAACTCGCCCCGCTGGAAGGCCAGCGCGGCGCCGGTGGTGAGGAGAACGGAGTGCAACGCCGTAAACGGCAGGGCGATGAAAAACACGTTCTCAAATCGTCGGGTGGGTGCTTCGGGGGGCTTTGCCAGCCCCGTTAGACTCCGTTTGGAATCTAACGGGGCCGGCGCATCCGCAGCCGCGGTGGCTTGGGGAGCCAGCAGGGCGGCAGCCAGCAGGACGGCGAGGGGACGATGGCGGGAGCTCAAAACTTTGAGATCAGCCGGGACCCACCCCCGACCTGCTGCAACTGCTCTTCTGCCTCGTTGCGTTTGGGGTGGTCCGCCGGTGCCGCGACCAGAAACTGTTTCCACAGTTCCACAGCTTTTGGGGTCAGCCCGTGATCCATGCAGAGGTTGCCGGCTAGCACGAGGTTGCCACATTGCGCCTTGTCCAGCTCAAAGGCCCGCACGTATGCGGACACCGCCTCATTCCAGCGTCCCTTGGCATTGAGCGCGTTGCCGAGATAGTGATGTCCCTGCGCAGCCTGCGGCGCGAGTGCGACCGCACGTTGGGCTGCGTGTACCGCGTCGTCCGGCCGGTTGCGTTTCAGGTACCCGAGGGTCAGGTTGACGTAGCAGGCGGCGTAATCCGGCTTTAAGGCCACCGCCTCCTCGTAGGCCGCAACGGCCTCGGCGTACTTCCCCGCCTTGTACAGCTCCATGCCCGATTTGTTAAGTTCTTCCGGCGTTGCCATGCTACGAAAATGGGAGGAGAGGGAGTTGAACCCTCACGGCTTTCGCCATACGCACCTCAAGCGTACGTGTCTGCCAGTTCCACCATCCTCCCTCATCCCTCACGTTGAGCCTATGATACACTGAGGGCTGCATGAAGTCCTCTACTATAATGAAGTGGGGCTGGGCGGATAGCTCAGCCTGGAGAGAGCGCCTGCCTTACAAGCAGGAGGTCACAGGTTCAAATCCTGTTCCGCCCAATGTATCCTTTTGTTCACTTTTTTTCGTGCTTTTCCTGGCTGCGGTGGTAGGAGGCTGTGCCGCTGATGGACCGGCACCTTCGTCTTCCTCAACCGCCTCTCAGCTGGCTGAATCCAAACCGGAGGGTGTTCAGGTTGTCATGATCCGCACCGAGCGGGGCGTCTTCCGGTTTGCGCTGTTTGAGCAGTACGCTCCAAAGACTGTCGCCAATTTCGTGTCGCTGACGGAGAAGGGCTACTACGATAATCTGACCTTCCACCGGGTGGTGCCCGGAGTGCTGATCCAGGGTGGGGATCCCAAGGGGGATGGGACGGGCGGGCCGGGATACACCATGAAGGCTGAATTCAATGAACGCTCCCACACGACCGGGGCGGTGGCGATGGCCCGGGCCCAAGATCCGGACAGCGCCGGCAGCCAGTTCTACATCTGCATCAAGCCGCTGACGCAACTCGACGGCCAGTACACGGTCTTTGGGCAGGTCTATGAAGGGATGGATGTGGCCAGCGCTGTCCAGAAGGGGGACCACATGATCCAAGTGAACATCGAACGGGTTCCAGAGAAGCAGCTTCCGCCCGAGGCGTTGAAGTGACCCTTCGACTCGCTACGCTCGCTCAGGGTCATGGTGAGCGACCGAAGGGAGTCGAACCATGACGGCCGGTACCGTGCGTACGCTTCACGAAGCCGAGGTCGATTACGTCAAGGACCTCGCGACCCGATGGCAGAGCTACAGCTACGTGTCGGCCGGAGTCGGGCTGGTCCTGGGCCTGATTGCAGGCTCCATGCGCGGGTATGTTGTGGGGGGGTCGCTTGAGGTGAGCGGCCAGGTGGCGTACGGTTTGGCGATTGGCCTGTTAGCTACGGGGGGCCTCATCTGTGGGGTGCTCCAGATCGTCGCCCGGCGCCTGGGACGGGACATCGAAGCCGCCCGAGTGGAGTCGCTTCAGGCACAAGGACGTGCTGAGGCGGCCAAGGGGTACGTGTACCTCGACGCCGCGGGGAGAAGGTTCATGCTCACGCGCTCCGCCTGGGAACGCTTGGGGCTACCTCTGGGCCCTGGAACGTTCCAAGTTGAATACACCCCAGTGAGCCGGGTGGTCCTCACGGTCAATGGTCTCCCAGCGCATGGCTGAGAAGTTCCATGACTGACGATGTGCTGACAACGACCGGCCAGGACGTGCTGGATCAGGTTTTGGATGAAGCACCTGACGAGGTTGCGCGTCAAGTCAACGACGCGCTGGTGACGTATGCCGCCCCGTCCCGCGGCCCGCAGGAGGAGGTGGCCAAGGCTGCCAGGTTGCGCGGTGCGTTTACGGTTGTGACTGACTGGCTGCTGGGCAAGCGGCTGCCTTACCTCAACGAGGCACAGTGGCTTTTTCTTTGCACCGGGGCGCTGGGGACGAGCGTGACCGTGAACCAGAATGGCTCGCCGGTAGAAGTGGAACTGCTTCCGGCCGCAGTGTATGAACTTTTGGTACGCGACCGCGCGGCCAAAGCTTCGCGCCCGGCTTGGGCTGTTCCCATCCTGGATGCTGAGGACCGGGTGAACGCCATCGCCCGCGGCGAGCTGGCCGGCCTGGACACCGGGATGACACGCCGGCGCAGGCCGACCAAACCACTGGGGTCTGATCAATTGAAGGACAAAGTGAAGGCGCGGCTGGAGGGGCTGCTGACTTCTGTCAAGGAGCAGCTTGGCAACGTGGAGGTGCAGTTGAACGCCGTTGGATCCCTGCGCGATGAAAAGCTCCTCAGCACCACTCGCCTGACCTTGGAAGCCCTGAAGAAGTATGTCCAGCTCGCGGGCCTCGCTGGCGAACGGACGGAGCAGGAAGCCAAGCTGATGTCGTCCGTTGGCGAAAAACTTTTCGGCATCACGCAGTCTATCATTTCCCTGGGCATCCAGCTTGAGCAGGCCGGCCGGGAGCTTTCGGTCCGTACACAGGGTCTCGAGACTAAGCTGGGGGACATGAAGGTTTGCCGCACCGAGCTGGGAAAGCTCGAATCTGGACAGGGGTCAGCCACCGCAGCGTTCGACCCGGACACGATTGTGACCATCCGCAGGGATGAAGACACCCTGGCTGCCTTTTCCGTGCGGGCTGCGGAATCGGCCGAGAACAAGGTCGGATTCAGCGGCTCGAAGATCTTGGTGAAGGAGCAGTGGAAGGAGTTCACGGGCCCACCCGAAGAGTACCTCGCGACGATCCCGGGCGTGATCGCTGCGATCGAAAAGATCAGCAGGGTCCACATCAATGTGTTTCCGAAAGACCCGGATGGGCATTTTGTGATTCCGCCCCTTGTCATCGCACCGATCCGCAATTTCGTGGAATACTTCGACGATCGCATCGTGATGTCGTTCGTGAGCGGAGAGTATCCGCGCAAGGGTCCGAAATTCTCGCTGACCCCCCTCGAGGTCCAGGTCCTCAAGGCCTGCGGTCATTACCTCAGCAAGGATCCGCTCTACGACCACCGTGGTGACCTCAACGCTGGCACCTTTATGGGGGACTATTCGGGGAAGGTCGAGAAGAAAACGCAAGTGAAGTGGACCGGCGAGGAAAAGAAGCTCACGCTCGCCATGACGTCTCAGGTCGTGGACGCCGCCAGCCGTGCCGAGTCCGTTTCCGACTACGTGGACTGCATCTTCGCTTTTGCTAATGGGCTTATGCCCCCGCAAAAGCTATCCCGCCGGAAACTCGCGGTGCTGTTGCGGTATTGCGTCATCGAGAGCATCGAGCGGACGGTGGGGCTCACCCTGATGTACGTGGCCCAGGCAGAGCCTACCGAAGCGCGGAACACCATTCTGAAGTATGTCAAAACGGAAAGCCAGGCGAGGGCGCTGGTTTCGCAGGCGTTCCAGGATCCCCAGGTCGCCAAGCTCTGCGGCGACCGCGATTTTTTCCTCACGAAACTCTTCGGCAAGTTGTAGCTTAACATTCCCTCTCCCTGTAAGGGAGAGGGTTCTGGTAGAGGGGACGTACTTGAAATATTGAAATTCTTCGCGCAGGGAATTTCAATATTTCAAGTACGTCCCCTTTACTTTAGTGAAACAGAGCGCTGATGGAGGCTTCTTCGTGAATGCGGCGGATGGCTTCGCCGAATAAATTAGCGACTGAGAGCACCGTCACCGGCGGGTCGGAAAGCGCCTTCGCATGGTCGTTCAAAGGGATGGAATTGGTGACGATCACTTCCTTAATCCCGGAACTCTTCAACCGCTCGACCGCAGGATCAGAGAAGATGGGGTGCGTGCAGCAGGCGTAGATGTCTCCAGCACCCCGCTCCTTGAGGGACCGGGCCGCCTGCGCCACGCTGCTGCCGGAGGTGATCATGTCGTCAGGGATGATCAGGGTCTTGCCTTTCACATCGCCGATGACGTTCAGCACTTCGGTTTCCACCGGCCCCATCCGCCGCTTGTCCACGATGGCGAGTGGCGCTTTGATTCGCTCCGCGAAATGCCACGCGCCCCTGATGCCGCCCACGTCAGCAGATGCAACTGCGAGATGGCTGAGATTTTTCTTGCGGATGTAGTCCACAAACACCGGCTGGGCCAGGAGGTGATCCACCGGCTTGTCGAAGAAGCCCTGGATCTGGTCGGCATGCAGATCCATGGTCAGGACCCGGTCGGCCCCCGCCGCCTCAATTAAGTTGGCGATCAGTTTGGCCGTGATGGGCACACGCGGCTGATCCTTCCGGTCCTGCCGGGCATAGGAGTAGAACGGGATCACGGCGGTGATCCGGCGGGCGGACGCCCGGCGCATCGCGTCGATCATGATCAAAAGCTCCATCCAGTGCTCGTTTACCGGCGGGCAGGTGGACTGGATGAGGAAGACATCCGTGCCTCGCACGTTTTCGTTGATCTTGACCCGGATCTCGCCCTCGCTGAACCGGGTCACGTCCATGTCCCCGAGCGGCAAACCCCGGTAGTCCGCAATTTCTTTGGCCAGTTCCCTGTTGCCGTTCCCACTGAAGATTTTCAGGTCGTTGGGCATGAGCTCAACTCCTCCTGAGGGGCCGGGCCGGCACCCCGGCGACCACGGTGTGGGCCGGGACCGCACGCCTACCCGGGACCACCGCGCCTGCGCCCACCACCGCCTTTTCACCGATCGAAGCTGGAGCGATGAGCACAGCGCCGCTGCCAATTGAGGCACCCTTCCCGATACGGGTCAGGTGTTTGCGCTTGCCGTCGTAATTGGCTGAGATGGCACCGGCGCCGATGTTGGCGTCCGGCCCCACCCTCGCGTCGCCCAGATAACTGAAGTGATGCATGCGGACCCGCTCCCCCAGCGTGGTGCGCACGATCTCCGCATGCGTCCCGACGTGGGCGCTTCGTTTCACCGTGCTGCCGGGGCGGATGTGGGCGAACGGGCCCACCTGGACGTCATCGTCCAGGCGGCTCCCGGTGACCCAGGAGGCGCGCACAGCCACCCGATCCCCAAGCTGGGTATCGCGCAGCACGGCGTGCGGCCCCAGCGTGCAGTCCGCGCCTGCGCGCGTGGCTCCCGCGAGCGTGGTACCGGGCAGGATACGCGTGCCTGGCCCGACCCTCGCGTCCCAGTCCACCGACACATTGGCTGGATCATCGATCGTGACGCCGTTGGCCATGAGGGCCGCAAGTTTGCGGGAGCGCAGCACCGCTTGCGCCACCGCCGCCTCGGCAAGCGTGTTCACGCCAAAGGAGGCTTCAGCCGGCACGCTCACCGTGGTGACGGTCAACCCGCGCGCAATGGCCAGCTCGACCGCGCGGGTGAGGTACCGCTCGCGCTTGATCCCCACGGGTTTAACCGCCGCCAGCACATCAAAGATCGCAGGGGCTTCGAAAACGTACAACCCGGCGTTGATTTCCTTGACGCGTTTGACCGCCGGGCTGGCCTCGGCTTCCTCCACGATGTTGGCGACCTGGCCAGCGGGGTCCCGGAGGACGCGGCCCAGCCCGCTTGGATCATCCACCGTCGCGGTGGCAAAGGACACCTGCGCCTTGGCTGCCGCGTGGGCGGCCAGCAGGGCACGGACATGGCCAGGATCGAAGAGGGGGGAGTCAGCGTTGATGATCACAAGTTTTGCCTGGCCATGAACTGATGACTTTAATCGGCTCACGGCGTCCGCGGTGCCGAGCGGCCGTGGCTGGATGACGAACCGCGCGCTTTTGCCAAACGAACGTTTCAGGGCGCTGTGTCTGGCCGGGCTGGTGATGATCACAGGAGAAGCGACGCCAGCCTTCCGGAGGGCCTCCAGCGGGTAGGCAATCATGGCACGGCCCAGCAGAGGGTAAAGGGGTTTGGGCATGGAAATTCTCATGCGTTCGCCGCGCCCTGCCGCCAGCACCGCTCCCAGGGTCTGCATTGCTGAACAAGATAACATAATTGGTAATAAGCGTGCGCACCGCGACTCCGCACCGGTCGGCCAGCGACCGCTCACCCCCCTCCGGCCCGTCCTGCCGGACTTTTCAGCATCCTGCTGATACAATGTCGGCAAGATGAACAGTTCCTTTCGGGTTATGGCGTTGATGGTGATGGTTGCGGTGGCGGGGTCAATGATGCTGCCGTCGCTGACCTCAGCGGGGGAGAAAGTCTTCGAGGAAAAGAAGCCACGGAATCCCAACGACATCATCTACGGAGGCCGGGGCGTCACGGGAAAATCTGCGGTGACCGGAATTGTTTCGTTGATCGTTCCGGGCGTTGGCCAGTTGATTAATGAAAATCAGGGGAAGAAAGTCGCGACGCACTTCGTGGTGGGGCTGATAGGCTATGTGGGATTCGCCCATCCGGTCGGATTTGTCTTCGGACTGTTCCACTTGTGGTCGGGCTGGGACGCGTTGATCGACCGTCCTGGCGGCTATCTGGACGGCATCTTGCAGGCTCCTGGTACCGAAGAAATTCTCGACGCTGGGCTAGGAATGACCTCGGCGAGCTGTTAAGCGCCCGGCGTTTCTTTTTTCTGCTTTTCCCTCGCCAGCAGGTATGTGCGGATTCCCCACAGCACCGCTGGGAGCGCGTATAACACGACCAGGTTGACAGCCTGGCTGCTCCACTTGAAATCCGGCTCTGCGAGGAAATACAGCATGATGGTGTAGAGAACCGCGAGCACCGCATAAATGATGGAAAGCACTTTCAGGTGCCAGCGCCAGGTGAAATCGGGCTCTGGGAGTTCCGCTGCTGGAGCTGCCGCCTTCTTCTCTTCTTCCGCCATACGTAGCGTTAGCTTACTGTTTTTAAAAACCCCGCGTCAAGTCTTCAGGGCGAAATAGCGTCTGGCTGCCGCAACATCGCGGCTTATCTGCCGCTTCAGGGCGGCCAAGTCAGGAAAGTTTCGCTCCGGGCGCAGGAAGCGCAGCAGCTCTACCTCGACCGCTCGCCCCGGAGCGATCCGCGGGGGCCGTCCCAGGCAGTGGACTTCCAGGAGGGGGGAGGTCGCGCTCGGGGTCACGGCCGGCCGGATGCCGAGGTTGGCTGCCCCGGGCCGGCGTTCCCGACCGATCCTCACCACGTACACGCCATACGGCGGCAACAGCTCGTTGGCAGGATTGATGTTGATGGTGGGGAAGCCGAGGGCGCGCCCCAACCTCAATCCTGTCATCCGCAAGCCGGTCAGGACCGGAGGCCGGCCCAGCAGCCGGGCGGCTTTCGTGACGTTGCCAAGCGAGAGAAGCCGGCGGATGCGAGTGCTGGAGATAGGCTCCCCCCGGTGAAGGACCGGCGGGACCACGGTGACGTTGAACCCGAACGTCTCACCCAGACGCTTGAGCAGGGACGCATCGCCGGCGCCGCCTCGCCCGAAATGGAAATCGTAGCCGACCGTGAGATCAGCCAGGCCCAGCCGGCGAACGAGCACCCGCCGCACGAACACCTCCGCGGTCAGCGCGGCGAGCGCTGGGTTGAACGGAAGCACGATGACGCGGTGGAATCGCAGCTTCCGGAACTCATCCAGGCGTTGCTTAAGGGTCATCAGACAGCGAGGGGCTAGCCGCGGCGCCAGGGTCTTGAGCGGGTGCCGGTCAAAGGTGATGACGACGGCGGAACCCTTCATCGCGCGCGCGCGCGCCAGGGTGGCGCGCAGGATGGCCAGGTGACCGCGGTGCACGCCGTCGAACACACCGATGGTGCTGGCCAGTGGCCGCTTCATGTCTTGGAGCCCCTAGCTGGGCAGCATCCGTTCGGGTTGGAGGACCAAGGGATCGACAGGTCCGGCTATGACCCGGCCGATCCCGATCATTTCGCCGCCGGGGCGTGCCAGCCTGGCCCGCTGGCCGAGGGTTGCGGCGAAGCCCGCTGGCGCGGGAACCGCCTGCCCCTTTTGCAGCCGCAGCGCCATAGGGTTGTCAAACGAAGCCTCCGGCAAGTGGGCGAGCGCCTCTCCGATAGGAAGGATCACCTCGTTCAACTGTCCCATCTCAGCCCGGCGGCGAAGGTCTTCGAGCGTGACAGCGTGATCGAGCATGAACCCGCCGGAGCGGGTACGCACCAACCGTTCACACACCGCACCGCAGCCGAGCTGACGCCCCCACTCAGCGGTCAGCGCACGCACGTACACTCCGCCTGCGCAGGACACCGTAAACCGCACCTGCGGGAGGGCGATCTCGGTCACGGTGAGCGTGTACACCGTCATCGGCCTGACCGGCGGCGTCACGGCTTCCCCGGCGCGCGCCAGCTTGTACAGACGCTGCCCGCCTACATGCACTGCGGAATAAACTGGCACGGGAAGCTCCAAGTTTCCAACCAAGGATTGGCCGGCCTCCCGGATGGCCTCAGGTGTTGCCTCGACAGGCCTTTCGGGAGTCAAGTGCCCATCCATGTCCAGCGTGTCGCTCTCCTGGCCGAGCCGCATGAGCGTTTCGTATTCTTTGTCCGTTTGCATGTACCTGATAAATTTCCGCGCTGGTCCAAGCCCGAGCACCAGCACACCCTCCGCCTGTGGGTCCAGCGTGCCCGCGTGCCCGGCGTTGACGCCGAGGATTTGTCTCACCACTTCGACCACGTCACTGGACGTCATCCCGCGTGGCTTGCGCACATTGAGAAATCCGCAGTGAGAGATGTCCTTCACGGTATGATCATATTGTAGGATGAACTAACGTTATGGATACTCTCTTGGTTGCGGTACTCTCCGCGGTTGGGTTTGTCGTTGCCTATCACACCTATGGCCGGTACTTAGCCCGGAGGATCTTCGGCATCGATCCGCAGGCTCTCGTGCCGTCGCGGGAGATGGAAGATGGCGTGGATTATGTGCCCACCCGCCGTGCAGTCGTGTTTGGCCATCACTTCACGTCGATCGCAGGAACGGGTCCGATCGTCGGCCCGGCCATCGCGGTCTTTTGGGGGTGGCTGCCGGCCTTGATCTGGGTGCTGGTTGGTTCGATCTTTATCGGGGCGGTGCACGATTTCGGCTCACTGGTGATTTCGCTACGCTCACGCGGCCAGACCATCGGGGACATCGCAGGCAGGATGGTCTCAACTCGCGCCCGGGTGCTGTTCCTCCTGATCCTGTTTTTTGCCCTCACCGTCGTGCTCGCGATCTTCGGTCTCGTCATCGCTATCCTGTTTGCTGTCTATCCCGAGACGGTCCTGTCAGTCTGGATCGCGATGCCCATCGCGGTGGCGGTGGGATTCTGGCTGTACCGGCGGGGTGGCTCGCTGCTTTTGCCCTCCCTGATAGGCCTGGTTCTGCTCTACCTGGCGGTCTATGTGGGCACCTATTACCTGCCCGTTGACCTGACAGCACTGTTCGGGATCGGGCTGTTTCCTGGGGCTGACAAATCCGGGCTGGCCAGCCTGAACTCTGCGGTGGTGATTTGGACTGGCGTCTTGCTGTTGTATTGCTTCGTGGCCAGCGTGCTGCCGGTTTGGGTTTTGCTGCAGCCCCGCGATTACATCAATTCACATCAATTGCTGGTGGCGCTCGGGTTGCTCTTCCTCGGGTTGCTGGTCGCGCACCCGCCACTGACGGCGCCGGCGATCAATCTTGACGCCCCGGGCGATGCTCCGCCCATTTTCCCCTTCCTGTTCATTACGATCGCCTGTGGAGCGGTGTCTGGGTTTCATTGCCTGGTGTCTTCAGGGACGTCCTCGAAACAGCTTAAGTCCGAGGCGGATGCCCAGTACGTGGGCTACGGCGCGATGCTGCTGGAGGGGGGGCTGGCGGTCCTGGTGATCCTGGCCTGCTGCGCGGGACTGGGGATGGGCGTTTCGGAGGAGGGCACCGGCGAGCACCTGACAGGCAGAGCGGCGTGGCTGACCTATTACGGCGGCGAGTGGCGGACCATGTCGCTGGCCAGAAAAGTCGGGGCTTTTGTGGAAGGCGGGGCCAACATGATTGCGGCACTGGGCATCCCCTTGAAGCTTGCCATCGCGATCATCGCGGTCATGGTGGCTTCCTTTGCCACGACGACCCTGGATACCGCCACGCGATTGCAGCGGTACGTGATTCAGGAGCTGGCCGCGGCGATTGGATGGAGCAAGCTCAGGAATAAGTACCTGGCGACGCTGGTTGCGGTCGCGGCAGGCGGCATGCTGGCGCTGGTGCCGGGCCCTAAGGGACCCGGCTCAGGGGGCCTGATCCTCTGGCCGCTGTTCGGCGCGACCAACCAGCTCCTCGCTGGCCTGTCGTTCCTGGTGATCGGTTTTTACCTCCTGCGCCACAGTAAACCCATCGGATTTCTGATCGTCCCGGCTGTACTGATGCTACTCCTGCCGGCCTGGGCGATGGGCTCCCAGATTGCCAGCTTCTATGAGCAAGGCAACTGGCTGCTGTGCGGAATGGGGCTGGCGGTAGAGGGGCTTCAGGTGTGGATGGTGGTGGAAGGGCTACTGTTATGGAACCATGTCAAGGGTGTCCTCCCCGAGCCGCTTCCGCCGCTGGCGCATGCGACCGCTGGGGCCGGTCTTGCTAGGACTTAAGGACCTCACTCCCCAATAATTTTGATCAGCACCCGCTTCTTGCGCCGGCCGTCGAACTCGCCGTAGAACACCTCTTCCCAGGGACCGAAGTCGAGGTCGCCGCTGGTGATGGCCAGCGTGACTTCCCGCCCCATGACCGTGCGCTTCAAGTGCGCGTCGGCGTTGTCTTCCCCGGTGTCGTTGTGCCGGTACTGCTTGACCGGCGCGTGCGGAGCGAGCTTCTCCAGCCAGGCCTCCCAATCCTGCAAGAGCCCTGACTCGTTGTCGTTGATGAAGACGCTGGCAGAAATGTGCATCGCGTTGACGAGGCATAAGCCTTCTTTGACCCCGGACTTCTTGATGGCGGAGCGGACTTTCTCCGTCATCCGCACGAAGGCGACCCGGGAGGGCGTATTGAACCAGATCTCCTCGCGATACGTTTTCACTTGTTAAGTTATCTGATCAGCGCGACCCGTTTGGTTGTGATGAAGCGTTTGCTCTCCAGGCGGAGGAAGTACACCCCGCTGGCGACCCGTTCCCCTTTGTCGTTCGTTCCGTCCCAGGTCAGATCGTAATCCTGCCGGGCCACGGCATAGCCTTTGAACAAGGTTTTTATCCGCTGGCCGATTGAGTTGTACACGATGAGCGTTGTGTCCCCGCTCTCTTTGAGGTTGAACGAGGCGGTGACCCGCTCGGTGGGATTGGATGAGGGGCCCCGCATCAAGTTGCGGTTGAGCACATAGACGCCGATTCCACCCGTATCCTCCAAGAAGACGCTGGCGCTGGTGCTCCTGAAGGTTGGGATCTTGTCCGGGATCGTTTCGGCACAGATGTCTGCGGTGAAGACCAGATTCACCGTGCCCGTGCTGCTGTAGGTCCATTTGAAGGGGAAGGAGGCGCCGGGGGCCAGG
>CAZPLZ010000080.1:0-14670 GCA_964587525.1 uncultured bacterium | reverse complement strand
TGAGACTTGGCGCCCCCCCAGCCATGACACAAGAGAATCGTGGCGCGTTTCTGGTCGTCAGCCAGGTTGTTTGGCAGGAACAGGTCGGCAGCCAGGCGGGTTCCCTCGCTCCAGATCGTGATTTCTTTCTTCATCGGCGTTCAGGCGTCCTTCAGGATGCCGTCGAAGCTGCCGAAGGCTGCCACGGCCTCCCTGGCCAGCCGGTCGACCGCCTCGGGTTGTGACACATCCGTCAGGACTGCTGAAGAAGAAACGCCAGATCCGGCTCGCCGGCCACGGCCGGGGCGCGAGGTGGGAGGTGCGACATCCGCCTCCCACATGCTGAATCATCCGATTGGAAGGTGAACCCAATTAACTGAACGTGGTCAGATAGGGAGAGCCCGGAGGCCGGGTGGCGAAAATCGACATCAGGGCCGCGGGCGCGGCAAAGGAAGAACGCTCCATGGATACGATGAAAGCTCTTGTTCGGTATGACAAGAAGGCTGAGGCCTTTGAGATCAGGGACATGCCAGTCCCCGAGATCGCGCCCGATGAGGTCCTGGTGAAGGTGGCGCACGCGGGCATATGCGGCACCGACGCTCACACGTACCGGGCCGAGGACGGGGGCCTGGCGGAGCCATTGATCCAGGGTCACGAGTATTCCGGTACGATTGAGGCCATCGGAAACCGGGTGACGGGCTGGGCCGTGGGTGATCGGGTGGCGCCGGAAAGCTGCGTGCGCTACTGCGGCAAATGCAGATTGTGCCAGACCAATCAGCACTACGTGTGCCCGGAGGCGCGCACCTACAGCTACGGCATACACGGGGTCTTCGCGAAATACGCCGTGGCGCCCGCCGGAATTCTCCACAGGATCCCGCAGGACGTCTCCATGCAGGAGGCCAGTATGGCCGAGCCCTTTTGCGTGGCTTATCAAGCCGTGGCCATCAACAACGCCGTGAAGCCTGGCGAGACCGTCGTGGTTTTCGGCCCGGGTCCCATTGGCATTTTCGATGAAGGTCCTGTTGACGCCCATGGAATAGCGCACATCCCTTAACCTCATGGATGTCCCTGTTCACATTCTGAAGTCGTTATTCGGCCTTGGGTCCGAGAACCATCATCGAGAAATGGTCCCGACTCTGCTCAACCCACTCCGCCAGCAAATTTCTGTGGTCCTGTAAGACGCCCTGGTACTTTCGCTTCCCCGCCAGATCGCTGACTTCGTAAGGATCCTTCTTCATGTCAAAGAGCGTTTCTTCCCCCGCATCGGTCCGCATGTACTTGTAACGATGGGTGCGGAAGATGCGCACGTCCTGTTTTCGACCCTTGGCCCACCCGGGCGATTCGACGACCAGGAAGTCACGGCCGGGTTTGGACGAGTCCTCGATCACTTCCCGCACGCTCACCCCGTCGAGCCCTTCCGGAACGGGAGCGCCGGCATAGTCGCAGACCGTCGGAAACACGTCCACGCCGGAAACGAGATGACGGTCATCCAGTTTCCCGGCCGGCGTGACGCCCTTCCAGCTCACGATGAACGGCACCTTCGTCACCTCGTCATACGGTCCCACCTTGTTCCGCCAATGGTGGGCGCCCACCCCTTCCCCGTGATCAGAGGTATAGATCACCACCGTGTCATCCTCCAAACCGCTTTCCCGTAGCGCGGTGAGGATCTTGCCGACGCTCCGGTCCGCATCCTCAACGTACTTGATGTAGGCATACAGGTAGGAGCGCCACTCCCGCGCCTCCCACTGACTCCGGTACTTGGCGCCCTTTTTCGAATCGCGGCGCGCTTTGATCCATCCCGCTTCGTCCTTTTGCACGGCATGGTTCGGCGGAAGCGGAGGCAAGAGATCCAAATCTTCCGGCGGCCTCGGCCAATCGTACTTGTCCACGATCTGCTCCCAGAAGCAGATGTCGTGCGGATTCATGATCGAGACCACGAGAAAGAACGGGTTCTTCCGGGGTTGCTTGAGATAGGCAATCGCGGTTGCCACCACCGGCGGATCGACATCGAGACCGACGTTGTAGGACTCGGAGGTTTTCTCCCGCTTGGCGTACGCTTTCATGGCGTGGGACCTGTTGAGGTTCTCAAATCCAGGAATCCCGTTTTCGAACATCGGGTAGTACCCCCAACTCCACCACCCGCCGTCCGGGCCGGCCTCGGCCGGGACTCCACCCGGCTTTTTGCCGCTCAAGTGCAGCTTCCCCACCCAGGCGGTGTCATATCCGGCCTCGCGCAAGGCGTCGCCCATGTTGGGCAACTTCCAATTCATCTTCTTTAACTGCTTGTTGCTGTTGACCCCGGTTGTGTGCGGCATACGCCCGGTGTGCAGGCTCGCCCGGGCCGGCGCGCACAGCGGAGACGTGCAATAGGAAAGGGAGAACCGGACCCCGGTAGCCGCCAGGGAATCCAGGTGGGGCGTTTTCACAAAATCGTTGCCATAGGCTCCCATATATCCCAAGGCGTGCTGGTCCGAGACCAAGAGGAGAATATTGGGCCGCTTGGCCGCCGTCATCGCATTCGTCACTTCCACGAAGCAGCCTGGACCCAACACGAACATGCACCCCAACACGATTCGAGGCCATGCACCGCTCATCTCACACCTCCATTTCCGAATTTGTAAAATGCATACGACCATTTTCCTGCAAGGACGCCCCCTTTGCACAGCCCTGAGTGGCCTGTCGCCCTTCAACGAGAAACTTGCGGAGCACCCCCGTACCACTTCCTGACCGTTTCCTCCGCGGGCTTGCCGTTTATAAACAACTTGGTATCGCCCGGTCCGCCGTGATTGGGATCGGCCGGCCACTCCCAGAGGAATCCACCCCGAAACCACGGCCCGGGGTCCCGCCAGGTCTCGAACATGGCCTCGAGACCGCGCACCTGAACTCCTGAATCGTACGGCTTGCCGCCTAGCCACGGCTTGCTAGCCCCATACTCCCGGGAAGGATACCCAACCTCTCCGAAAAGAACCGGTTTGCCGACGGTCTTCTGCCAGGCCGTCACTTCCGCCACCCAGTCGCGGCCGTTCCACCATTTTTCGGCCGGCACCTTTGACTTCCGCCAGGCGGCCAGAAGTTCCTGCTTGGATGGCGACTTTCCTGGATGAAGCCGGAAATAGGCATCGATGGAGCACACATCGACCAGATCCCAAAACGTCACCTCGGGATAGTTGTACCAGTTGGCCTTGTACGACAACGTGCCTTTGAACACTTGCCGGACAGCACGAATCACCTTGGCAAATCGCTTCCGGTGCTCCTTGACCCCGCTGAGTTTATCGAGCTCCCCGCCGAAAAAAAAGATGTCAAGACCCTCCTCCTGCGCGATACGGGCGTGTTTGACCGCGAATTTCCGAAACGACGCGAACCACGCCATGGGATTTTCCGGGTTTTCTTCCCCTCCCCTATGAACGCCGACCCCCAGCGTGAGCGAAACCTTCAGACCCCGCTTGCGCGCCATGGCGATCACATCCCGCAGCTCGGCTTCCGGCGTGCTCTTCCCTTTATCCGGCGCAATGGTCGAGGACCTGCTCGTTTCCTGCCACCACCACTGGACCAGCCCGACGTGGTTGACTCCTAACGCAGCGATCTGGTCCAGGGCGCGGCCGGCCTCCGGCGTCGTGTACTTGCCGATCCAGTACGCATTGAACATCATGCCTTTGATGTCCCATGGCACCGGCGCTTGAGCAAACGTTCGCAACGGGAGCATGAGCATCAGCGCGCCAGCCAGCCCGGTTAATGCCCGCGTCCTCTTCACGGTGGCCTCATCATTGCACATGGGGTGATTCCGCCGCGATCATGACATCACAGCGTGCGATAGTAATACGGTGTTTCGATGCTTAGAACATAAGTACCGCGCGGCTTGGCCGATGCCCGCGGGCGTGCTGACGCTGTTCCTCATGACGCTGGCGCTCACGCTAGCGACCGGGGCGGCCGCGCAATCCCCTGCTCCCGTGCGCGCGCTCTTGATCACCGGCGGCGGCCACGATGACCGCTCGCGACAGATCATCCTGACCGAGGGCATCAGCGCACGCGTCGAGATTGTCTGGACCATCGTGCAGGTGGACGCTACGTCTTCCCCGGCCGACCATCTGTTCCGCGAAGATTCCGGCTGGGAGAACAACGTTGACGTGATCGTCCATCACCAGGACCTGACGAAGTTATCGACCCCAGCGTGGATTCGCCGGGTGCTCAAAGTCCACCGGGAGGGCCTGCCCGCCGTGGTGCTGCACGATGCCACGCTCGGCGCCATGGACCGCCGCGAGGAGTGGTTCAAGTTCATCGGGGTCACTCTAGAATCCCCGGAACATGACTATCCGTTCCTGGTCCGGCCTCGGGTGGCCGGTCATCCCCTCACGCGCCAGCTCGAGCCGTACTGGCGGACGCCCAGAGGCAGATTGATGCCGGTCGGAAACCTTCTCCGTGGTGTTCAGCCGCTCGCCGTCGCCCGTTCCCGGGATACCGGACAGGACGAGGTGTGCATCTGGACCAACCGGTACGGGAAGGGCCGGGTGTTCGCCACCAGCATCGGCCGCCACGTCGAAACGGTCGAGGATCCCGTGTATCTCGATTTCCTCACCCGGGGACTCCTGTGGGCCGTCGACCCCGGAGCCGAAGTCGCGCTGAAAACGCCGACGGTTCGTTATAATTATGCCCTAAAGAAACCCGCGCGGGCGTCCTCTGGAGGTGGTTGGAACGGTCCCAAGGTCGCCGTGGACAGCCGGATCGGCAGAGTGTGGTTGGCCGACAGCGAGGATCTTCCCCAATGGTGGGAAGTCGATCTCAAGTCCCCGATGGACCTCACCGGCTGTCGCCTGTTCTGGCCGCGCAGCGATAAAACCTATACATATCGCGTGGAGGGATCGCGCGACCGTAACGACTGGGTCATGCTCGTGAACCGCAGTGGGGGTGAAGGAGCCGTACCCCCGCAATTCAGATACGACTTCACCGCCAGCGAAATCCGCTACGTCCGCATCACCATCACCGCCATTGAGGGCGGCCACCGGGCGTCTCTCGGCGAAATTGAAATTTACGGACACAAGCGCGTTGAGCAACCGGGCTCCGCGAAGCGCACGCCCGGGGAATACGACACGGAGCAAGTCATGAACTGGTTCGAGCACCCCGAGGGATTCGCCGCCGTCGTGTTCGCCGCGCCGCCGGACGTGGGCTATCCGACCTGTGTCTCGGCCGCGGGCTCCGGCGAAGTCTACATCGCCGAGGATGGCAACGGCGCGCTGGATCAGGACGCCGGTCGCGGACGGATCTTCCGATGCGTGGATCTTGATGGCGACGGGGACGCAGATCGATTCGACATTTTCGTTGATCAACTCGACAGCCCGCGGGGGCTCATCGCGATGGGCGACGCCCTCTGGGTCCTGCACCCGCCCGACCTCAGCGTGTTCCGCGATACCGACGGCGACGGCGTCGCCGATGAGCGCGAAACCCTCGTCGAAGGCATCGGATTTTCCCTCGACGTACGCGGTTCGGACCACGCCACCAACGGCATCCGGCTGGGCATCGACGGGTGGATCTACATCGCCGTGGGCGATTACGGGTTCAAGAAAGCGGTCGGCAAGGACGGGGCTTCGTTCGGCATGCGCGGCGGGGGCATCGTCCGGGTGCGGCCGGACGGCTCGCAGCTCGAACCGTATGTGAAGGGCTTGCGAAACATTTATGACGTCGCCATCGACCCCTTCCTGAATGCATTCACCCGGGACAACACCAACGACGGCGGCGGATGGGACATCCGGCTGAGCCAGATCGTCGCGGGCGCCCATTACGGTTATCCCTCCCTGTTCAAGAACTTCGTGGACGAGCTCCTTCCACCGCTCGCCGATTACGGCGGCGGTTCGGGGACCGGGGCCCTGTGGCTGGATGAGCCGGGGTTCCCCGAGGGGTTCGGCAATGCGTTATACACCTGCGACTGGGGACGCGGTGTCTTTCGCCATCCGCTCAAGGCGAAGGGCGCCGGCTATACGGTGGAGCAGGAACAATTCCTGAAGTTCCACCAGCCCATGGACATGGATGTGGACGGCAACTCCAAACTCTATCTGTGCAGTTGGAAGAACGGCGTGTTTCGGTTCCAGCGCCAACCGGTCGGATACGTGGCGCGGGTGACCTATCCCGGCCTGGAGCCCGCCGTGTTTCCCGATCTTAAGGGCGCAAACCGCGAACAGCTTGTCCGCCATCTGGCCTCGCCCAGCCAAGTTTGTAGAATTAATGCCCAGCAGGAAATCCTGCGACGTGGCCCCAGCAGGACCTTCACCAGCGAGCTCCGGCGTCTGGCCGAGCGCACGGGCCCGCTTGCGCAACGGGTCGCCGCCATCTTCACGTTGAAGCAGCTTCGGGGAGTCAACTCACACGCTTTTCTGGTCCGGCTCGCCGAAGACGAGACCGTCAGGGAGTTCGCGCTCCGGGCGCTGGCCGATCGCCGGGACGAGACTGACGGCGTCCCCGTCAAGCTGTTCATCAGCGCGCTTCAAGACAACAATCCACGGGTCAAGTTGCAGGCGCTGATCGGTCTGGAGCGCCTTGGCGCGAAGGAGGCCGCCGGCGCCATGCTGCCGCTCGCGGCCTCCGCGGACCCGGTGCTCGCGCACACCGCCTACCGTGCGGTGGTGCGGCTTGGCGTGGCCGACGCCTGCCTCAAGGTGCTCAACGGCGCCTCGCCGGAGCTGGTCGCCGGTGCCCTGCGCGCGCTCAGGCAAATGCATCTGCCTGCGGTTGTATCGGGCCTGATTGACGCCCTCCACCGGGCGGACAGCGACGAACGACGCGGTGACCTGCTCACGGCACTCCTCCGGCTGTACCATCGCGAAGCCGCGTGGTCGGGAAAATTCAACTGGTGGGGAACCCGTCCCGACACCCGCGGACCGTACTATGACCCCGAGACCTGGGAGGAAAGCGAGCGCATTGCCAACGCCGTCAACCAGTCCATCCAAGACGCAAGCCCCCCGCTGCGCCGGGACGCCATCAAGCAATTGAAGCGCCATCGGTTCAACGAGGGGCCGCTGTCTCACTGGTTACCGAAGAAAAAAGAAACGCCAACCGAACAGGAAGACAAGGACGCAGAAGCCGTGGCAAAAACGCTCGCGTCCTCCGCCCCGGCTGAAGGCCAGGCACTGAAAGACCTACCGTACGATGACTTGGTGGCTCAGGCGTCCCAGGCGGCTGGCGACGTCAAGCTGGGCCGGAAGCTCTTCAAGACCCAGTCCTGTTACGTCTGTCACACCGTGTCCAAGAACCAAACACCCCGGGGACCCCATCTGGGCGACATCTCCCGGTACAGCCGCGCGCAGCTCATCGAGTCCATCATCAAACCCAACGTCAAGCTCGCCCAAGGCTTCGAAACGCACTGGTTCCAGGTCAAAGGCGGCGATGAGCACGAAGGGTTTGTCGTGTGGGAAGCGGCGGACGAGGTGGAGATCCGCACCATCGACGGGGTCTGGATCGTGATGGAAACCAAGGACATCGAGGAGCGCGGAACCCGCGAGGCCTCCATGATGCCCCCCGGTCTCGTCAAGAACCTGACCGTGAAAGAGTTTGCCTCGCTGCTGGCGTACCTGGAATCACTCTAACCGCACGAACAACCCGGCCGGCATCTGCGAAGATAGGCCGTGATGGGCGGCTCCCCGGACACCAGATTTGTGGTCTGTACGTACAACCTGTGGGCGGATACGCGGATGGACATACGCCGCGGACCACTGGCGGCGTTCCTCGCCGCCCATCGCCCCGATCTCCTCTGCGCCCAGGAGTTGCGCCCATGGAGCCGGGAACTCGTGGACCAGAATTTGCCTGGACACGCGCGAGTGGATGACCCCTTCGAGGGTTGGCTCATGGAGGGGAATATCTGGTGGAACCGGACGCTGTTCCGGGAGGCCGGACACGGCGCAGAGGATGTGGGCATCCTGGAGCCTCTGCGGCGGCTCTTCTGGGTTCGTCTGGAATTCATCCCGGTCCCGGGACGCACGCTGCTTGCAGCCACGGCGCACTTTACCTGGCAGGGCGCGAAGCCGGAGGTGGACACCGGTGCGAACCCGCGCCTCCACCAGGCCCGGCAGACAGCCACGGCCCTGGGAAAGCTGGCCCGGCCGGAGGAACCGGCGCTGTTCATGGGCGACCTCAACGAGCATCCCCATACGCTGCGTGCGCTCGCCGCGGGAGGATTCCGGGAGACCTTCACCACCCTCGGCCGGGGATCTCCGCCGACCTTCCCCGCTGGTCCGGCGCACGTTGAGCCTGCCGTCTCCCTGGACTTTGTCACGCACTGCGGCCCAATCGCCCCCATGGCCGGGGATGTGGCGGACTTTTACCACCAGGGCGTCCCGCCCTCGGACCACAAACCCGTGCTCGTAACGTTCAGGCTGGTTTAGCTGATAAGGGCGTAAGGAGGCACTTCATGAAACCACGAACTCAGTGTTACGGCATCCTAACTCGCTTGCTCCCTATGATCATTCTTGGATGCGCACCCTCTACGGCACACAAATCGACAACACATGGTGACATCAACGTCGAAGCAGTCCTGGTCACGAAAGCCCCAAACATCGATGGGTTCGGAAACGATGAAGCGTGGAGCCATGCACCCAGCACACGAGTCATGGTGGAAGAGGTGTCCGGTATTCAAAAAGGCCAATCCGCCCCGGTCACCATCAAGGCCGTACGAACAGCCACGCATCTGTACTTCCTAGTCTCCTGGACCGACTCCACACGCAACGACACCCACAAAACTTGGGTGTGGAATGCTAAAAAGAAGGTGTACCAACAAGGGAGCGATCATGAGGATGTTCTCGCCCTCGCATTTGAGCACACGGGCGTATTTGACCCCGATATGCTCTCAGGTATTGAGGCCGTCTGGGATATGTGGCACTGGAAGGCCGCCCGCACCAACCCAGCGGGGTATGCCATGGACAAGACCCACCACTACACCAAATCGAAGCCCGCAGGGAAGGCAGAATCCTTCGATGCCCGGCATGGGGACACAATCTGGATCGCGCGACCCGAGGATGAGGGCGGGTCACCGCAGAAAAGCCAACCTGCCCCCAAAAATCACCAGGGTGATCGGATACCCAAGTATGTGGTGGGCAAGCCATCGGGGAGCGCTGCCGATATCCGCGCTAAAGGAAACTGGCAGCATGGACATTGGACCGTGGAATTCGCGAGGCGGCTCTCCACTGGTCACCTCGATGACACAACTTTCGATACCAACCGGACTTACCAAATGGGGATTGCGGTCTTCGATAGCGAGGAGCACGAAGACCACAGCTCATCAGGAATGATCACCCTGATCTTCACTTCGGGGGTGTAGCGACCAATATCGACTTAGGAGGTCTTATCCTGGCCTGCTCGTAAACTCCCAGGTCTTGGCGGGTGAAGCAGGAGACCAACCGGCTCGGGTCAGTTCCCCTCCGGACAGTAGCCGGCCAGGTGCTTCCACACCGTACCCCGGATGACGTTCGGAAACTTACAGCAACCGTCAATGCTCCGCCACCCCCCCGAGCTGCAGTCCCCCTTTGTCGGATCCTCAACCGTATCGGGATCGGTCATCACCCACAGTGACACCCCCAGGCACTGGGGCTTTTTCATGTAGGCGCAGACCAGGTCCGTGGCGGCTCGAACGTATTCTTCCTGTTTCACCCCCGTCTCCTTCTTTTCGCACCCCACGCCCGCGGTGTATTCGTATTCGCCCCAGGAGGCCGCCGCCGGTATCCCCACGAGGTAGTGCCCGTCCGTTTCCTCCGCGATGCGTTGTATCCGGGCGAGCGCGTTCTTCATCCCGTTGCGGTAGCAGTCAAAGCTGTTGTCACAGCCGAGATCGTACCCGGAAATCACGACGATATCGCAGGCTTCGAACACCCTGGTCATCACCTCGTTGTTCACGAATCCCACGAACATGGACGTGAGCTTACCCTCAGCATTCAGCATCTCCCGCAGATGCTTGTAGAAAGGGATGTGGCTGGGCCGGAAGGGCTCGATGTCGATGTGGACACCGGCGGAATAGGGGTCGTTGAGCACGTCCCTGGCGACCTTCTGCGCCACCTCCCGGTACTTTTCGTCGGTCCAGTTGTCAAACGCCCCGCCAGGGTTCCGGCCGTCAACGATGGGGAGCAACAACGTGCCACGCGGAAGACTCTCGGCGTAGGTCTTGACCGCCTTGTTGCCGTAGCCGGTGACGAACCGCTGCTTCTCCTCTGCCGGGATCTCCTTCGCCATCCAGCACTCGCGCAGGATCCCACCCCTCTTCCCCCGCGCGGTAGCCGGTGAGAGATACCGGCCGTCGATCACCTGGCGCTCCAGCCCCGGGCCCTTCCAGGCCACCAGGAGGTGGTCGGCCCCGCCGCCTTCGCTATGCAGCGCCTCCACGTAGTAGCTCTTCCCCGCCTCAAGCCGAATCGGCTTTGATTTCTGACTCTCGTACTTCTCCCACTCGTCCCGGCCCGTCCAGCCTTCCACCACGGCGATCCGGCGTTTGCCTTGCTCCTCGCCGCCTTCGCTCAGGTAGAGCTGGCTGTCATCGTCACTCGCGATCCAAAACGTGTACTCGCCCGTCTCCGGCGGACTGAGGTAGCCACGCATTCGAGTGAAGTATTGGTCCTTCCAGTTGCCAGGCGCTTCAAACCTCGGCATCTCGCCGGAGACTGAGGGCTCTGGCAGCTCCCGGCCGCCGTGGAACACCTCCTTCAGATCCGGCGCGGAAACGAACGAGACCGAACCGGCATACGGAAAGAAGTACCTGAACCTCAGATGCGGCATCGCGGTAGCGTTGAATTTCTTCACCTGCCTCGGTATCCCGGCGCTGTACCCGTAGGTCCAGGTGGAGATGCCCTTCGGCAGCCCCTCGCCGACTCCGCCCGCCTTGTTCCCAGTGCCGGCACAGCCACCGCCGAGCAACACGAGAGAGACCAGGGCCGGGATTCCTCGATGCCTCATGCAGGCTGATTGCAGCACAGCCACCACATGCAGGCAAGGGAATCATCCATGTCAAGAGAGAAAGGTTTCGTGATCACCTCAGGCCCCACACCAGATCGCCCTTCTGCGTCTTTCGGTCGAACGGCTCGCCACCATCGTCCACCCCATCCGGACCTACGCTGTAAACCTTCACGCCTTTCCCGGCGGGAGTGATCTTGAGCCAATCCCCAGTGAAAACATCGATGTACTTACCGGATTTCGATGGACGACATTCGCGCAAATGCTGCGGCCAACGTCCAGATTCCTCGTGATATCGCTGGACCGCAATCGCCGCACGCGCCAAGTGCATTCGAGCCGCAACCTGCATGATTTTCTGATAAAACTGCCAATACGTAGGTGGATAATTCGATCCGAATATCCGCGCGCGCCACCTGGCCCTGGTTTCGACCCGGGCAAGCCTTGGTTTCGCCTCCCAGTAAGGTTTGAGAAAGAGATTCAAACGGGCATGCAGGGAAATTCGGTCACTCGAAACCATCCACAAGTACGTAGGCGCCGTCAGCAGAGTAGCCGCCCGAGTCCATAGCGAGGGCTTTGGACCGTCGGGCCCATACCACAGATCGAGGGACTCCCACTTCATCAATTCCACCATGGGGATCGACTCGACCACGGCGGACCTCACATATTGCTGCGTCAATTTTTCAGGTTCCAACAGATCAGCCCAAAGAACTTGCACCTGAGAGGCAGGCAAAGCGGGCAGGACCGTTTCTGCAGCGCTAAGGAGGATGCGGTACATTCCGGTACTGACAATCAGCGAAATCATGTCTTCGCTCTTGGCGATCGCCCGACTCGCGGCGAGTCCACTGCCAAGCGCGGCGAGCGCACCGTCTGATCGGCCGTCCCGCGCATCGAGGATAGCCTGAATCGCGGCCAACCGCCCGACCGTAATGTATCCTGCGAACCTCGGGACCTCAAAGAAGGTAGTTCCTTCAAGACGCTTGAGAGGCCAAACCACGCTCTTCTGCTTCGCGGCCTGCTTCAGAAAGTTCAACGCTTGCGCGTGTGTTTCCACAATTTCCCGGCCGCGAGAACATTGTTCCTCCGTCAGCTCACCTCGCTTCGCTGCATCACGGAACGATTGTATAAATTCGTACTGCTTCCTTAGATTCTTGTCGACGAGCTTTTTCGCCCGTGTGAGCCAGTACACCGCATTTGTGGGCTCAGGTTCCTTTAACCGCTCAGGCGGTAGCGCCAGCGAGTAGCCATCCTTTGCCATCGCCCGCCTCACCATCTCGAGCCGCAGGTAGCCCGCGCCCAACCAGAAGCCGCAACCCGTGACCACACCTGAGCTGAATGCGAGAATCGAGCACATAGCCGCAACGCCAAGACGCATCCAGGCTGCTCCTAAAATGATTTCGCGCGGAGACGTGGCCTTTTCCCCCGTTCGATTGACAATCGTCCCGCAATGACGACATTCACTGAGTCCCCGAAGGCATGCTCCTCGACCTCCGATAGCCCGAAACCATCCCAGGCACCTTTTACACTTCGGACAGCGTTCTTGGCCGAACACCCTATGCAACCCCCGCTTAAATGACAGTTCCTTCATTGCGCTGTAGATGACCGAAGCGCCCATGGCCACAACGGCAAGGAAGATAAGATTCACAATCAACGCCAAACCGATTGGCCCTTCCACATAAGACATATGGTTAGTTCGCTCCTCTCCAAACAGGGCACAGACCACAGATAGCAGTCTGCCGACATAGAGAAACAGGCAGCTATAGAGAAAGGCACCGGTCGCAAACACCGCCATCAAGTGACGCACCAACTGTCGGCCACTCAGTGACACTCTCCGGCCCCGCGCGACATCGACACTCGCAGCACCAAGGAACTCCAGGGCAAGTGCAACCGGGGCCCAGAACAGGCCCTGTAACCGACTACGCCTTTTAGCCCTCACGACGCGACTCACCATCGTCCTCCCCGTCCCTGCTCATGTGGTCCATTCCCGGGCCTACCATCGGATCACTGGCGCGGTTTCCGCGCCCTTCCCGCGGCCGCTCTTAGCACGTTTCGTATGAACGGTTCCTTACCCGCGTTGTAGGCTGGTCGGTTCCGTGGATTGATGACAGCCAGCCGGCGCTTCAACGTGGCGTACTCTTGCGCAACGACGTCATGCTTCCGCAGATAGTCCCGAAACTTCAGGTGTAGCGACCAATATCGACTTCCGATTCGGATGATGTGGAGATAATGGGTCCTCTTGTGGTCAGGCCCCTTCACAAAAAGACGTTCCCCCGCGACCACACTGCCCCTATAGCCATACCCTAGTGCCTGCAACGGCCCCCGGCACTCGGCGACATCGCGTAGAGAGTTGAGTCCAACCATCATGTCGATGAGCGGCTTAGCACAGATTCCAGGAACAGCCGTACTCCCGATATGCTCAATCCCTTGGGCTATCCCATGAAGAGCCACACGAAGCCTCTTCCGCTCCCGCAGATACGCCACCGCCCACGCGGGCTTGTAAGATACAAGCTTGACCGTCCCTCGCCGCAAGCCCAACATGTCAAATCAATTTCCTTCGCCCTCTACCCTCATCATCGGCTTCCTGTGGCCACCACTGATCACATAGACGCACGCGCGCGGCCACTTGTCACTCGCAGGATCGTCCGCACTTCGCTCCCGGATCCGCTCCAGCCCAAATCCCGCACGCTCCAGCATCCGCCGCGATGTGGCGTTCTCGGGCTCACAATACCCCACAACCTTCTGCATTCCAAGGCTGGTCAATGCCCATTCAGCGGCCGCGCGACACACCTCTGCCCCGTAACCCTTCCCGCGGTGACTCGCGGCAAGCAAGACTCCAACCTCAGCCTCGCACTCCCCCCGCATGTGGGAAACGTCGATGTCGCCGATCAGCGTGCCGGTGGCCCGTTCTACGACCGCTAAGTTGTGGCAGTTGCGGCTGGGATCGCGCTGCTGTTCCACGAACCAACGAATATTCTCCCGGGCGGAGGCCTCGGTCACCGGCTCTGCCCACGCTCTGGCGACCGCCGGTTCAAGGGAGTACGTGTGATAGGCCGACCAGTCCTCCTCTACGAACTCGCGCACAATCAGCCGGAGCGTTTCAAATACAATCATCATCACGTCCCCCCCCGTCTCATTCCGCACCTCACTGCCGGGGTTTCCGCGCCCACAGCGCCACCACCGCCAACGGCACGCTGAGCAGGCCCAGGCCCAAAAACACCGGGTCGTACCGCCCGAACAGGTCCCGCCCCCACCCGGCCAACAAGGGCCCCAAGCTCGAGCCTCCCACCATGGCCATGCTGATGGTCCCCCGGATCTTGCCCAGGTGGCGGCGGCCGAAGTACCGCACCCAGATCGTGGCGTTTACCGCGGCAAATATCCCCTGGGCCGCGCCCAGCATGGCCACCGCGGACCAGCCGTGCACCGGGGTTATCATGAGACCCAGAGCCACGGTGGCCACGCCCAGCCCGGCCACCGACACCGCAAGCATTCGGTTAAGCGGCGTAAAGTCCGCCAGGAACCCGCCCAGAATCTGGAACCCAGCCAGGGCAAACGCGAAAACTGAAAAACCCACCGCTGCTTGCGTCGCGCTGAGCTGCTTGTCGGTGAAATGGTCCACCATTACCAGCATGATGGCCGTAATGGTCATCGACCAATACACCGTGCAGGAGACGCCGATCCAATACGCCGGCTTCCGGACCGCTTGCGCCAGGGCCAGTCCCGAGACCGCTCCGGGAGATTCGGTCCGCTGCCTCGGCCCGCGCAGCCCGTCGGGCTTTT
>CAZPLZ010000079.1:0-14718 GCA_964587525.1 uncultured bacterium | reverse complement strand
TGTGCCTGTAATAAGCCGCCAAAAACCGCGTCGGCACGATTGCACAAATTCCATACCCCAGGTATGGAATTTGTGTAATCGCCCCTGGGCCACATTTTCATGAGTAATCAAAGATTGTCAACTCCGCAAAGTATGAAACGACGCCGGATTCAGGTTAAGGCGACCTGGCTTTCCCGCGTCTTTCATTTATTTCATTTTCTGCGCCACAGCAGCAGCCAGTGGACGGATCTTGACAATCCTGTCCCTCACATCCCCCATCGTCGGATCCAGCGCGATGGCCTCACGATATCGTTTCAGCGCCTCCTTGTATCTGCGCTCACCTTCCAGCAGCCTGCCCAAGTTGTAATACACCACCGCGTTAGGATATCCCAGGCGGATTGCGGATTCATGATCGGCGATCGCCTCTTTCTGTTTTTTCAACTGCACATTGGCATAGCCCCGGTAGAAATAGGCCATGCTCGTCTTAGGCAGCAAGCGCACCAGTTCGTCAGTCACCTGATACGTCTCCCCTTGTAAGCCTTGCTGGTTTAATTGATCCACTTGACTCATCAGCGCGTGGGCTTTCACCAAGACAGACTGCGGATAAAAATACGCGGGGATCCCCAGCTTGCGTTCATGATCCGGGAGCGGTCCCAAGTCAAGTTCAAACAGGAAGACATTGTTGGAGGAAAACAAAAGACGCAAATGCGCCGCCCAAAGTTCCAAGAGCCGCTCCCGTGCCTGAAGCCCCCAGTCGGACAGGCCCGTGCGGGACAAGCCAACCAGCCCATCAATCCGCCAGTTGTGCACGAGGACATGTGTCACACGCAGACGCTGAAGCGATCTGACCAACGCCTCTGCACTGGCCGCCCGTTGAGCCAGATCGCCGATCGCCGGCCGGTCAAAAATACTGTTGCGAAGCCGGCGGCGGCGGCAGTAGAAGGTTTCACCGCCGCGGAGGAACAACAATCGATCCCGCTCACCGACCACTTGGTTGGCCTTCTCCACCGTTTCGTAATATGACACGTAGGTGCGAAGGAATTTCCCACGATCCATATGCCCCATCGTGTAGGGCAGAAGCGCACGATTACTGGTAAACAGGTTGTACATCTGGGCAAACGTAGAAACAACTAGAATCCAAGTGACGGCAGCGCTCACCACAGCCTTCACCGGCCACGCCCCGGCACCTATGCGGGTGATGAGAAACGCGACCGCCACCGCTGCCTGCGGCACCATGGGAATGAGATAGCGCGTTTGCTGCGACGTCACCGCTCAGAGGACCGTATACAGACCGGCATACGCCGCGAAAAACCGTTGAGGTGAGGGGGGAGACCGGTACAGGATCATGCATGGAAGAAACAGCAACGCGAAAGGATTCAAGGTATACGATCCGAAATCCGCGTTCTCGACAGATGCATGCACCGGCAGCAGCAGCCAGTTCACCCAGTTTCCATGTCCCGTTCCATATTGGATATTGGCTAACAGCCATTGCTGATACAATTGCTCGTCCCAATTGAAAGCGGGAAACACGTTTTGCAGCAGCGGGAAAAATGGGTTGCCGGTAAGCAGCCAGCTCTTACCCAGCCAGGGCAGCGTCCAGAGGGAAGCCCAGCCCAGGATCGAGAACAGCTCGCCCCATCTGCTTCGAGCAGCCCCGCCCGCCTTGAAGCCCCTCGCCATGCTCCACCAGCCCAGGATGAGGACAGAGGCAAAAATACCATGGTACTTCGTGCCATGCGCGAATCCCAGAAACCAGCCAACCAGGAGAAACCAAGCTCCCCCCCTCACCTTCCCCTCTCCCCCTTTAAGCCAACCCATGCCGCCCACAAACGCCATCGTGGCCAGGACCTCAAACCAGGTCAGCTTCAGCTCCACCATGGTCACATGCTGCAGCAACCTGAGCGTCGGCTGCGACAGGAACACAGCCATGGCCAGGAGCCCGGCCCTTTGGCCCAGAAACGTCCGGGCCAGCGCATAGACCGCCAGGGCGCACAGGATGCCGTCCATCCAGTGCAGCAGCTTGCAGGCAATGTCGCTGCCTAAGCCCAGCAACAGCAGGTATTGCATCTCCTGCAGGAAAGGAAGGTTCGATGAGTCGCTGAAATAGAAGATCTTATGCTCCAGGAGAAACTGTTCGGGGTCGGCCAAGTGATAGACCAGGGAATCCAAAAACTCTTCAGGCTGAAGTGCCCACAGGTAATTGGTGATCACAATCAGCATGCACACCGAAAGGAGGAGCCACTCCACCCAGAGCCACGATTTCAAGGCCGCCATGGTCTTTGACCATGAGGCAGCCAAGCCGGCAACTCCGCCCCCGTCGCGCACGGCACGCAGCCACGCCCACCCGAAAAGTGCTGCGAAGGCGGGCCACAGCAGAAGCGGCTGCAGGAGACCGCTTAAGCCAAGCGAAAGCACCAGCATCGAAAGCAGCCCATTCCCAAGCCCTAAGGCCAGCAGTGCCCCTTTGAGACCGGCCGGCATCCACTTGAGCGCCCACGTGAGGGCCAGCCGTCCCACTCCCCAGCTCGCAACTTCAAACGCGGCAAGCAAGAGCATGGCTAGGCTGTTCCCGGTCCAGGTCGTAAAAAACCCGCCCCATGCCGGTATCAGAAAGCGGGCATCCCGCTGCCAATATTCCGGGATGAGCCCTAGGATGAATGCAGCTTGGCTCCATTCACGCCCCCACAGGTAAAACAGGGCTCCGCTCAGGAGAAGAAACAGGAAAACGAAGAGCACCGGCGGCACCTTAAGCGAAAATGGCTCCATCGCCTGCGGCTTGGCAGGAACTGGTGACGGCAGTCTCGCTGCTCCAGCCGTCATATGAACTTCATCCTAGCACTAGCAGTCTGTGGAAATAGGCACGCGTGGTGGGCAAGCCGAGGCCGCGCAGGCACGCCCTTATGAGCAGGCCGCTATTTCCTGCTAAAAGTCGTAGAAATTACACCAGGTAGAGCTTGGCGGGTTTGAGGCGTTACCTGATCAAGTTCGATGAGGAGGTTATAATGAACCCTTCATGGCGAATGCGCAGGACTTGTTGGGGGGCATCTTTTTCACCCTCATGGTGGTGGGAAATTTTGTGGGGATGATCGTGGCCGCCCACCTCCTGGGACGCCTCGCGTCCCGCCCGCGAACCAAGGCCAAGGACGAGCCATTTGAGTGCGGCTATCCCAGCGAGACGCCGCTGCCGACACGGGTGCCCGTGACGTTTTACATCGCCGGGCTGCTGCTCCTGGTTTTTGATATTGAGGCTGTCTTCCTGTATCCCTGGGCCGTGGAGTTCCGTTCGCTCGGCATGTTCGGGTTCGTCGAGATGCTGGTCTTCATCGGCATGCTGCTGGTCGGGTACGTGTACCTCTTGAAGCGCGGGGCGTTTCGCTGGTAGACGCGCTCGTTCTGCTCTGCGCCGCGGTCGCGGCGGTCGCTTCGCTCCTGGTCATCCTGCACACGAACGTGCTGTACAGCGCGCTGGCCCTGATCGGGGTGCTGGTGGCGCTGGCTGGGATCTACGCCGGGCTGGGCGCGCACTTCATCGCAGCGATCCAGGTCATCGTGTATGCCGGGGCGGTGATGGTGCTCTTCCTGTTCGCCATCATGGTGCTGGAATCACGGAAAGAGCACCCGCCCAAACTGCCGTCCTTCCGTCTGCACCGGCTGGCGGCGCTGGTGGTGGGTGGCATCCTGCTCGTGGCGCTGGCTGGCGCGGCCCAATTTGAGGGGTTCAGCATCAGCTCGCTGCACGTGAACGTGCCCACGGTGTCAGCTTTTGCCAGGCTCCTGTTCAGCGAGTACCTCCTGCCATTCGAGCTGGTTGGGCTGCTGCTGCTGATTGTCCTCATCGCGGTCATGGTGCTGGCGCAAAAAGCCCCCCTCCCCTCTCCCCCCCGATGACGACCCTCGTCCTCCTGGCGTTAAGTTTCTGGCTGTTTGCGATCGGCGTGATCGGCGTGCTCATCCGGCAGAGCCCGCTCTCGGTGTTCATGAGCATCGAGCTTCAACTCAACGCCGCGAACCTGCTGCTGGTGCTCGCGTTTGCGCGGCCCGGGCTTGAAGGCGTGGCGCTGCACGGGTTGGTCGGGGTGTTCTTCATCATCGCCGTGGCCGCTGCCGAGGTGGCCGTGGGGCTGGCGATCATGGTGATGGTGTATCAGCATGAGCGCGAGGTGGACCTGGACAGCGCCTCTTCCCTGAAAGGTTAACGTGGTCATTACCGCCGCGCTCGTGTTGCCGCTGATCGGGGCGGCGCTGATCCGGCTGGGCGCGACGCGCATGAGGCCGTACAGCGCCCCGGTGATCGCCTCGCTGGCGGTCGGGCTTTCGCATCTGCTGAGCTGGGTCGCGCTGTTCCAACTGCTCGGCGAGCCGCCCGAGGAACGCTCGCACGACCTGTTCTTGTATTCGTTCTTCTCTGTCGGCGGGCTGAACGCGGATGTGGTTCTGCGCTGGGACACCCTCTCGCAGGTCATGCTTATGATCGTCACCGGGATCGGCTTTTTGATTCATCTGTATTCCGCGGCGTACATGGAGGGGGACGACCGGTACCCGTACTTTTTCGCCGACCTCAACCTGTTTGTTTTTTCGATGCTCCTCCTCGTGCTGGG
Organism: uncultured bacterium; assembly: GCA_964587525.1. Classification (GTDB taxonomy): domain Bacteria; phylum Oederibacteriota; class CAKKQC01; order CAKKQC01; family CAKKQC01; genus CAZPLZ01. Next base: position 10,141 of record CAZPLZ010000079.1, on the reverse strand, counting down.
GGGAAACTTCCTGCTCCTGTTCGTGGGCTGGGAGCTGGTGGGCTTATGCTCGTATCTCCTGATCGGGTTCTGGAGCTTTAAAGCTTCGGCGGCGGACGCGGGCCGGAAGGCTTTCCTGGTCAACCGGATCGGCGACGCCGGGTTCATCCTGGCGATCCTCATCATCGCCACCAGCCTCGGCGCGCTGGATTACACCAGTGTCTTCGCGAACGCGCCGCAGGCATTTGAGGTAGGTTCCTGGGCGGCTCTCGCCCTGGCCTTGTGTCTGTTCTGCGGCGCGATGGGGAAGTCAGCCCAGTTCCCGCTGCACGTCTGGCTGCCGGACGCGATGGAAGGCCCGACCCCGGTGTCCGCGCTGATTCATGCGGCCACGATGGTGACCGCGGGCGTGTACATGGTCTGCCGGTGCCATGTCCTGTTCGAGCTCGCGCCCGCCGTGCTCACGTTTGTGGGTTGGGTGGGAGCGTTCACGGCCCTGCTGGCGGGCTCGATGGCGCTGGCCCAGAATGATCTCAAGCGCATCCTGGCGTACTCCACGGTCAGCCAGCTCGGTTTCATGTTCCTGGGCGCGGGGGTGGGCGCGTACGACGCCGCCATGTTTCACCTGTTCACCCATGCGTTCTTCAAGGCCCTGCTCTTCCTGGCTGCCGGCTCGATCATGCACGCCATGGCCGGCGAGCTGGATATATGGAAGATGGGCGGCCTGCGCAAGGCGCTTCCCGTCACCTTCGTGACGTTTCTGATCGGCACGCTGGCGCTGACCGGTGCGCCGCTCACGGCGGGGTTCTTCAGCAAGGACGAGTTGCTCTGGCGGGCGTTCCAGGCACATCCCCAGGGGGTGGCGCTCTGGATCGCCGGGCTTGCCGCGAGCCTGCTGACCGCGTGCTATAGCGTCCGCGCGCTGTGGCTCGTGTTCTTCGGGGCGCCCCGGTATGGAGCTGATACGCACCCGCATGAATCGCCCCCGCTCATGCTCTGGGTCCTGGTGGCGCTGTCGGTCGGCTCCCTCGCGGCAGGGTATCTGTGGATGCCCGCAGCACTGGGCGGGTTCGCCCCGTTCGCGCATTTCCTTGAGCCAGCGCTCGGACTGCTTGGGAGCCATCCGCCTGCCCCAGGCGTGCAGGTGGCGGTCATGGCCGCCGCGGTAGCGGTGTTCGTCGTTGGTGCCGGTGCGGCCCTGGCTGCGTACCGCGAGGGCGGACGGCTGGCGAAGCGAGTGGCCAAATCCGCTGGGAGGTGGTACCGGCTCCTGCGGGATAAGTACTACATCGATGAGATCTATGACGCCTGCATCGTCAAGCCACTGTACGCGGTGATGAGCTGGCTGGAATTCAAGGTGGACCGACGCGCCATCGATGACTCGGCCAACCATTTGGCTGACGGCGTGTTCCGGGCCTCTGAGCTGGGCCGGCTGTGGCAGAGCGGGTACGTGCGGCACTACGCGCTCGCGTTTTCACTGGGGGCCGCCATGCTGGCGATCCTCCCGCTGCTGGCCAGATTCCTGGGAATTTCCTGATCATGGGACTGCTCTCCGTCGTCGTGTTCTTCCCCGCTGCCGTGGGGCTTGGGCTGGCTGCGGTCGCAGTTCGAGTGACACCAAAAACCGTTAAATCATTCGGCATGGCCGGCGCATTCGTCACCTTTGTGCTCTCGCTGGGGCTGGCCGCCGGGTTCACCCCCGGCGCCGGATTCCAGTTCGTTGAGCGCGTCGCCTGGGTGCCTTCCCTGGGGATCGCGTACGCCGTGGGGATCGATGGGATCAGCTTGCTGATGGTGCTGCTGACGACGGTGCTCACGCCGCTGGCCCTGCTGTCCGCCTGGGGCGGGTCCACAGAACAAGAACGTTCGCTGACGATCCTGATGTTGCTGCTCGAGACCGCCATGCTGGGGGTCTTCTGCGCCACCGATCTCTTCCTCTTTTACGTCTTCTGGGAAGCGAGCCTGATCCCGATGTACTTCATCATCGGGGTGTGGGGCGGCCCGCGCCGCGTGTACGCCACGGTCAAGTTCTTCCTGTTCACGATGGGGGGCAGCGTGCTGATGCTGGTCGCCATTATTGCCCTGGCGCTACAGCACCAGGCTCAGACCGGTGTCCTCACCTTTGACGCGAATGTCCTGGCGGCGGGAGGGGCGCCGCTGGCCGTGCAACGCTGGCTCTTTTGGGCGTTCTTCATCGCCTTTGCGGTCAAGGTGCCAATGGTGCCGGTGCACACCTGGCTGCCCGATGCCCATGTCGAGGCGCCCACGGGGGGCAGCGTGATCCTGGCCGGTGTGCTCCTCAAGATGGGCGGCTATGGGCTGGTGCGGTTCTGCTTTGGGGCGTTTCCGGACGTGGCGCTGGAGTACCACTTACTTATAACGGTGCTGGGGATCACCGGCATCCTGTATGGGGCGGGCATGGTCATGGTCCAGAAAGACCTGAAACGCCTGGTCGCTTACTCCAGCGTGTCACACATGGGCTACGTGGTGGCCGGTCTGGCCTCGCTGACCGCCGCCGGGGTGAGCGGCAGTGTCTTGCAGATGGTGAGCCATGGTCTCGTCACCGGCGGGTTGTTCGCCTGCGTTGGGATCCTCTACGACCGCACGCACTCACGGGACCTCGCCGCCTACGGCGGGGTCAGCCGGGTGCTGCCGCATTTCTCCTGGGCGTTCCTCGTGCTCACGCTCGCGGCCATTGGCCTGCCGGGCACCAGCGGGTTTGTGGCCGAGTTTCTGGTCCTGATCGGCCTCGCCGAGTACGGATGGCTGTTTGCCGTGCTGGCTGTCGGCGGTGTCGTCTTGAGCGCGGTGTACATGCTGACCATGTTCCGGCGCGTGATGCTTGGACCGGTGGCGCGGCCTGAACTTCACCAGCTTGCTCCGCTCAGGCTGCACGAGGGCTTGATGCTCGTGTGTTTTATTGTTTGCGTCTTGGCCATCGGGGTGTATCCGGCCCCCTTCCTGGACGCGATCCAGCCGGATGTGCAGTTGCTGCTCGCACGGATATGGGGGGAGGCTGAAGGGTGACCCCTAACGTGATGCTGTCGCTGCGTGGGATCGCACCGGAGCTGATCCTCGTCATCGGTGCGGTGCTCTTGTTGATGTGGGACCTGTTTTTCCGCCGCACGGAGCGGTTCTGCCTTCGGTGGGGAATTGTGGCGGCGCTGGCCGCACTGTATGTGATCGTCGTTGTATCTCCCGTGCCCGGCGGCTCGGCGTTCTCAGGGCAACTGAGTCTGGATGGCATCACCTTGGCCGCCCGAGTGCTCACGCTGGGCATGCTGATCCTCACCCTGCTGATCTCACGGCCGTACTTGGCTGCTCACTCGGCACCCCCCGCGGAGTACACATGCCTGCTGTTGTTTGCTTCGGCGGGTCTGATCGGGGTGGCGGCGTCTAAGAACTGGATCGTGCTCTTTATCTTCCTCGAGACTGTAGCCGTTTCCATGGCCACCCTCCTTGGCTCCCAGCGGAAAGTTCCCGCCGCACGGGAAGCCTCGCTCAAGTACTTCATCCTGTCAGCATTTGCTTCAGGCTTCCTGCTCTACGGCATCGCGCTGATGTTTTACGCGACCGGAACGTTTGCGATCGGGCTGCCGTTACGTTGGGGGCCGGTCGAACAACTGGCGCTCTTTCTGGTGCTGGCGGGGCTGGCATTCAAGTGCGCCCTCGTTCCCTTCCACATGTGGGCTCCGGACGTGTATCAGGGCGGGCCGACACCTGTGGTTGCATTTCTGGCGTCGGCGTCCAAGGCCATCGGGTTCTTGGTGCTCGCCCGGGTGTTCCTGGAGGGAGGTGCGGTGACCGCGACATTCGTGAAGCCGGCCCTCTGGGTCGTGGCGGCTCTGTCCATGGTCGTGGGCACGGTGCTCGCGCTTGCGCAGACCAATGTCAAGCGCATGCTGGCGTATTCGGGAATCGCGCACGCGGGATACATCCTGATCGCGTACGTCGCGGCTGGGCCGGGGGCGCTTGGGGCGGTGCTTTCGTACATCATGGTCTACGCGCTGATGACGTTTGGCGCGTTCACGGTTCTGGCGGTGGTTGAGTCGGCCGGCGTGCCGCCCGACGTAAAGGGTCTGACCGGGCTGGGGCGGCGCGCCCCGGGGCTGGCCCTGGCGCTCGCGGTGTTCATGGTCTCGCTGACCGGCCTGCCGCCCACGGCGGGATTTATCGCCAAGTTTGTCGTGTTCCAAGAGGTCCTTCAGGCGGGTCACCTGTGGCTCGTGCTGATCGCGGTGGCGATGAGCGTGGTGTCGGTCGGGTTTTACCTGCGCTTGCTCGTCCCGGTCTTCATGTCCGGCTCGGAGGGGGAGCTCGAACGGCTACGGCCTGCACCAGAGGGGGCCATGGTGGCGATCTTCCTTGCCGTCGCGCTGTTGGTCATTGGTATCCTGCCGCAGACCCTGCTGGCGTTTGGAAGTTTGCTCGCCGCACCATAATTTGTACCGTCTAGGCGCAAGGCCGTCCTCGGCCTTACGCCCCCGCCCCCGCAGGGGGCGAAGTTTAAAGATGGTTTATCGTCCACTAGGCGCAAGGCCGTCCTCGGCCTTACAATACGGGAGCGAGTAGATGTCCGAAAAATCTGACTACCGTAAAACTCTGAATCTCCCGCGCACCGAGTTCCCCATGAAAGCGGACCTGGTCAACAAAGAGCCGCAACGGCTCAAAGCATGGGAGACGATGAAACTCTATGAGCAGTTGCGTGCGGCCCGACGAGGTGCACCGCGGTTCATCCTTCATGACGGGCCACCGTACACGAGCGGAGATGCTCATATCGGCCATTTGCTGAACAACACCTTGAAAGATGCCATCGTCCGGTACAAGTTCATGCGCGGCTACGACGTGCCGTTCGTGCCGGGGTGGGACTGCCATGGACACCCTATTGAACACCAGTACCTCAAAACCTCGGGGTTGAACATGCACGACGTGAACCCCCTGGAGTTGCGGCGGGCGTGCCACGAATATGCCCTCAAGTGGATGCGTGTGCAGCGGGAGCAGCGCAAACGGGTGGGGGCCCTCGGGGATTGGGAGCGGCCGTACCTGACGATGGACAAAGAGCTGGCAGCCATGGAGATCGAGAGCGTAGGCAAGCTCATTCGCAATGGGTATATTTTCCGGGCCAACAAACCGGTGCTCTGGTGCGCCACGTGTGAGACCGCGCTGGCCGAAAATGCGGTGGAGTACGAGCCGCACGTGGCGCCGTCCATCTACGTGCGGTTCAAGGTCAAAACGTGGCCGCCCTTCCTGGCCTCACTCAAGTTGCAACTTGAAAAGCCGGCGCATGTGGTGATCATGACCACGACTCCCTGGACGCTGCCAGCTAACGTGGCCCTCGCGTTCAACCCTAAGCTCATGTACGACCTGGTTGAAACCAAGGATGAGGTGCTGATCATGGCCCATGAGCTGGCGGAAGGCGTGCTCGGCCTGGCCGGCATGAAAGGTGGCAAGGTGGCCGCCACGGTTGAGGGCCGCGCGTTCGAGGGCCTCACCTGCCAGCATCCGTTTGTGAAGCGGACGTCGGCAGGGATCCTGGCCGAGTATGTCACCTTGGAAGAGGGCACCGGCATTGTCCACATCGCGCCGGGCCATGGCGAGGAGGATTTCACGAGCGGGTTGGAATACCGGCTCCCGGTTATCGCCCCGGTCGATTCCCGCGGCCGGTTCACCAAGGAGTTCCCGGAGTTTCAGGGACAGCATGTCTTCGAGGCCAATCGAGGCATCATTGACATGCTCAACGCGAAGGGGGCGCTCGTTCACGAGGGGGTGATCGAGCACGCGTATCCGTTCTGTTGGCGGTGCAAGAATCCTGTGATCTTCCGGGCAACCGAGCAATGGTTCATCTCATTGGATCACCAGCATCTGAGAAGGCGCAGCGCGGAGGCAGCGAGAAAAGTCAGGTGGTATCCGGAATCGGGCGGGACGCGAATGGCAAAAATGCTGGATCAACGGCCTGACTGGTGCATCTCACGGCAGCGGAGCTGGGGCGTGCCCATTCCGGTGTTTTACTGCATCTCGTGTGGCAGCGTCCTTGCCACTGAGGAGAGCCTTGATGCCGTGCGGGACTGGGTGGCCCAGGAAGGCACAGATGTCTGGTGGATCCGGGAAGCCAACGAGCTCCTTCCGATGAAGACCCGATGCCAAAGCTGTGGAGGTCGAAAATTCCGGAAGGAGACCGACACCCTGGATGTCTGGTTGGACTCGGGGGTCACGCATACGTCGGTGCTGAGGGCGCAGGAGTCCTTAACCTGGCCGGCGGATTTGTACCTCGAGGGTACGGACATGTACCGCGGCTGGTTCCAGAGTTCGTTGCTCACGTCCATGGCATTGTACGGACAGCCTCCCTACAAGGCGGTCCTGGCGCATGGCATGGTCGTGGGTGCACAGGGAGAGAAGTTGTCTAAGTCCCTCGGCAACGCACTGAGCCTGGAGGACGCGGTCAACCGGTGGGGCGCGGACGTGATGCGGCTGTGGGCCCTGTCCGAGTATTTCCACGATGACATGCGCCTCTCTGAAGAGATCATGGCCCGGGTCACGGAAGCCTACCGGAAGCTCCGCAACACCCTGCGCTACCTGCTGGGGAACCTCGGGGACTACACGCCGGGCGAAAGTGTGCCGGACAGGGCGTTCCACGAGGTGGATCGGTGGATGCGCTGGCGGCTGGCGGTGCTGGTCCGGGAAGTCACCGTGGACATGGACGGCTTCGCGTTCTATCACGCGGCCCAGCGCCTGCACCGGTTCTGCGCGGTGGAGTTGTCCTCGTTTTACTTGGATTTGCTCAAAGACCGTCTGTACGCTTCCCGTGCCGGCGATCCGGCCCGTCGCGCTGCGCAGCAGATGCTGGGGGAAATATTTTCCGTCCTGGTGCGTCTGCTTGCGCCGTACATTCCGTTCACGGTGGAAGAAGCCTGGGGATACGCGTCGGCCGGCTTGAAAGACGGGACCGGCAGTGTCCATCTGGCAGCTTGGCCGCAGCCACCCCAGGTCGCGGACGAGGCCACACTCGCTTCCCGGTGGGACAGGTTCATGAAGTTGCGGGATGCGGTGTTAAAGCAACTCGAGGTGGCGCGGCAGAACGGAACGATTGTGTCACCGCTTGAATCCCACGTGACCCTGGAGGCGGATGGGGCGTGGCTGAAGTTCTTGGTCTCGCTCGAGGCAGATCTCCCGGAGCTGCTCAATGTTTCGCAGGTCAGCTCGGCCCCGCTGTCGGAAGGTGTTACGCCAACACTTTCCACGGACGAGGGCAAGCTGTGCGTTAAGGTACGCAAGCCTGATGGTTTAAAGTGCACCCGCTGCTGGCTGGTGAGACCCACGGTCGGCCGCGACCCCGAGCACCCTGCGCTGTGCGACCGGTGCTGTGATGTCGTGCGGGGGTGAGGCCTGATGGCGCCTCGCGCCAAGGCGCGGGCAGATTTTCGGCTGCTCCGGACCCTGAACAGGAGCATCCAGCGGCTGGCGCACCGGCTGGAGGCGGACAACGTGGCGCAGTTTGTGACGATGACCCAGCGCCCCTGGCGGATGATGTGGGTGAATCTCATGGCCGGTCTGGCGCGGGGGGTTGGTATCTTCCTGGGCGCTGGCGTGATGGGGGCCCTGGCGCTGGCCATCGCGACGTGGGGGGTGTATTACCTCTTGAAGGTGTTTGACATGATCCCGGTCGTGAGCGAGATGACCAAGTCCGTCCAGGACCTCATCAAAGATTTTCTGAGCCAGTACAGACCGTCCTCGTGACTCTTGGAAGCTTCCCGCCGGGCCAGGTGTGGCGCCGGCCGGTGATCCGGATGGGTGGGGTCACCGTCACCGTCCTGATTCTGGATCAGCTCGCAAAGTGGCTCATCCAACGGCGGTTCCTGCTTGGCGAGGGCGTATGGCTGATCGACAAGGTGCTCATGTTTTCTCATGTGCGCAATCCCGGTGTGGCGTTCGGCCTGGGCGCGGACCTGGCCATAGCCTTTCGGCTCTCGTTTTTCCTGGTGACTTCCGCGGCTGCCGTCTGGCTTTTGATCAAGATCTATCAGTCCGCAGGCCATCTGCCCTTGGGGCGATTCGCGGTGGGGCTGATCATGGGAGGCGCGGTCGGTAACCTGGTGGACCGCTTGCGCTACGGCGAGGTCGTCGACTTCATCGACGTGTGGATCGGGCCGTATCACTGGCCCACGTTCAATGTGGCGGACTCCGCGATCTCGGTAGGCTTGGGGCTCCTGCTGTTCGCACTCTGGCGCGCTAAGGAGCGTTAGCGCAACACCCATGCATCGAGTGCTGCTCGAGATCGGTCCGGTGACGCTGTACACTTACGGGCTTGCGCTTGCGGTCTCCTTCATCGTGGGGATCTGGCTGTGCGCGCGGCGGGCCGAAGCGTATGGGTTCACCCGGGCGCAGGTGCACGACAGCGCCATCCCCGTGTTGCTGGCGGGGCTACTCGGCGCCAAGCTTATGTACCTGGGCACGAACTGGGAGGACGTGAGCCGCGACTGGCGTTTCATGCTGTCGGTTCTCCGAGGGGGGTTCGTGTATTACGGGGGGGTGGCCGGCGGCACGCTGGGTGCGATCTGGTGGCTGAAACGCCGCCGGCTGCCCATTCTCGCGTTCGGTGACGTCATTGCCCCCGGCATGGGCGTCGCCCTGGCGATCGGCCGGCTGGGCTGCTGGCTGAACGGCTGTTGCTACGGCACGCCGGTGGCCTGGGGCTGGGTGTTGCCGGGGCTGGGCGACGCGGTGTCCCGGCATCCGGTGCAACTCTACGAAGCGGCCGGTTCCTTGACGATCGGTCTCGCGCTGCTCTTCGTGCCCACATCAGGTTCGAAGACTCGCCCCGTCGATGCCCCTACCGGGAAACGGGGGAGAGTATTCGCCTTGTTTCTCATCAGCTACGCTGTGCTGCGCTTCGCCCTGGAGTTTCTGCGCGACGATCCTCGTGGTCCGGTCCTCGCTGGCCTTTCGGTCTCACAGTTCTTCAGTGTGATCGGCGCCTCAATTGGTCTCGTCCTGCTCTTCCGCCCTTTGAACCGGCGTTCCTATTCCCAATAAACGTGGCGAAATTCGTTGCAACGGCTGAAATTGCTGGCTGTCGTGCGGATGTGTGGGTGGCGCAAGCATTGAGTGTCTCCCGCAGCCGGGCGGTGGATCTGCTCGAATCTGGCGCGTTTAAGCTCAACGGAGTGTCGATTAAGCCTCGCCGGCATGTGAAAGCAGGCGACGTCCTCGAAGGCGAACTGCCGCCTGAGGTGCCGGTTACGCTGGCCGGTGAACCCGGCAGCGTCCCCATAGTGTTCCAGGACGCGCATCTGCTGGTGGTGGACAAGCCGGCAGGCCTTACGGTGCACCCAGGCGCTGGGCGGAAGGGAGGCACGCTGGTGAACATCCTTCTGGGGATGGGCATCCCGCTCGCACCGGCCGCGGGCCGGGTGCGGCCCGGCGTGGTGCACCGGCTGGACCGGGGCACATCGGGGCTGATGGTGCTGGTGAAAACGGATGCGGCGTACTGGAAATTGTCCCGTATGGTTCAGGGGCACGAACTCAAACGCGAGTATCTCGCGGTGGTGGCCGGGGTGCCCAGGCCAGATCGAGGTTCAATTGAAGCCGCCGTGGGCCGGGACCCGCGTCACCGGAAACGGTTCGCCGTGGTATCAGCCGGCGGGCGTAAGGCTGTGACTCATTACGCGGTGGAGAGGACCTTCAAGGCCGCCAGCCTGGTGCGGGTCACCTTGGGGACCGGGCGCACCCACCAGATCCGGGTGCACTTTGCGGCCCTGGGCTGGCCGGTGCTGGGGGATCAGGAGTACGGCCGGGCGGCGCACACCTCTTTGATCGGCCGGCAGGCTCTGCATGCCACACGACTGACCTTCGCGCACCCGTTCACACGAAAGTCCATGAAGTTTGAGAGCGATCTGCCCGCCGATATGCAGCAACTGGTGGAGCGCCTGGCGCAACAGGCGGACTAGCTTTCTAGCAGGATGCGGAAAAAGTCCGGCAGGCCGGGTCGGAGGGGGCTGAGCGGTCGCTGGCCGACCGGTGCGGAGTCGCGGTGCGTTCAGGTCGCGTCCGGACGACACGGTCACCACGGGCCAGGAACGCACGCCAGATCGGCGTCCGGACGCGACTGGATGCTGAACGTGCCAGCCCCTCGACTTCGCTCGGGGCCCTGAGCGAGCGAAGCGAG
>CAZPLZ010000078.1:8358-14786 GCA_964587525.1 uncultured bacterium | reverse complement strand
GGCGCCAAAGGCAGGAGACGGCGAGCGTGCCCGAGAAGTCTGCCCCTTCGCTCCGTTGAGGCTTTTTCAGTCCCTGCTACCGGTCGGCCAGCGACCGCTCACTCCCCTCCGACCCGTCCTGCCTTTACGTTCCGTCGAGTAAAATTTTGATCTTGGCTTTTTCCCGCAAGCTGCCCAGCCAGGCGTCGTAGGCGGCGCGCCGCTTTCGGGCCAGCAACACCGGCTCGATCGTCGCCCGTTCCTCAAGGAAGCCAGCCTCCGGCACCCGCTGGTGCTGCTCGTCGATCAACTGCGCCAGGAAAAACCCCTCGTCGGTTTGAATCACGCCCGTGATATCGGAAGGTTCAAGCGGCGCCAGCGACTGCGTGAGGAGGTCCACGGTCTCGGCCGACAGGCCCGCGGGCGGTTTCTCACCGCGCTCGAACCAAGCGGTCTTCACCGGCGACCGGTCCACCAGCGCTCCTGCCTTCTCAAGATCCTTCTCCTTTTTGGCCTGCCACGCGGCCCGGGTGACCTCAGCGAGAAGCTGCCGCCGGGCGCGTGCCGTCAGGATGTCATCGCGGATCTTGTCCTTGATCTCCTCGAACTCGGGCTTCTCCTCCTCCTGGCGCTCCTCGCACGTGATGACGTGGAAGCCAAACTGCGTCTGAAAGACCTCGGTTATCTCACCGGCCTTAAGCTTAAACACGCGCTGGTCATATTCCTCAATCAGCTCGCCCCGCCCCCGCCAGCCCAGGTCGCCTCCGCGTTGCGCGGTGTTGGCGTCATCGGACTTCCGGCGCGCCACATCTGCAAAATCGGCCCCTCCCCTGATCTCCGTCACGATGGTTTCCATCTTGGCCCGCGCCTGCGCCGCGGCCTCCGAACCGCCCTGCGGGTTGGCCGCCACGACAATATGGCGGATGCGGACCCGCTCCTCCTTCTCGAACTGCTTGCGGTTCTGGGTCCAGTAGTCCTTGACCTCATCCGCTGTGATCTCAAGTTTGGCCTTGGCCTCGGCCAGCGGGAACTTCAGAATCAAGGCCCGGGTGCGGCGGTGCCAGCGCAGGTACTCCAGCCACAACTCCAGATCCGTGACCCGGACCGAATCGCGGTTGAACGCTTCCAGACGAGACGTTGACATGGCACGCTCCTGTTGCATCTCGAAGAGCCGCTGCGGGATGCCAAGCCGATTGAGCACAGCCTGGTAGCGGGCGGGATCGAACTGCCCTTGCTCGTTCCGAAACGCCGGGAGGGAGCGGATGCTGGCTTCCGCCTCTTCTTTTGAGGCGGCGTAGTGGAGCCGCTTGGCCTCCTGCCAGATCAGCGTCTGATCGACCAGCCGGTTCAGCACAGTCTTGCGCAGCTCGCGCTCGTCCGCCTCGGTCATGGAACCGCGAATCGCCTGCCAGGTGCTTTCCACTTCCTGGTTGTAGACCAGCCAGAACTCCTGGGAGGTGACCGGCTCGCCGTTCACCATGGCCACCGAACCGGCCGGCGTTCCGACTCTGCCCTGCATGCCTACCTCGAGAAAGATCCAGGCTACAAACGCGGCCAGCACGACGCCGAAGATCACCTTCGCAACCTGCCCGCGCAACCAGCGCATCATACGTCACAGCTCCAGGGGTGTAATTTCACCAAAGCTGAAGACGCTCCTTAGGGTGCGGCTTTGCCAAGCGGCTTCGTCGAGGGTTCTGGATACATCCCTTCACCTGTGTTTCGAAGTCTTCGGCCACGGAGCGCCCGGGGGGAGAGACTGGTTGCAGCCGGCGAACCAGCTCGTCCGCTCGAGCGGTGGAGGCGCCGAGGCTGCGCACGTACCCAGATACGCTCTTGTCTGAGCTCACGAGCAGGATTTCGCCCGGGGGCGAAGCGCGCTCCACGAGCTCCCGGATGACCTGGTCAGCCTCAATCCCACGCGCTGTATAGAGTACCTGAATGCCGCCGTGCGTTTCAGAACCACCCATCTCGTCACCCCCCTTGGCCCCATCGAAGACCACCGTCACCCGGTGCGCCCGCTCTCCGGTGTAAGCGTTCAGACGGTCAAGGAACACGTTGCGCCGTTCCTTAAACGACCGGCCTGGCCACTCCTGCCCGACCGGCAAGGCATGCATCACATTATAACCGTCAACGATGACATGCATGATCACGTCACGAGCAGTTTACTCACTCATCTTTTTTAGGAGTGAACAGCGAATCCGGGAGCCCGCTGTTGAGTTTCACGTTTTTGTACACGATGGTCGTTTTGCACCGACCATCACAGCCATACGTCACCACCGTCACCGGCAACCAGAGTTGCCCTATCCGTTTGAACTTGCTGACCGCGCTCGTCGAGAGGAGCTTCTCCTTGGCCCCAAACACTTTCACCTGATCCACCACCCCGCGCTCCGTGTCCACCCACACCCGCACGGAAGCCGCGGTCACAGCCCGGCCCTTGGGAACCAGTTGAAGGCCAGAAAGCCTTGGCCGCGTCGGCTCACGAAACGAGGTCACCGTGTAATCCCGGTAAAGCTCCTCCGCGCCAACGGTGAGAGCCCACAGGCTTAAGGGAGATGCGCTTTCATCCGGCACGGCACGACCTCTCGTGCGCTTCCCGTTTTTCCAGACGGTCTTCCCCTTGGCGATCAGCACATCTCCGGCCGGCTCAAGAAACTCGATCCGAATGAAGGAAGGCTTCTTAAAGGCGTACGTGTAACGCTGACGGTAGAGCTGTTCGGTCCACAGCCGTTTCATCTTGGTTTCCACCGTCACGTCAGCCGTAAGGTCACGCAGGGGTGCGAGATTGGCACGCAGCAGGGCAATCGTCTTCCTCGCCTGCGCATCTTCCTGAGCGCCAGCTGTTGTAGAGAAGAGGGTCACCAACGCAAGAGCGATCAACCTGGCAGGATACCAGCCGCTCCCTCCACCTCTATAACTCTTATTCCTCAACTCCCTCTCCCGCATATGGGAGAGGGTAGGGGTGGTCGTCTGCGGGCCGAGTCCTCGAGGCCGGGTAGATATGTGACCATTACCCGCCAATGGAGACACCTTCCAGCAAACATCGTAAGGCGGCGATGGCGGAGAGCGCCGCCAGATGGCTGGTGCGCGGATTATCCGGCGACGGCTTGTTCCGAACCCGGATCATGGCCTGCCCGAACTCCCCTTTCACAAGCAGCTCATGCACGTTAACCCTGAGCGCCGGGTCCGCAATGATCGTAACCCGCGTGGCACGAGGACCCAGCCCCGCCAACGAGACCGTCGCCGCCACATTCAAGTTGGAAGGAAACCCCCGCGCCGCGCCCGCCGCGTTCCCCGTGTACACGACCCGAGGCCGTTTGATTCCAGCCAGCGTGATCCCCCTCGCTTTCAGGTACGGCGCATCCTGAAGTGCTTGGGGACACTTGCGGGTCACAAGGGTGACCGCCTTGAGGCCCGCAACAGCCGCCGCCCGCAGCGCGTCCAGGCCGCCCAGCGCGCCCGAAGGCACCACCAACCGGCTCCGGCTGCGCCTGGCTGCCGCGATCAGCCGAGGGTGCCTGAGCAATCCCGACACACTCATGATGACCAGATCACGGCGCGCCTCGAGTGCTTCGCGGACCACGGCGGGCACCGCGTCCGCGTGCGCGCACTCCATGACCACGTCCGAAGCGCGAATAACCCCGGGCAGCGAGGTGATGCTGGGCTTGGGGGTCAGCATCTGCGCAAGACGCTCCGCCGCCGCGGCTTTGAGGTCGCAGACCGCCACCAGCCGTCCCGGCAGCTTCCCTGCGCGGAACGCCGCCGCCACCATCCGGCCGATAACGCCGCAGCCAATCAGACCCACTCGCCGCTTCATGATGGAACGCGGACCACGAGACTGTCGATCAAGCGGGTACGGCCCAGCCTCGTGGCCAGGGCCAGCAAAATTCCCCCACGGAGGCGCAACACTGGTTGCAGGGTGCCGGCGCGTACGATGCTGACATACTGTATCTTAACGCGCGACTCGGAGGAGAGTTGACGCCGCATCACACGTTTGACCGCCCCAGCCCGCCGCGCTCCGTCATGGATGGCCGCCCGTCCGGCGCGCAGCGCCCGGATGAGGACTGGCGCGGCCCGGCGCTCGGCAGCCGTGAGCCAACGGTTGCGCGAGCTTACGGCTAGCCCGTCGCCCTCCCTCACCGTCGGCAGCACCTCGACACGAAGACCGAGGTTAAGATCCCTCACCATCCGCTGGATGACAGCGGCCTGCTGAGCGTCCTTCTGACCGAAATACCCAACGTGTGGTGTAACAATGTGGAAGAGCTTGGCGACCACCGTGGCCACACCGCGGAAGTGTCCAGGCCGGAACGGAGCGCACAGGCCAGACGTCAGCGGGCCACCGACTTCCACCGCCGTCGCAAACCCCTTGGGATACATGGCCGCCCCACTGGGCACAAACAGCGCATGCACACCAGCGCGAGCGAGCACCCGGCGGTCAGCGGTAAAGGATCGGGGATACCGTCTGAAGTCCTCCCGTGGACCAAACTGCATGGGATTCACCAAGATGCTCACAACCGTGCGGTCGCAACGCCTCAGCGACCTGCGCACCAGCGACCGATGCCCTTCGTGCAGCGCACCCATGGTCGGGACGAATCCGATGGTCAAACCTTGCCTGCGCCAGCGCGTGGAGAGTGCCCGCTGCTTTGCGATGGACCGGATGATTCGCATCTACTCCCGGTCAGGCAGAGGGGGGCGAAGCTGACTTTCTTCGGAGGCCGCCCCCCCCTCCGCCTGACCGGTTTCCAAACACGGTGAAACGAGGGACTGCAATTGGGCGGTTGCACGGCGGACCCGCGCTTTAAGCGCACCAAAAGCCGTGGCTTCGTCGAACACCACCATCAGAACCGCATGACTTTCGATCGCGGCCATGAACAGGTTATTCCGTTTGTCATGCTGAATCAGCAGTGAGAACTCTGGCTCGTCTAGCATGTGCGCGAGCTTCCGGCTGGTCGTCAGATTGCCCACCGCCAGCGCCGCGATGGTGGGAAGCTCGAAGTCCTTCGTTTTCCCCCCAGCAGCCACCGCCCGTCCGTCCGTGGAAATCACCATGGCAAGCTGGGAAAAAGTCGAGAGACACAGCTCCGAAAGCACCTCGCGCATGGCCGCCGCCTCCTTGTCCAAGGGGGGGACGGCGCCATGGCCAGAAGCGAGGCGGCCCTCCCCTGGGGGGGAGAGCACGTGTGGCTTTGAAGCCGGTTTGGGGATCACCTGAACGAGCGCGGCGAGTTCAGGAGCCGATTTTTCGCAAAAGAGACGGACTCGGCCCAGGGCGTTGGAGTCCTCGAACAGCACAACGAGAATCGTTGACTCCGCCACCCTGGCGAAACACAGATTCAGCCTCCTGCCCTCATTGACGATCACGCGGAAGGTCCCCCCCCCAAAGTGACGGGAAAGCTCTTCGGCGGCGGCAACGTTACCTGCGAGCAGTGCAGTCAAGGGCCGCGCGTCGATCCGCTTCGGAAGCTGGTGGGACGCCAGTTGAACCCCATTGACATCCAGCAGCACCGCCGCGGAAGCCGAGGCGCGCGCGCAGAGGGCTGCGAGCGCTTTATGAAGGGACAACGCTTAAGCCGATCACCCTCACATCCGGCGCATGCGAAAGGAGCCCAGCCGCGGCGGCACGGCGGTACAGCGCCGTCAGCGCGGTCAGGCCGTCTAAAGGCAACGCACGCGTATCCTCGTTCACATACATCGAAACGAACCGGCTGTTCACCTCGGGACTGATACCTCGCCCAAAGCCCCTGGCGTATTCCAGCGCTTCTCCGGCGTGGGCAAGGGCGTACCCAATGGAATCTTTGAGGGCACGGTTGATGGCAAGCGCGGTCTCCTCGCCCAGATCGGAGCGCACGACGTCTAGCCCAAGGGGAAGCGGCAGTCCCTCCGTCTGCTCCGCCCACCACTGCCCAAAATCCAGGAGCTTCGTTAGCCCTTGGGAAGCGTACGTGAGCTGGCCCTCGTGGATGAGCACACCGGCCCTCACCTGACCCGACAGCACGGCATCCGAGACCTTATCGAAGGGGCAGGACACATACCGCGCCCCAGGCAGGATAAGCCGGGCGAGAAGAGCCGCGGTTGTCAGCTCTCCCGGCACGGCGACGGGCTGACCGGACAAGGCTTCGATGTTCTGGGGCGTGCGCGCCACGAGAACCGGACCGTAGCCGCGCCCCACCGAGGCGCCAGCGGAAAGAATCCAGTAACGGTGCGCACATTTTGCATACGCATGCGCTGAGAGCGCGGTCACCTCCAGCTCGCCGCGTAAGGCGCGCCGGTTGAGGTCTTCGATCGGCTCCACCACTTCCTCGAACCGCATCCCATCCAGGGAGACTTTGCCCTTCAGCAGGGCATAGAACATGAACGCATCGTCCGGGTCCGGGCTATGGCCAACCCGAATCACCCTAGCCGTCAACACCATCTCAGATTACCAGACCTCCTCTAACAGGATGCGGAAAAAG
>CAZPLZ010000078.1:0-8258 GCA_964587525.1 uncultured bacterium | reverse complement strand
TTATTCAGCGAGAACGAGCCTAGCACACGGGAACCCTTCCGCCGAGGCACCAGGCGTCAGCGTGGTCCCCAATTGTGCGGCCAGCCGGATGACGAGCGCCAGCGGCTCTAAAGCCGCCTCGCCCATTCTGATCCGGGGCGCATAGTCGGTATCTCTATTGCTCGTCTGCAGGGCGAAGAATTCCACCTCGCGTAAGCCTGACGGGCCAAACACCGCCCGCAGCATCAGACCGTCCTCCGTGCGCCTGTGGGCGCCGCCAAATACGCCGTCCCCTAGACTGTAGACGGCCACTCCAGGGCCGATGCGTTCCACCCCCTGCATCACATGCGGGTGCGCCCCGATCACCAGCGAGGCGCCGGCCTCAATGGCCGCCCTCGCCACCGGGCGCTGGTATGGCCTGAGGGTGTGCTGCTTCTCCCGTCCCCAGTGCACCAGGACGATCACCACGTCGTTGGCGCGCCGGGCCCGAGTGATGTCCTCCCGGACAATGTTGAGATCGGCATACGCGGTTCCCGGCTCGGTCTCGCTCGCCCAAAATTTCAACGGGTACGTCCGGTTATACGCCAGCACCGCCACCCGTTTCCCCTGAACCACCCAACGCGCAGGCTGGCGCGCCTCACCCAGATGGCGTCCAGCGCCACACCACAGCAAGCCGAACCGGGAGAGCGCCTCGGTCGTGTCCTGAAGCGCTTGGGGTCCATAATCCAAGATATGGTTGTTGGCGAGCCCCAGCACGTCCAGACCGGCGCCGGCCAAAAGGCGCGCCCGGCCAGGAGGGACCCGGAAGGTGAATTTCTTTCCGAGAGCCCGGGTGCCCCGATCGCTCAACGGCGTTTCGAGATTAGCCAAGGCCAGATCAGCACCGGACAGTTGAGGGGTGAGATGGCGGAACGGGTTCTGTCCTGACTGAATTGCGGCGTCATAAGCGACACCGGGCAGCACGTCTCCAATCGCCACAACCGTGAACGTGCCTGCCGGCAAACGGCCAGCAGGGCTGCTGCCCTGCTGGCCGTAGACCAGAGGCAGAGTAGAAAAAGTGGACAGCACCAGACAAAACAGCAACACCTCATTCAAAGCATAGCGTACTCCCTGCTGACCTGTTACAATTTTTAGAAGAGAGCAACTTATGAATAGACTGATGCGTCCCATTACCTTGCTCCTGCTCCCATACGCCAGCGCACGCTCGTACCGGCTGCGCCTGCCAACCTTCGTCCTCGTTTCGCTGCTGGCCGTGTGGGTTATCAGCCTGGGGGTCGGTGCCTTTCTGTTGACCAGGCACATTAACTACGAGGCGATGCGGCTTCTGACCACGCACCTGGCCGAGCAGAACGAGTCGTATGTGAAGGAAGTGGCGAAGACCGAAGCGCTCGCGAAGCGACTGGCGCCGCTCGAGAGTGAGCTGAAACACCTTCTGGCACGGACCCGGCGCGCGGCGAAGGAGGGCGTCGGAGAAGGTGGGGCGTATCCGGACGGCTACCGCCACATGCCCTTCCTGCCCGAAGAAATCCCACAACGTGTTTCAAATCTTAAGAAAGTGGGGGAGGAAATCTTCCGGGATTACCAGGAGTTGATCTCCCTGGTAGCTTCCACACCCTCAGGCTGGCCTGTCCGCGGCTGGATCACCTCCGCCTATGGAGAGCGGATCTCGCCGGTCACGGGTGAGGTGGGAACCCTGCACCAAGGGGTGGACATCGCGAACAAGCTTGGAAACCCGGTCGTCGCAACCGCAGACGGCTTGGTGGTGCATGCAGGCTGGACCCGGGGCGGCTACGGCAAGGTGGTCCAGATCTCCCACGGGTACGGTTACTCCACCCGCTACGCCCACTGCTCCAGGCTCAAGGTGTCTCGAGGAGACCGCGTCCGGCGGGGCGACGTCGTCGCCTATGTAGGCTCCACCGGCAATGCAACCGGGCCACACTGCCATTATGAGGTGCGGCTCTACGGTGTCCCCGTCTCGCCTCGCCCCTTCATGAAGTAACCGACGAGCTTGCTTCCCCCCTAGGGGGCATGCCTCGAGTCATCGCTGTCGCCAACCAGAAAGGCGGGGTGGGGAAAACCACCACCGTCGTGAATCTTGCTGCCTGCGTAGCCGCGATGGAGTGGTCCTGTCTGCTCGTGGACTGCGACCCACAGGGTAATGCCACGAGCGCGCTGGGCGTGGACCGGATGGCGATTCCGGCCAGCCTGAACGAGGTGCTGCTGGGTGAAGCGCAACTCGTGGACATCATCCGGACGACGGAGCTCCCGGCGCTCAAGCTAGCGCCCTCCAGCACGAACCTCAACGGGATCGAGATGGAGATCCTTAAAGCGGACGACCGGGCGTTCCGCCTCCGGCAGGCCCTTCAGCCGTTGCGCCACGGCTACGACTTCATCTTCCTGGACTGTCCGCCGTCCCTCGGCGTGCTCACGGTCAACGCTCTGACGGCGGCTGATGCTATCCTAGTGCCGGTCCAATGCGAGTACTTTGCGCTGGAAGGACTGGGGCAGCTCCTGGATACCGTGGATCTGGTGCGCATGGAGCTGAACCCCAGCCTGGAGATAGAAGGTGCGCTGCTCACGATGTATGACGGGCGGACCCGGCTGGCTCAACAGGTCATCCGTGAGGTACGCGTGCACTTCAAAGAACGCGTGTTCCGCACGGTGATCCCGCGGAATGTTCGCCTCAGCGAGGCTCCTTCGTTCGGGAAACCGGTCATCCTGTACGACATCAGGTCACCGGGTGCCGCTGCGCACGTTCAACTGGCCCGTGAGTTTCTAAAGAAATACCGGGCCGGAGCCCCTCGTTAATGGCTGAGCGGCGTGCCTTAGGCAAGGGCTTAAGCGCCTTGCTCTCTTCAAGCCGGAAGATGCCAAGCGCGCTACACGAACTCGCCATCAGCTCGATTTCACCCAACCGGGCGCAGCCTCGCAAGTCGTTCAACCCGCAAACCCTGGCTGAGCTCACGGCCACCATCAAGGAAAAGGGCGTCACGCAGCCCGTGCTGGTGAGGCGCACTGGGACCGGCTACGAGCTGATCGCGGGGGAGCGGCGCTGGCGGGCGGCACAGCAGGCGGGATTGCAAACGATCCCTGCGCTGGTGCGCGAGGTCTCGGACCAGGAAGCTCTGGAGCTGGCGTTGATCGAGAATCTCCAGCGTGAAGACCTCAACGCCATGGAGGAGGCGGCCGGCTACCAGGCTCTGCTGAAGGACCTGACCCAGGAAGAGCTCGCCAAACGGCTAGGGAAGGACCGGGCCACGATCGCCAACATGCTGCGGTTGCTCAAGCTCCCTCGGGATATTCAAGAGGCGGTCAGCGCAGACCGCATCACCGCCGGCCATGGCCGTGCCATCCTCCAGCTCGACACACCTGCGGCCCAACTCGCCCTGTACCGCCGGATCGTCCAGAACCAACTCTCGGTCCGGCAAGCGGAATCGGCCGCACAACAACAGGGCAGAGCTGCCGCCCCTCGTGGAACGAAGGACTCATCTCTCCGCGCCTTTGAGGAAGAGCTCTCCCGGGCGCTTGGCACGAAGGTCAAGCTCCGCAAGGGCGGCCAGCGTGGAGCTATCATCATCCAGTTTTATTCCGACGAAGAACTCGACCGGCTGATCCAGCTCCTAAACACCCTCAGCCGCTAACGAGCTGCCGGACTTTGTCCGCATCTAGTTCTCGTCGAGCTTGAGGTACGGGAAGGCGGAGAGCAGCGTGTTCACCGCTTCCCTCAGGACGGTTTCCTGAGTCGCCTCCCGCAATAACCCACGTTTGCGGCGCTTCCGAACCGCGGCGTCCCAGACGATGGCGCCGTCGGACAATCGGACCAGCGCGCACCGCATCTGCGCGTTGAAGTAGACCACCACCCGGGTCGCTGCCGAACGGATGACCAGGTCACTCTGTCCAACCTTGGCGTCAACGCTCCGTGTCATCTGCTGCAGGCCCCCTTCCACCTGAGGACCATAGCGCAGCACCGCCGTCAGAAGGATGGCATCACAGGCAAGTTCAGGACCTAGCTCCTGAGCGAGGTGAGGGTTGACCGCGCGCGTGTTCAGGTATTGCTTGTTGAGCTGCTCAACCAGCGAGGCCGTGACGGTACGGCTGAACGGCTGTTCAGCTTGGGACAGGAAGGTGAGGGTGGTGCGCTCCCGCAACTCAGCTTCTAACGCTTCAATCGTCAAAGCACCGGCATCGCCAGCCGTGGGACGGGACACCCCTCCAGGCAGACCTCGTGCGGGTGGGATTGCCTTGTCCGCGACCGCCGCGGGCAGAAGCAGCACCTGCGCCGGCGTCCAGTCAGCGGCGTCCAGTGTGGTCCGAACTTCCAGACCGGTCGTGCCACACCCGACGACGAGGAGCGCCATCAGCACCTTGCGCCCTTGCATGCTATCATTTTAGACCATGACGCGCCTGATCACAGGTGCTATTGCGCTTAGCGTAACTACGCTTGCCGCCGCGCCAGCTCCCGCTAGCTCTTCCGAGCCGCACCCAATGATAGAAGCCATGGCCGAGCCGCTCAAGATCTTTGAACGCCTGCAGGAAGTGATCGTGAACGTATCCAGCCGTGTCAAACCCTGGGTCGTACACATCGAAGCGGTACAGAAAAAGGGCGACCGGAAATACCAGGTGCTGGGCTCCGGCATGATTCTCAATACGGACGGGCACATCATCACCAATCACCACATCGTGGATGAAGCCAAACTCATCACGGTCACCCTGCCGAAGGGCAGCAAGCTTGAAGCGACGCTCATCGGCTCTGACCGGCAGACCGATCTCGCGCTTATCAAAATCGATCCCAAAGGTGTTGACCTGTCGGTACCCTCGCTGGGCGATTCCGATGCGGTCAATGTGGGCGAATGGATCCTCGCGGTCGGCAACCCGTACGGGTTTGACCGGACTGTATACTTTGGCATCGTCAGCGGGAAAGGACGCTCGCTGGCCAGTCTCAACCCCTACCACAAGGTGGACTCCGGATTCAGTTTCACGACGGATTTCATCCAAACCGATGCGTCGATCGACCCCGGCTCCAGTGGCGGACCCCTGGTCAACCTCAAGGGCGAAGTCATTGGCATCAACTCGATGGGGCTCGGACGCGGCATCAGCTTCACGATCCCCATCAACACGGTTAAAGAGGTGATGAGCCAACTGCTGACGGGTGGGAAAGCATCGCGCGGGTGGATCGGCTTGTCCATCCAGCCGCTGACCAAAGAGTTAGCGAGTTACTTCAGCCTCAAGGGAACGGGCGGCGTGCTGATCAGCGAGGTGGTGAAGGACTCCCCCGCGGCCAAGGCCGGCTTCCACCAGGGCGACATCATCCTGGAATTCAACGGGAAGAAGATCCGCGCCGAAAACGAGGAGGAATTGACCCAGTTTTCACGAATGATCTGGAGCAGTGCTGCCGGCACCCGCATGTGGGCCCGCGTGAAGCGGAACAGGAAACTCGTCACCCTGGCCGTGACGGCGGGTGAACAGCCAAAAATGAAGGCGTGTAAAATTGAAACCGACTGGGGATTCAATGTCAAAGAGATCACCCAAGACCTCTTCCGGGACTTCCTGCTGGAGAACCGTGAGGGCGTGCTCGTTTCGTTCGTCGAGACTGGAACGGCCGCGGGTGAGGCGCGCCTGCGCGAGGGAGATGTGATCAAAACGCTCGAGGGGGTGCCAATCCTCACCCTCGACGATTTCGAGGAGCAATATGCCAGGCTCAAATCCAAAGCGCGACAAGTGCTCCTCATAGTCAAACGGCGGAAAGACTTCATGTTTGTGCTCTTGGAGTTGGCCAAGTACCAGCCCAAACCAAAGAAGTAGTGGCGCCCCGGGCAGGACCCGCGCCCCTCGTTTCGATTCTGGTTCCGGTGTACAACGAAGCCCGCACGCTTCCCCGGGTGCTCAAGACGCTGGCCGCTTTAAAGTTGCGCAAAGAGATCCTGGTCATTGACGACGGCTCAACCGACGCCTCCAGCTCAATACTGCACCGCTTGGCCAAGCCGGGCATTCGCGTACTGCGACACGCTCGCAATCGAGGCAAGGGGGCAGCCATCCGCACCGGGCTCGCCGCCGCCCGGGGACACTTCACCCTGATCCAGGACGCCGATCTGGAAACCAACCCGCGGGATATCCCGAAGCTGCTGCGGGTGCTCGCACGCCGGCCCGGGGTGGCCGTGTTCGGCACCCGGTTTCAGGCGCAACGCACCAAGACACCACTGCCATGGCTTCCTAAGCTTTCCAACCGGCTGCTCACGGGCACCACCAACCTGCTCTTTGGCTCCGCGCTGACTGACATGGCCTGCGCATACAAAGCGGCGTCAACCCGCCTGCTGAGGTCGCTGCGGTTGCAGTCGAAGCGGTTCGAGGTGGAAGCCGAGATTACCGCCCGATTGCTCAAAGCGCACGTCCCGATTCTTGAAGTCCCGGTTCGCTACTCGCCGCGCACGTACCGCGAAGGGAAAAAAATCCATGCGCTGGACGGACTGAGGATCCTGTTCACCCTAGTCAAGTTGAAACTAGAAAGGTAAGATACATGAAAGGAAGCTTGGCCATGGACCCACACCGACTCGGGCAGACTCTGGTCGCGGAAGGCCTGATCACCGACGAGCAGTTGGAGATGGCCTTTCACGAGGGCAAAGGCAACGGTCTAACGCTGCTCCAGGGGCTCGTCAAATTGAAGTTCATCGAAGAACTCCCCCTGGTGAATTTCCTGGCCCATCAATTCGGCCTCGAAACCATCGATCTCAGTCACACGACGCCCAACGGCCAAGCTGGACAACTGGTGCCAGCGGAGATTGCCAAGCGTTTCCGCCTGGTCCCACTCCAAGGTGACCGGCAAACCCTTAAGCTGGCCGTGGAAAATCCTGGTGACGTGGACCAGCAGGAACTCAAGCGGGCGGTCCGGCTTCCAGCGAACGCGACCCTCGAGCTCCTGGTGGCACCGATCTCCCAGATCTCCGAGGCGCTGAACGCGCTGTATCCAGCCGAAACTCCGATCGCGGGCCCCAAGCAACCTGAGGTCACGGAAACCCTGGACCCCGCCTCCCTGATCGAGCAGATGAGCTCAAACGTCGAGGTGGCAAGCACGGACTTGGAAGCGGAAGAGTACAGCGTCGAAGCCGCCAACGAGGCGCCGGTCAAGCGGATATGCAATTACATCATCCATGAAGCGGTGAAACGGGGGGCCAGCGACATTCATCTCAACCCGACCGCGAAAGGCCTGGTGGTGCGCTACCGGATCGACGGGACCCTGCAGATAACGCCATCTCCGCCGCCCGCCTTGCGACGCAGCATCATCGCCCGGTACAAGGTGATGGCCAATATGGACATCACCGAGCGGCGCAAACCCCAGGACGGCCGGATCAAGATCAAAGTGCACGAGAAGACCATCGATCTGCGTGTGTCAGTCATCCCGCAGATGGACGGGGAGAACGTGGTCATGCGGATCCTGGATCAGTCCTCGCTTCAACTCGATCTCAAAAAACTTGGCTTCGAAGAGGAAGAGCTTCGGATCTATCATGAAGCGATCAGCTCCCCGTACGGCCTGATCCTGCATACCGGTCCGACGGGCAGCGGCAAGACGACCACGCTCTACTCAGCGCTCAACGCGCTTTATGATCCCAAGCGGTCGTTTGTGACACTCGAGGATCCCGTGGAGTACGAAATGCCCGGCATCACCCAAGTGCAGATGGACAGCGAAGTCGGACTGGACTTCGCCACCGCCCTGCGCAGCGCGCTGCGGCAGGATCCCAATATCATGATGGTCGGGGAAATTCGCGACATGGAGACCGCGAAGATCGCCATCCAGGCAGCGCTGACGGGGCATTTACTCTTCTCAACCCTGCACACCAACGACGCGCCCTCCACCATCGCCCGCCTCATTGACATCGGCATCGAACCTGGGTATGTCGGCACCGCCGTGTGGCTGATCGTGGCGCAGCGTCTGATGAAACGTATCTGCCTTCACTGTCGCACCCCCTACATCCCCACCGAGGATGACCTCAAAAAACTCGAGGTGACCGC
The DNA here is from genome assembly GCA_964587525.1 of uncultured bacterium. GTDB lineage: Bacteria > Oederibacteriota > CAKKQC01 > CAKKQC01 > CAKKQC01 > CAZPLZ01. The sequence goes on along the minus strand of CAZPLZ010000078.1, from coordinate 275 downwards.
CAAGGAACTGAACGACGGCACGTTCTTCAAGAGCACCGGCTGCCCGCGCTGCGACATGACAGGGTACAAAGGCCGGCTCGGCATTTACGAAATGTTGCGCAACACGCCGGAGATTCAGGAGCTCATTTACAACCGTGCGGACACGTCAACCATCAGAAACGCCGCGGAAGCCCAGGGGATGCGCAGCCTGCGAAACCTGGCCCTTGAAAAATGGCGGACCGGTCAAACCACGGTCCAAGAAGTCCAGCGCGTCACGATGGAAAACGACTAACATC